>JABITN010000181.1 GCA_018700525.1 Opitutales bacterium
AAAGTAGCTGCCAAAAAAGACGCTGCTAAAAAAGTAGCTGCCAAAAAAGACGCTGCTAAAAAAGTAGCTGCCAAAAAAGACGCTGCTAAAAAAGTAGCTGCCAAAAAAGACGCTCCTAAGACAGATGCTCCTAAGACAGACGCTCCGAAGGCTGAAGCCGAAGGGGAGGAATCCCCTGAGAAGGAAGCTGAGGAAGAACTCGCGCCAGGTGGCGTTAAGAAGCAGCCTACGGCTCAAGATTTGCTGAAAGAAGAAATTGGTGATCTCAAAATTCGCAAGGCAAAGGGCAGTAAAAACGTTACGACCGGCATTGCGAAGGTCAGCGCTACTTTCAATAACACGATTGTTACGATTACCGACACCAAAGGGAATACTATTTCCTGGGCGAGTGCTGGTAAGATGAACTTCCGTGGTTCTCGTAAATCAACTGCCTATGCGGCTCAAATTGTAACTCAAAACGCAGCGAAAGCGGCGATGTCTCATGGTTTGAAAGAAGTTTCCATTCATGTAAAGGGACCGGGAATGGGTCGCGATTCCGCGATCCGCGCATTCCAGTCATTGGGTTTGGAAATCACGTCTATCGTAGATACTACTCCAATTCCGCATAATGGTTGCCGTCCGCCAAAGCGTCGTCGTGTTTAATCCTGGCGCTAACCGCGTTTAACTAAATCTATAACATACAAATCTCATGGCTCGCTATACCGGTCCTAAAGTAAAGATCAGCAGACGTTTCGGTCAGCCAATTTTCGGCAACCACAAATCCTTGGAGAAACGCGGATATCCGCCTGGACAGCACGGTCCTCGCATGCGTCGCAGCAAGCAATCGGAATATTCCGTTGGTCTTTGCGAAAAGCAGAAGCTTCGGTTCATGTACGGTTTGATGGAAAAGCAATTCCGCCGTACGTTCGAACGAGCCAAGGGCCAACGCGGCGTAACCGGTACGATCTTCTTGCAATTGCTAGAGTCTCGCCTCGATAGCGTTGTTTACCAGCTCGGTTTTACCAAGTCGCGTCAGGCTGCTCGCCAATTCGTTAATCATGGACACATCCGCGTCAACGGCCAGAAGGTAGATATTCCTAGCTTCCAAGTTAAGCCGGGCGATGAGATCGAAGTGAAAAACGGAACGTCTTCTCGTCAGTTAGCTACTCGCAACATGGAGTCTACTCGTCTTCGCAACGTTCCAGAGTGGATGACGCGCAACGACGAAGCATTTCGTGGAGTCATCAATCGTCTTCCAAGTCGGGAAGAGATGGAGCAAACGATCAACGAGCAACTTATCGTTGAATTCTACAGCCGCTTCTAGTCGGTTTATCTTTATTATTTTCGCTTAACTCGCTCAGCCGTTTCAAGACCTTACAGTACAATGCCAAAACGTATCGGAAAGTTCGAACTCCCCAACCGTCTCGTAAAAGTAGAGGAAGGATCCTCGGCTACATATGCCAAGTTCATCGCCGAGCCTTTCGAGGCCGGATATGGTCACACAATTGGCAACTGCCTGAGACGTGTGCTACTTAGCTCTATTGAGGGCGCGGGCATTTCTTCAGTGAAAATCGATGGCGTAAGCCACGAATTCCAAAGCGTTGAAGGTATCGTCGAAGACGTAACCGACATAGTATTGAATCTGAAGAAAGTTTTAATGATCTGTCACAACCGTGACGGCGCTAAGTTGATGATCAACGTGAACCGTGCAGGGACCATCACAGCGGCTGACATCCAGCTCGATCAAAACACTGAAATCGTAAACCCTGAACAAGTGATTTGCACATTGGACCGCGAAATGCAGTTCACTGCGGAACTTGAAATCAAGGTTGGGCGCGGTTACTGCCCGGGCGATGACAACAAGGATGAAGATCAACCGATTGGCGTAATTCCAATCGATTCTCTTTTCAGCCCTGTTAGTTTGATTAAGTACTCCGTTGAAGCCACTCGTATTGGACAAATCACCGATTACGATAAGCTGCTTCTTGAAATCTGGACTGATGGACGTATCACTCCTGACGATGCTCTCAAGCAATCCGGTGCGATTCTAAAGCATCACCTCGACGTGTTCGACAATGTCTCGGATGAGAACTACGAATTCGAAGACGAAGGAGCTGAGGTCAGCGAAGAGCAAAATAAGCTCCGCAAGCTACTCAACATGAGCGTCAACGAAATCGAATTGTCGGTTCGTGCTGCGAATTGTTTGAACAATGCGAATATTACTACGGTTGGCGAATTGGCGATGAAGAGCGAACAAGAGATGCTCAAGTATCGTAATTTCGGTAAGAAATCGTTGAATGAAATCAAAGATAAGCTCGAATCTCTCGGCCTCTCGCTAGGCATGAAGTTCGACGAGCGTCTTCTTGATATGAAGAAGGAACTGTAATCGTTTTCCTGAATTAACAAATAAAACCTTTATATAGCAATGCGTCACCGCAAGCATAGTAATCAACTCGGCGTTAAGAAAGAGCATCGCGAAGCTCTTTTAGCCAATCTGTCAACCGCCCTCATCACTCATGGTCGCATCAAAACCACCTTGAAAAAGGCAAAGGCGTTGCGCCCGTTCGTGGAAAAAGTAATCACCTTGGCTAAGAAAGGTGACGTGCATAATCGTCGTTTGGCGATTGCTCGCGTTCGCGATACCGATGCAGTTCACGTATTGTTCGACGAGAAGGTCGAGCAATTTCGCGAGCGCACTGGTGGTTATACCCGTATTTATAAGGTGGGCACTCGCCGTGGCGATGCTGCTGAAATGGCTCTAATCGAATTGATCGATGCCGACGACGAAGGTTACGCCAAGAAGAGCAAGCCGAAGTCGAAGGCCAAGAAGACTGAAGCTGCTCCAGAAGGAGTTGAAGAGGTTCCTGTTGTTGAGGAAGTAGCTGAAGAGCCTGTAGCCGAAGCTGAGGAAGTGACTGAAGAGGTTGTCGAAGCGGAGGCGACTGCCGAAGGAACCGAAGAGAAGAAGGGCAAGTAGCTTTTCCTTTTGGGAACAATCTATTTCGAATGCGTTCTTCTTTGGAGAACGCATTTTTCGTTTCTCTATAACATGCACGCTTTTACTTGGTTTCTAATTCTCTATTCAGGCTCGGCGTTGGTGGGCGTAACGGCTCTTTGGTTTTTCTACGACCGAAAAGATCGGCGCAGTTTCGAAGCGCGTCGCCGACAAAAGGTATTTCATTGCGTGCGTTGTGGCGGCCTTTACTCGGTTACGAAGGCGAATGTTTCGGAAGGCGAGCCGTGTCCGGATTGCGACTACAAAAATTATGAGTTGTCGTATTGACTGGTGAGCGAGTTCTCGTGATTTTGACCGCGATGGACAAAACCAGCCGTTTAGCGATTTCCCTATAAAAGTGAGTGACAGTTTTAGCGTTCGAATGATTTAATGTCTGTTTTTCTATGAAGCACCAAACCATAGCGGTTCTCGATTTCGGATCCCAATACACGCAAGTTATAGCGCGTCGAATTCGTGAGTGTTCGGTTTATTCGAAGATTTATAACCATAAAACGACCGCTAAGCAGTTGCAGAAAGATAACGTCGTGGGCGTCATTCTTTCTGGCGGGCCTGAGAGCGTTCTGAAAAAAGGTTCACCCCGTCCGGACAAGAAAGTCTTCGATCTAGGAGTTCCGGTTCTTGGCATTTGCTATGGCGTCCAATTGCTCGGGCAAATGCTCGGAGGCAAGGTAGAGAAAAGCGATGAGCGTGAGTATGGTCACGGCAAGCTGAAGATTAAGACGAAAGGGAGCCTCTTTCGTGGATTGCCGAATTCCTTGCGGGTTTGGAATTCCCACGGTGATCGCCTGGCTCGCCTACCGGAAGGATTTAGGGTAGTCGCTTCTACCGAAAACTCGAGCTTCGCGGGAATCGCCGACGAAAAACGTAAATTCTACGGTATTCAGTTTCATCCGGAAGTGGATCACACGGAAGGTGGTCTAAATATATTGGAGAATTTTCTTCGCAAGATTTGCGGCTGTAAGGCGGATTGGTCGATGGCTGAATTGGCGGAGGAATCGATTCGCAACATCCGGGAAACGGTTGGCGAAGATCGGGTATTGTTGGGATTGAGCGGCGGCGTTGATTCATCGGTTGCGGCGGCTTTGATTCATAAAGCAATTGGTCGTCAGCTCACCTGTGTGTTCGTTGATAATGGTCTATTGCGTCAGAATGAACGCGAATTGGTCGTTGATCTCTATAAGCGTCATTTCCAAATGGACGTGCGTGTAGCGCGAGCGGGGGGTAAGTTTTTGAAACGCCTTAAGGGAGTTAAGGATCCAGAGCGGAAACGTAAGATCATCGGTAAGACTTTCGTGGAAGTATTCCAAGATTCTCTAAAAAGCATAGGCGGCGCGAAATTCTTGGCTCAAGGCACGTTGTATCCAGATGTAATCGAAAGTATTTCGATCGATGGTAACCCGGCGGCCACGATTAAGAGTCACCACAATGTGGGCGGTTTACCGAAGAACATGAAATTCAAGCTCCTCGAGCCTTTGCGTCAGTTGTTTAAAGACGAGGTTCGCGCATTGGGAGCGGAATTGGGATTGCCGAAGGAAGTCGTTTGGCGTCAACCATTCCCTGGACCAGGACTGGGTGTGCGCGTATTGGGCGACATCACCTCTAAGAAGCTCAACATCCTGCGCAAGGCGGATGCTATTTTGCATGAGGAAATGATGGAGTCCGATCTCTATTACAAAGTTTGGCAATCGTTCTGCGTATTCCTTCCGGTACGAACCGTTGGGGTTATGGGCGACGAGCGGACCTACGATTATGTGGTGGCGGTGCGTATCGTCGAAAGCAAGGACGCTATGACTGCCGATTGGGTTCGCGTTCCCTTTGAAGTGCTGCAGCGCGTCTCAAATCGAATTATCAATGAAGTTATCGGCGTTAATCGCGTCGTTTACGATATCAGTTCAAAACCTCCAGGAACGATTGAGTGGGAATAGCTGCTCTCGTGTATATTCCGAAAATTGCGTATGAAAAATAAATTATTTGTCCCGTTTGTATTGGTTGTAGTTCTACTCGCCGGCGCGAAATCGTTTGGCGATGAAGCGGATGAGAAGATCATTAAGTCGACGATTGAATTAGCTCGGTCATATTTGGGCGATAGTGACAAGCTCGATTCGATCGATAGTATAAGCTACAAAGGATCGTTGCTTTACAGCACCGGCGATCTGGGCACCATTGATATGGTTTATCAAAAGCCGATGCGCCAGAGGATGGTCGCGGTCGTCAATAATCGGAAGGAAGTGTCGGTTCTAGATGGATCGGAAGGATGGACGACATTCGAGCGCGTGGGCGATTCGTTGCCTTTGGGAATGGAAATATTCGATCCATTGCGTATCTTGATCATGCAGTCGGCCGTGCGCGAAGCATTCGCTTTCTACAAGCATCCTGAGGTCCGCAATGGAGGTATTTCCTATGAAGGGGAAGAGCCTATAAACGGACGCGATACCATCGTATTGACCTACGAGCATGGGGATGGAATCGCTTATCGCCGTTACATCGACGCGGAAACGGGGGAGCTTTTGAAGATGCTCGATAGCAAAGGCGTCGAGTATTTCCAGGAGGGCGAAATTGTTGTCGATGGCATCCGTTTTCCCAAGAAAATGGTTAGCACGTTCGCGACGGCATTGGGGCAGCAGACGATGGAGTTTTCCTATAATACGATCAAACTGAATCAAAAGCTTCCTGATTCGGATTTCAAAATGCCGCTGCCTTGAGCTCTGCGTCGTTTGGACTGGTCGTAGTCGATTGAGTTTAGGTAGTTCATTTGGCTGATCGAAAAATCGATCTTTATCTTTGCCAAGACGCTTTGGGTCTTTCAAAAGTGGTGCTATGGCAGATTTGGCATACCGTTCGCGTGGTTTCCAGGAGAAGCTGGCAAAGTTCTGCGAGACCGCTGTGGTCCCGCAGTCCATTGTCGATTCTGTAGCCAAGATCCTAGGAGATGTTCGCCGGAAGGGCGATTTAGGCATCTCATCCACTCTGAAACGCATTGATGGCGTTTCGTTGAAATCTGCGGAGTTTCGGATTTCGAAGCAGGAGATGGACTCCGCTACCAAGCGTTTGGCCAAGGAGGATCTTGATGCAATCAAGGAATCGATACAATCGGTTACCGCTTTTCATCGCCATGCATTGCCGAAGTCGTGGACGGCAAAGAACAATCACGGAGCTACTATTGGTGAACGTTTCTATCCTATCGATCGTGTTGGTTTGTATATTCCGACTGATTTAGCATCGACGGTCATTATGACTGGGGCACTCGCTAAATTGGCAAAGGTACCGGAAATTGTGGCATTTACGCCATGCGGGAAAGACGGCGTAGTTAACGACGGGGTTATGGCGGCGATGAAGCTTACTGGGGTAACCGAAGCTTATCGAGTAGGAGGCGTTTGTGCGGTTGGGGCGATGGCGTACGGGACCGATTCTATTCGTTCTGTATCCAAAGTTTATGGACCGGGAAATGCGTTTACGGTTGAAGCGAAACGCCAGGTCTACGGCACGATTGGTGTGGACTTGTTGCCTGGTCCGAGTGAATTGCTAGTCATCGCGGATGGGTCGGCCAATCCGAAGTTCGCCGCTGCCGATTTGTTGGCCCAAGCTGAGCATGGATCGGGTCGCGAGAAAGTTTTATTGGTCAGCCTTTCGAAGGATATTGCGAAAGCGATTCGCACTGAGGTTCGCGAGCAATTAAAGTCGCTTTCGAGAAAGCGATTGATTCGGCAGGTTTTGAGGGAAGGTTTTTTCTCTGTCGTGGTGGATACTTACGAAGAAGCGATCGAAGTAGCGAACTACGTGGCTCCTGAGCATATGGAATTGGAGGTAGAACCCTCGAAGTTCGCTATGCTGGTGAACTCTATCAAAACGGCTGGCGCGATTATGCAAGGTGGTTGGTCGGCTACGGCGTTGGGCGATTTCGTTGCTGGGCCGAGCCATGAGTTGCCGACGGGTCGTTCGGGTCGTTATTTCAGCGGCTTGCAAGTGAACGATTTTTTCCGTCGTTCCAGTTTGATTCGCTATTCGGAGAAAGCGTTGCGAAAGGCCGCTCCGGCAGCGGAGTCTTTTGCTCGAATGGAAGGTTTGGATGGTCACGGCCGTTCGGTTTCCATTCGCTTGGAATCGAATCAAGAAGGATGAGCGCCGAAAAACGAGTTTCCGAGTATGCCTTGCCCCACGTAAAACGTTTGCATGCTTATACTCCTGGATTTCAGCCGACGGGCGAAGGATGGGTAAAAATCAATACGAATGAGAACCCGTATTCGCCGAGTCCGATGGTGGAGGAAGCTATTAAAGGGGCGATGGGCGATGACTTGCGTTTGTATCCGGATCCGCTGAGCTGGGGCGTGCGTGAGGAGGTTGCTCAATTGCATGAGTTGGATGCGAAAAACGTTATCGTGGGCAATGGTTCGGACGACGTGCTTAACCTGCTCGTACGTGCGTTTTCGACAGAGAAAGAATCGGTAGGGTTTACTGTGCCGAGCTATTCACTCTATCCGGTTTTGTGCTGTATACAGAATTCGAGTACGGTGGAGATTCCATTCGATCGCAGCATGGAGCTTCCTTTGGAAGCGATCGTTAAGAACCGGTCGCGGATTTTGTTTTTCACGTCGCCAAATGCTCCTACAGGAGTTGGGTTTTCGAATGAATCGTTGCGGGCTTTGCTCGGGACCTTCGATGGAATCGTTGTCGTTGACGAGGCTTATGCCGATTTTGCCCAGGAGAATGCGGTCGAGCTACTGGGCGAGTTTTCGAATTTGGTTATTACGCGGACGCTTTCGAAATCGTACGCTCTGGCTGGGTTGCGTGTGGGGTATGGTTTGGCTAGTCCTGAGGTGATCGAAGCCTTGGATAGAGTGCGAGATAGTTATAATGTGAACCGCCTTTCTCAAGCGGGAGCGATTGCCGCGTTAAAGGATCAGAATTACATGAAAGCTATTGCGGGAAAAGTGGTTCGGACACGCGATTTCTACTATTCCGAATTCACGGATCTCGGTTGGTTTACCTATCAATCGGAAGCCAATATGCTTTTCACTGAGCCTGTAAACGGAGCGGGTGAATCGGGTCCGGCAGTGACGGTCGAGCTTTTTGAATATTTGAAGGATCGAAAAATCTTGGTTCGATACTTTCCAGGACACACCTTGACTGAGAGTTTTCTACGTATCAGTGTGGGCGATGAAGATCAAATGCTCAAACTGAGCGAAACGATAGAACAATGGCTGAAGAACGCATAGCATCACTCGAACGCGAAACAAAGGAAACGAATATTCGCGCATCTCTTAATGTGGATGGATCCGGTAAGTCGGAAATCGATACGGGCGTACCGTTTTTCGATCATATGCTGACCTTGTTCGCTGCTCATGGCTTATTCGATCTGGAAGTGTCTGCAAGTGGCGATGTAGATGTAGATTATCACCACACGGTGGAGGATGTAGGCATTGTGTTGGGTCAGCTTTTCAAGGATGCGATCGGAGACAAAAAGGGCATGCGTCGCTATGGCTTTTTCATTTTGCCGATGGATGAATGTCTCGGTCGGGTAGCGATCGATTTGGGTAATCGTCCATTTTTGGAGTACCAAGTGGTGGCTTCTACTTCTTACGTGCGAGATTTCAACATCATCTTGGTTAAGGAGTTCTGTCGTGCGTTTTCCAATACGCTGGGGGCGAATCTGCACGTTAAGTTGGAGTATGGCGAAGAGCCGCATCATATCGCGGAATGCATCTTCAAATGCATGGCTCGTGCAATTGACGCAGCTTCGACGATCGACGATCGCCTAGAAGGTCGGCTCCCGTCGACCAAGGGAATGCTGTAGGAATTTAAGGATTTAAAGGTCGCACTGTCTGCGTCGCTTTTTTGAGATTCAAAAGTCTTTATTACATGAGTAAGGATATCGCAATTATTAACTACGGCATGGGCAATTTGCGGAGCGTAGAAAACGCTTTGGCGAAAGTGTGCTCGGAGCCAAGGATCGTAAGTTCGCCCGACGAAGTCGGCGAGACTAGCGGGTTGGTTTTGCCGGGTGTAGGCGCTTTGCAGGACTGCGTGGATGGGCTGAGGTCTTCCGGCTTCGCTGATTTCGTTAAAGCTTGGATTCGTGAGGACCGTCCGTTTCTGGGAGTGTGTTTGGGACTGCAGGCATTGTTTGACGTTTCGGAAGAGCGGGATGTTCGCGGATTGGGCGTTTTCCCTGGAAAAGTGGTTCGTTTCGAGTCGAAGCCCGGTTTGAAGATTCCTCATATGGGTTGGAATACGGCTCAGTTGAAACAGCGCGGTTCGCCTTTTTGGAAAGGCCTAGACGATGCGGAAGACCGATTTTATTTCGTGCATAGCTATTACGCATGTCCGGATGACCCTTCTTTGGTTTTGACGACGACGGAGTACGATGGAGTTTTTACGAGCTCGATTGCGCGAGGACGAGCGTTGGCCTGTCAGTTTCACCCAGAGAAAAGTCAGGCGAAAGGGCTGCAAATCTACTCGAATTTCGTCGATTCCTGCGATTAGGACCCTTGGAGGGTCTTAAAAGTGAACTAATAGTTCATACAATGCTGTCTCGGGCTTTACATCCTTGAGGGAAGAAAATAAGGCTTATAGTTTACCTCGTAAAAGCTCCTCAAGAAAACTACATTTTATACGAATACGCATGAGCAAACAGGCCGTTCTCAAACTGGATGATCAAGAATACACCTTCCCGACAATAGAAGGAGTTGAGCACGAGAAAGCGGTTGATTTCCGCACGTTACGTTCAGCTTCGGGGTATGTTTCCTATGATGAGGGATACGGGAACACGGGTTCTTGCCAAAGTGAGATAACGTTTATCGATGGAGAAATAGGAATTCTTCGCTATCGTGGAATTCCAATTGAGCAACTAGCTAAAAATTCTGATTTTATCGAATCTTCCTACATGCTCCTTTATGGAGATTTGCCGACCCAGGCGGAGCGCGATCGCTTTTCTGGCTTGATCAAAGATCACGCGGCGGTTTCGCCATTGATGGCGAATGCGTTGAAAGGATTTCCTAGCGATGCTCCTCCGATGGGCATACTCGGTTCGATGTTGGGAGCGATGAGCTGTTACAATCAAGACATAGCGACCAATAATCGAGTAACGGATCTTGAGAATTTCGATGCCGCTGCAGCAACTGCGATTGCTCAAACTGCGACGTCGGCCGCTTTGGCTTATCGCGTGACAAGAGGATTGGAAGGTAACCAGCCGGATCCTTCGCTTTCGTTTCAGGATAATTTTCTCCATATGATGTTTTCGGAACCGGGTAAACCTTATGTGGCGATTCCCGAAGTAAGCCGAGCCTTGGATTTGATGCTGCTTTTGCATGCGGACCATGAACAGAATTGCAGTACGTCGACGGTTCGCATGGTTGCTTCGGGTGGAGCCAACCTTTTCGCTTCTGTTTCTGCGGGTGCGGCTGCGTTGTGGGGACCTGCTCATGGTGGGGCGAATATGGCCGTTATCAAGATGCTCGAGGAAATTAAGGAATCGGGCGACGATGGCTCGAAGTTTATCGATGAAGCCAAGAGTGGAAAGAGCGGCAAACGATTGATGGGATTCGGACATCGCGTATATAAGAATTTCGATCCTCGTGCGAAGATCATTGGTCAAGCATGCGAAGAGTTGCTTGCGAAGCTCGGTATTGATGATCCTTGTTTGGATATCGCTCGCCACTTGGAGCAAGCCGCTTTGGCTGACGACTATTTTATTAGCCGTAATTTGTATCCGAATGTCGATTTCTATAGTGGCATTGTGTTGAGAGCTTTGGGTATCCCCGCGGATATGTTTACGGTCATGTTTGCGATTGGCCGCATGCCGGGTTGGGTTGCAAATTGGCGTGAGATAGCGATGAACCCTAAAGGCAAGATCAACCGGCCTCGTCAGGTTTACCAGGGTCCAGCGTTGCGCGATTACACTCCCGTGGCCGAACGCGGATAAAGACGAAGAATTTGGTCTCTATTTGGGTCCCCTCGATAGGCTGGCTATTCTGTGAAATTCTCATTGCGTAGAGAATGAGATCAGGTAAGGATGTTAAGGTCGCAGAATTGCGATTTACGTTTAGAACTCTCCAAAATCCTCCGCATGAATCACTACCTCTTAAAGAGTGCAGTTTTAGTGGCCGTATACTATATCGTATTGTCGCAACTTGCTTTCGGAGACGAATTTTTCGTCAAGGAGAAGAATCGATTAGTTCCAATTGTAGGAGCGGACAATTGCGATCCGATTGTCGAGTATCGAGGGGAACGCAGGACTGTTAAGAACGGCGAAATCGTTATTAAAACAGGAAACCGTTGGAAGCTTTCGGGATTTTCTGTGGATGTGGATACGATTAAATTGGTTTCTCATAGCAACCCATCATCGAAGTTAGCGATTCAGTCGAGTTTGAGAACCGATGAAGCGATTGAAGGCGCTTATCTCTGTATCCGTACAAGTGCGACACCTGATTCGAATATCAATACCGCGTTGGTGGCGCTTCCGATATTGGCGCCTGGCGTTGAGAATAAGATTAGCGAATCGATTCCGTTGCCATTGAATTGGCGACTGGGTCCTTTGCATGTTTCGGCATTTCACGAAGGGAAGCAAATCGCCTTATCTCATAAGGCGACGGAGTTGGGGCGGAGCAAGCATGGCAATTTGTATGCAGGCGAGGGGACGGCGAGGACTGACCTTCGGCCGAACTCAAGAATGCCCGGAGTATTGGAACAGGCAGCTCCGGAACAGCCCACGCAAGAGGTACTGGATACATTAGAGCAAGCATACGTTACAGTTCAATTCTTTATCGATGTCGATGGAGTCGTCAGGGAGGCCAGCTCGAATGACTTTACGAACGAGGCATTTGTTGCCTTGGCGATCGACGCGCTGAAAAAGTCTAAGTTTAGCCCTGCTTATAAGAATGGTGCTCCCCATCGGATCAAATTGAAGCAAACGTTCTGGTTCAAGCGACCTGCGCAATAATGAAAACGCGAATGATCTACCGATTCGTTTATATTTTGTTGATCGCTCAATTCGGAATTGCTGTTTCGTCGGCGAGCGATGACGCTTTCCATTTTTGTGCATTGGGAGATATGCCGTATTATTTGCCTGCGGATTATGCGCGATTCGATAATGTGATTGAGGTCGTTAATGCGGAGAGGCCTGCGTTTACGGTCCATGTGGGCGATACGAAGTCAGGGAGCTCACTCTGCACGGATGAAAGCTATCGACGAACATTGGAGAGTTTCTCACGTTTCAGTCACCCGCTTATTTATACACCAGGAGACAACGAATGGACGGACTGTAATCGCGAGAGTGCTGGAAGTTGGGATGCTGTGGAGCGGCTCTCTTTGATTCGAAATTCATTTTATAAGGACTCCAAAACGCTAGGTGGCGGGAAAGCATTTGAATTATCTGTTCAGTCCACTGATCCGCGATGGGCGCTGTTTGTGGAAAACCGGATGTGGTCGAAGGAGGGCGTTGTGTTCGCAACGATTCATATTGTCGGTAGTAAGAACAATCGACAGGCGAATATTCCTGGCGCGGTTGAAGAGTTTCTTTTTCGTGATGAAGCGAACGCAGCCTGGTTGGACACGGTTTTCGATGAGGCTTTCTCATCGAATGCTCCGGCGCTTGCAGTGTTTATCCATGCGAATCCTTTCAGGGATTTGAAAGATGATCGGGAAGTGGATGCGGGCTTTGCTCGATTTTTGAAACAGCTAAGGAATCGAACAATTGATTTTGGAAAACCGGTTTTATTGGTTCACGGCGATTCGCATTACTTTCGTTTCGACAAACCAATGATGCATGAAGGGACGAAACGTGACAGCGTAGAGAATTTCACGCGTTTGGAAGTCTTCGGAGGGACCAATATGCACGCGCTACGGATCGATGTGGATCTTTCTTCTTCCCATGTGTTCTCCGCGAAACAGGTGATTGTCGAAGCGAATCGCAAGTAGCTGAGGGATGGGAGCTATTTGGAATGGATGACGTCTTCTAGTTCCAAACCGGTGAGTTGCTTGATGCCACGGATCAGAAGAAAAAGAGCATACCCTGAAATGATGGTCGTCGGGATGACGATGACGATCCAAGAGAGGGCGTTCATCTTACCGATTTGCTGATTGAATTCTTCGGTCCCGCCTGAGCTGGTCACGATGATTTTCGCCAGGAAAAAGTTGAGAACTGCACTGAGTAGAAAAGAAGCGACGAGGATGTACGTTGCCTTGTCGAGCAAAAGGTCGAAGGCAGGGCGATTGGATCGGACTTCCAATTCGGCTTCGATTTTATCGACGTCTAGAACTTGAGGATTGTAGAGGAAGGTGCGGACGAGTGGATTGCCGGTTCGCATACTTGCGAGGACGGCGATGCCGATTAGGAGCGGGAAAGAAGCTTCCTTCACTGCGATCCATTTGCTGTCGAGTTCCGCGAGTCCAATAAATCCGGTGACGAGGACATTGGCGAGACCGAGTGCGGAGAGCATGTTGAATGTCTTGCGGACGATGTAGTCGTAGATGCCGTACCCAAGCGGAAGGGCGATGGCGATGCAGAGAATGATCGTGGGGCTGATATCTACGTAGTTAGCTGCCTTAGTGAGGATCAAAATAGGTGCAAGGACATTGAAGATGATGTTGAGAAACAGGTTCTCTCGTTTGGCTTTGGGTTCTGTCATTACGCTTTTCTGTGTTTGTCTTCTATCGTCTCAGCTCTCAGCGTTCTAAATTCTAAATTCAATCACGCACACGCTATGTCTAACGCAAACATTCTCTTAGGGGTCAACATCGATCATTTCGCTACGCTGCGCCAAGCGCGCTATCGGGATGCGGGTCGCTTGAATGGGCAAATGGTGGAGCCGGACCCGATGGTCCTTTCTTTGCTTTCGGAAAAAGCGGGAGCGGACGGGATCACAGTTCACCCGCGGGAGGATGAGCGTCACATCCAGCGGGGTGACGTTTTGCGTATTCGCGAGAATATTCAAACGCGTCTCAATATGGAAATGGCCGCGACTGACGATATGCTCGCCTTTGCTTTGGAGGTGAAACCGGATTCTATCTGTATCGTACCTGAAAATCGGGAGGAAGTGACGACTGAAGGGGGGCTCGATGTTGCGGGTAACTTCGAACGTATCGCGGCGATCGTTGAATCGGCGTGGAATGCCGGTATAGAGACCAGTCTGTTCATCGATCCAGATCCGGATCAAATCGTTGCATCGGCTAAGGCTAAGGCTTCGCATATCGAATTACATACGGGTGCTTATGCGAACGCCTACTACGAATCGGGACGCTCGGAAGAATTCGCCCGGTTGGTCGAAGGTTCAGAACGAGCTCACTCAGCCGGTTTAATCGTAAATGCGGGGCATGGGATTAATTACGTCAACATTAAGGAAGTCCGGACGCTTCCGCATCTGAATGAGCTGAATATTGGGCATAGCATCATTAGTCGGTCGGTCTTTTACGGGATCGACGAAGCGGTTAGGGAGATGAAAGCCTTGATCATCGGGGGGTGAACGTTTGAACTCTTTGGGATGGCTGTTGATTTCGCTTTGCCCGCTGCGGGGCCACTTTTAGGCGTTGGCGTCGATATCGTGGATATCGATCGTATACGTATTATGCGAGAGCGCCAAGGCGACCGGTTTATCCAGCGCGTTTATACTCAGGTGGAACAGGACTATTGCCTGCGAATGAAATTTCCAGACAAGCACTTGGCTGCCAGATTTGCGGCGAAGGAAGCAGTTTCGAAAGCATTCTCGACGGGAATTGGCGATCCTTTCAATTGGACATCAATTAGCGTTGTATTGGGAGACCGAGGACAACCCGAAATTAAGCTCGATGAAACGTGCGCTCGGTTTATGGAGTCTCTGGGTGCGGCTCGGGTAGCGATTAGCCTGTCTCATACGGAAGAGAGTGCGATCGCGTTTGCGGTATTGATCGGAAGAGGCTGATGAAAAAGGATAATCTAGGCGACGTATCAGATATGCAATCGGTTCTGAAGGCATCGCATCCGATATTGAGCTGTGAAGATTCCGCGAAGCTCGAGCGAGTTCTTTTGGATTCGGATTCGAAGATCTGGGAAGCGATGCAATCGGTGGGACGACAATTGGGTCGCGGGATACTCGACGAATATCGGCTGACTCGATTTTCACCGGACGCGCTTTCCGTTTTCGCTCTTGTTGGCAAGGGCCATAATGGCGGGGATGCGCTACTCGCACTTGCCGAGATGGTCCGACGGGGAGCTGTTGGAAAAATCGTTCTTGCGATCGCCGGTCGTTTGACGGATCTGAAGCCGAATACGAAACGCGCTTTCGATATTCTGGAAAAGTTGGCTCCGGATGGTGTTCTTTCGGTCTGTTGGTGTCGGCCTAATAGCGAGGCGAGCTGGCTTGAGACCATCGAGCGGGCTTTGACGAATCGGGATTTCGACATTGGTTTGGACGGTTTGCTTGGAATGTCGTTTAAAGCTCCACTCCGGCTTTTAGGCCGTGGGGCGATCGATCGAGTTAACGCCGCGAGGATTCTAATGAGAGTTGCTGTGGATCTGCCGAGTGGGGTAGGCGAGGTTTCCGATTCGACGGTATTTCGGGCAGATGTTACGTTTGCGACTGGAATATTGAAGATGCCCTTGTTGAGCCGAGATACGGAAGGTTCGATCGGCAGTATTCGATATTTGGATCTAGGATTTTTCGATGAGGATTTGGGTTTAGGAGGACGAGTGATCGTGGACTCGATTTTAGATCCCATGCGGAGTCGTCGACCTGTGTTTTGCGAGAAGCGAAGTTTTGGGCATTTACTGATTATCGCCGGCTCCCGCAGTATGCCCGGCGCTTTGATCATGAGTGTTCGTTCGGCTTTTAAAAGCGGAGTGGGATTGGTGACGGTTTGCGCTCCGGAAAGTTTGGTCCCGCAACTAGCGACCGAAATTCCGGAAGCAATGTGGGTTCCCTGGCCGGAAACGTCTGAGGGCGGTTTGGCTTTGGAGGGGTTGCATTTGCTGAGAGAATTGCGATTTGAGCCTACTGCTACCCTTATTGGTCCGGGATTGGGATCTGAGGGCGAAACGATCGCGATGCTTGTGGAGGCTATGAAAGAGTGGAGGTCGCCTTTGGTTATCGATGCAGATGCGTTGCGCCCTGAGGTTTTAGATGCTGCGGGAGTGCCGTTCATAGCGATGCCTCATTTAGGGGAGTTTCGTCGTTTGGAAGGAGCTGATGATGTCGATGGCGATCTAGATAAGCGATTGCTGGATTATGTGCAGAAGCATCATGGCGTCGTGGTATTAAAAGGACCGAATACGCGCGTTGCCGTCGGTGAATGCTTGTTTGTCAATACGACGGGCAACTCGATATTAGCTCGGGGAGGTAGTGGAGACTTGTTGGCAGGCATGACGGCGGGTCTTTTGGCCGCGTCGCCAGATAAATTGGCTGAGGTCGCTTGCCGAGCGGTTTATTGGCATGGGAAGGCGGCGGATATTTTGGCGACTGTTTCGGGTCAAGTTGCGGTTCGAACAACGGATTTGTTGGACACCTACGCAAAAGCGCTTATGATTTCGCCTAATGGGGAAGGCGTTAACGCGTAGGGATGCGTACTGGGTACTCAATGGATTGCCGGGTATTGGTCCGGTTTCGCTGAATCGTTTGTTGGATCGTTTTTCGGGCGATCCGCTTGCAGTCTTAGATGCAGGGGAAAGCGAATTGGTAGGGATAGCAGGGGTGAGAAGCCCTGCTGTGAATTCGCTTCTTCGCTGGCGATCGTTATTCGATCTTGAGCGGGAGAAGGAGATGGCGAATAGCCTGGGGATGACGTTTGTCGACCGAGAGGATAATCGCTATCCGGATTTGTTGAAGAAAATACATGATCCGCCAATTGGCATGTATGTATTGGGCGATTACGATTTCCGTTTGCCGAGCGTGGCGATTGTTGGGAGTCGGCGAACTACTTTATACGGTCAGGGAGTTGCGCGTGAAATGGCTAGGGAATTAGCTGGCCGCGGTATTTGCGTGACGAGCGGTTTGGCCCGAGGAATTGATACGCTCGCTCATCGAGGAGCCTTGGAGTCCGATCGAGGATCGACCGTGGCGGTGTTGGGCTGCGGTTTGGATATCGTTTACCCACCGGAGAATATCGACTTATATAGAGAGATTGGAAAGCGTGGAGCAGTCGTCTCGGAATTTCCGTTTAGACGGCGGGCGGACAAGCAGACTTTTCCGATGCGGAATCGTTTAGTGAGCGGGATGTCGCAGGCGGTGGTGGTGGTCGAGTCGGACCAATCAGGCGGATCGTTAATTACTGCTGGATTCGCGGGAGAGCAGGGTCGTTTGGTTTGCGCGGTGCCTGGTCGGATAGATCAGCGGACGAGCGCAGGTTGCAATCGGTTGATCCGTGATGGGGCACTTCTTTTGACGAGCGTAGAGGATTTGCTAGAAGAGCTTGAGCACGAGGCGGAGATGCCGGAATTGGATCTTCCATATTCGGGCGACCGGAAGACTGATATTGAAGATTTGAGTGAGCAGGATAAAGCGTTGCTCAAGTTATTTACTGGAGGGGAATCTTTGGCGGCCGATCGAATTGGGCAATTACTAGGTCGTTCATCTCCGGAAATTTCGTCTGATCTAATGATATTAGAATTAAAAGGCTACATTGCGAAACGTTTAGACGGATGTTTCGAGGCGGTCTCGACCTATCGATGATGCCGTAGAACCGCTTCTCGGTCTTCGGTTTAGCCTGGAGGCCAGGCCATTTGGCGTCCGCCGAGGAGGTGGACGTGGAGATGTGGGACGGCTTCGCCTCCGTATGGGCCGTTGTTGATAACGACGCGGAAACCGGCTTCGAGTTCAAGCTTTTGGGCGATTTGGCCGGCAATCAAAATAAGGTGGCCCAGTAGCGATTGATCTTCCGGCAAGGCTTCGCCGACGCGTGGGATCGGTTTCTTGGGAATGACGAGAATGTGGACGGGAGCCTGGGGTTGGATGTCGCGGATGGCGAAGCAAAGGTCGTCTTCGTGTTCGAAGTTGGCTGGCATCTCGCGGTCGGCGATTTTCTGGAAAAGCGTTTTGGATTCTGGCATGAACGGGAGGTTTTTCGGTTAGAAAATTATGAGTGAGAGTGTTGAGGAAGGCCGTGATCGCTGATGGCAAAATTCGCGCGCGAATGCGATCGCGTCTTCGTATTCTTGTTTTCGGCTATTGGTCCAACGTTTCCCCTTCGGGCAGATAGCGTCTTTGAGCCCAGTAAGGACGACGAGCCCGGTATCGAATCGGCAGGTTCGTTTGAGCGCTTCGAGCAAGTTCGCTCTCAGATCGAGCATTGAAAATGGGGTGAGTGGATTCTCGGCTTCGACCATTTCGATGCCGGTGTTGGCGTCTTCGGCTTCTATGTTCGCGACGAGCTCTTGTGCTCGGAGAATAAATGCTTGGGTTTGGTCGCTTTGATCTTTGGGCAGCGAGGCTTCAATCGACTCTTTGATCTGCTGGGCGAAATAGAGGTCGTCGCAGATGGTTTTCGAAAACAGCGAGCAGATGACTTGCAGTTTCGAGAGGTCTTCTGCGGTTTTAGTCCTCATAGAATCGGCTGCTTGGAAAGCGCTCCTATCTCGTCGAGAAATTCCTCGAGATTTCGGAAGTCCTTGTAGACACTCGCGAAACGAATGTAGGCGATGGGGTCGATGTTCTTTAGGTTTTCGAGCACTTTTTCTCCAATTGCAGTCGATGGAATTTCCATGCCGAATTCGTTTTCCAAGTGGTCGATCATATCCTCGACGAGAATGTTGATCTGTTCGGCATCGACCGGGCGCTTCTGGCAGGCGCGGCGTAAGCTATTGACGATCTTTACCTTGTCGAAGTTTTCCCGGCGTCCGTCACGTTTGGTGACGTAGAGATTTTCGCGAAGGATTTGCTCGGCAGTAGAGTAGCGATGGTTGCAGTCCATGCATTCGCGACGACGTCGGATAGTCGAACCATCTTTGCTGATTCGAGAGTCGATTACTTTGTCGAGCGTTGATGCGCACTTTGGGCACCTCATGGTCGCTATAAGGTAAGGAAATTTTTCAAAAGATCCATTCCATTTTGAGTGGCGATGGATTCTGGATGGAATTGGAGTCCCCAAACGGGGAATTCTTTGTGCCGGCAGGCCATAATTTCGCCAGATTCGGTTTCGGCGGCGATTTCCAAGCAATCGGGGAATGATTCGCGTTCGACGAGTAGCGAGTGGTAGCGAGCGATTTCAATATCTTGGGGAATACCGGCGAAAAGGCCTTGGCCGTTGTGTTTCAGGCGAGAGGTTTTTCCGTGCATGAGTCGTCCGGCTCGGACGACATTGCCGCCGAAATGCTGAGCGATCGATTGGTGGCCAAGGCAGACGCCAAGAATAGGCTTTTTGCCGGCGAACGCTTCGATCATCGGAACGCTCACGCCCGCTTCGTTGGGCGTGCGCGGTCCGGGGGAAATGAGAATGCGGCTTGGGTTGAGCGCCTGGGCTTCTTCGACGGTGATTTTGTCGTTGCGATAGACGCGTTGCTCGATTCCCAGCGCGCCGAAATATTGCACGAGATTGTATGTGAAGGAGTCGTAGTTGTCGATGACGAGCAGCATGGCTTGGGGCGCAGTTTAAATAGGGCGAAAAGGGTTGGGTCAAGGGCGATGAAAGATTAGTTTTTGGGCTAATTTGGTTAACGAAGGATTGAAAACCCGATGGAAGCGCTTCGTGGTGGCCCTTTATATTGAATTCCATGAGCGATCATTTTCAGATTTTGGCAAAAGACGAGAACACGGCGGCCCGTCGAGGACGCTTGCGTACCTTGCATGGCGATATCGAAACGCCGATATTTATGCCTGTTGGAACGCAGGGAACGGTCAAGGGCATGACGCCGAAGCAGGTCAAGGAAATCGGAGCCCAGGTTATATTGGGCAATACGTATCATTTGAACTTGCGTCCTGGATCCGAGTTGATCCGGGATTTCGGAGGCTTACATTCATTTATGGGCTGGGATGGTCCGATCTTGACGGACAGCGGGGGATTTCAGGCGTTCAGTTTGGCGAAATTGAGTAAATTGAGCGAAGAGGGAATTGCTTTCCAATCGCACTTGGATGGATCGAAGGTGTTTTTGGGTCCTCGGGAAGTGATGACGATTCAGGCGAATCTTGGCTCGGATATCGCGATGGTGATCGACGAGTGTCCGCCTTGGCCTTGCGAGAAGGATGTTTGCGCAAAGGCGGTCGAACGCACGACTCGTTGGGCGAAAGCGTGCCGGGATATCGCGGAGGATTTGAGCTTTTTAGATACGGGGCACCATGTTTTTGGGATCGCTCAGGGGTCAACTTTCGAAGATCTGCGGCGTCAATCTGCGGAAGAGCTGGCGGCTCTGGATTTACCGGGTTATGCGGTTGGCGGAGTAAGCGTAGGCGAGCCAGAGCCAGAGATGTTGCATCAGGTGGGCGTGACAATTCCGTTTTTGCCGGAGGAAAAACCTCGGTATACGATGGGGTTGGGGACTCCACCTCAAATGTTGAAGATGATTGCTCTTGGGGTGGATATGTTCGATTGCGTTTTGCCGTCTCGAGTGGCTCGGAATGGGGCGTTTTTCACGCCTGAGGGGATGTTCAATATTCGTAATTCGCGTTTCACGAGAGATCCTGCGCCATTGGTCGAGGGTTTGGATAATTATGCGAACGCGCACTTTAGCCGTGCGTATATTCGCCACCTGACGATGGCGAAAGAGATGCTCAGTTGCACGTTGCTGACGATTCATAATTTGCATTTCTATTTGGATTTGATGAGACAGGTGCGGCTGCATATCGAAGCAGGGGACTACGCGTCTTGGAGCCGAGCGTGGATCGATCGTTACGAGGCAGACGAAAAGAATGAAGGGTGATTTTTTCGTGACGAGATTGGCAAAATTTCTCGGGAGATTTTAGAACGAAGTCGACGGGTCGTTTGACAAGGAGAAATTCATTGGTTGTTTCGTAATCTGTAGCGAATTGTATTTATGAGAGTATTGATAACTGGAGGAGCTGGTTTTCTGGGAAGCCATTTGTCGGATCGATTGTTAAGTGAAGGAAACGAAGTTATCTGCATGGATAATCTCTTCACAGGCGCGAAACGGAATATCGGGCATTTATTGGGACACCCGAATTTCGAATTCATCCGTCATGATGTGACGGATCCGTTTAAATTTGAAGTGGATCGCATTTATAATTTGGCCTGTCCTGCTTCGCCAGTGCATTACCAGTATAATGCCATCAAGACGGTTAAAACCTCGGTGATGGGAGCTATAAATTGTCTCGGTTTGGCGAAGCGCGTGAGCGCGCGCGTCTTTCAAGCTTCTACTTCGGAGGTATATGGCGATCCCGATGTCCACCCGCAACCGGAGTCATACTGGGGGAGCGTGAACCCGATTGGCATTCGGTCGTGTTACGATGAGGGGAAGCGCTGCGCTGAAACGCTATTTTTCGATTACTACCGCCAGAACAGGGTAGATATCCGCGTGGCTAGGATATTCAACACCTACGGTCCTCGAATGTCTCCGGAAGATGGTCGAGTCGTTTCGAATTTCATTGTTCAAGCATTGAAGGGCGAAGACATCACTATTTACGGCGATGGAATGCAGACTCGTTCGTTTTGCTATTTTAGTGATCTTATTGATGGGTTTGTCCGATTGATGGAGCAGGAAGAAACCGTCGGCCCGGTTAATATTGGAAATCCTGTCGAGTTTACGATGTTGGAGCTCGCCGAGAATGTGATTAAATTGACGGGTTCGAAGTCGAAGATCATTCACGAAGCGTTGCCTTCGGATGATCCAAAGCAGCGAAAACCGGATATTACGCTTGCGAGAAAGCATCTAGGTTGGGAGCCGAAGGTGCCATTGGCGGAAGGCTTGAAGGAGACGATTGCTTATTTTCGGACTTATTTGGAAGGCGAGAAATAGGATTGGGTTTCAGAACACGATAGGATGAGAAAAGAAAACTACTTCGATCGGAGTCCGTGTAACCAGAACGCGATCGATCTCTTCGAAGGGCAGTGGTTTTCCATTATGCCTGATGAAATGGGCGTTGATTCCAAAGGAATGGGCAAGCTGCATGACGATGCCCGCATTCATTGGGCAGCTGAGGTTCTAGGAGGGTTTCGGAACAAGACCGTTTTGGAGCTTGGTCCGCTCGAGGCTTGTCACACTGGAATGATCGAGTCAGCTGGTGCAAAGTCGATTCGGGGAATTGAAGGGAACGCGGATGCTTATTTAAGATGCCTGGTCGTTAAGGAGTTGCTGAACCTGAAGACGGCTCGATTCGAGTTGGGTAACTTCGTCGATTTTCTGCGAGAGCATGAGGAGGTGTTCGATGTCGGAGTCGCTTCGGGAGTGCTTTATCACATGAAGAACCCGGTCGAGCTGATCGAATTGCTCTCGCGGCGGGTGAAATCTCTTTTTGTTTGGACACATTATTACGATGCGGATCGGATTGAATCGAAAGAACATGTTCGCTGCAAGTTCTCAGGATCATGGGCGGCTTCTCATGCGGGGTTCGAGCATAGTTTATACGCTTATGGGTATGGGGAAGCACTGAGCTGGAAGGGCTTTTGCGGTGGAGGGAGCGAGTCTTGCAACTGGATGGAGAAATCGGAGATGCTTCGCGCTTTCGAACATTTTGGTTTTGAGATAGCGGGTGAAAAACTCGAGGCCGAGCATGTGCATGGTCCAGCAGTTTGGTTGGCTTTGAGAAACAAGAAATTCGCTTGATCGAAGCGGATACGTTCGATTCCCCGAAATCCCTCCAGCACTTGACCACTTTGGCCAAGTTTGTGCATATCGGTTGGATAAAATACGCAATTCGGCGTTAGATTAAGACAGAACTTCAAAAAATAATTTTATTCGAATTGAGACCAAGTGCCTTAATGGCTCAACGAAAGCCTCCCGCGTCGGGAAAGGATGACCTGAATTCAAAGCAAAATTAGAACCTTTTCATTGCAAGCCGGTCGGCATTTCGATACGCGGACAGGCTTCATCTATATAGAGCAACCATGTTCGCAGCACTTTTTAAAAAATTCGCCGGCCGTTCCAATAAGAAATGGCTCAAATCCTGTCAGCCGATCGTCGATCAGATCAACAAGCTTGAGGAGTCTTACCAGATGCTCAGCGAGAGTGAACTGAAGGCACACACTGAGCAATTTCGTGAGCGTTTTCAGAAGGGAGAATCCTTGGAGGACCTCTTGCCGGAGGCTTTTGCAACGGTCAAGAACGCCTCTCGTCGTTTGATGGGTTCCAAAAGCCTTGTCATGGGGATCGAATTGCCATGGGAAATGGTGCATTACGATGTGCAGTTGATCGGTGGGATGGCACTGCATCAGGGACGAATTGGGGAAATGGCAACAGGGGAAGGCAAGACGCTTGTCTCAACCTTGCCGCTTTATCTCAATGCTCTTTCAGGTCGGAATGTGCAGTTGGTGACGGTCAATGAATATTTGGCTCAACGCGACTCGGAATGGATGGGGCACTTGCTGGGCTATCTTGGTCTGACGATTGGTTGCATTAAGAACCAGATGCCGCCAGCGGAGAAACGCGAGATGTACGGGCGCGACGTTACGTATGGCACGTCCTCGGAATTCGGATTCGATTATTTGCGCGATAATGGCATGGCGCATAGCAAAGAGGAGCAAGTGCAGCGCGATCACTTTTTCGTGATTATCGACGAAGTTGACTCTATTTTGGTCGATGAAGCGCGTACGCCCTTGATCATCTCCGGACCGGCTCCGATCCAACGAGAGCAGCCATATACAAAGATGAAATCCGGTATTCATCGTTTGGTTTCAAGGCAGGTTTCGCTTTGCAACAGCCTTGCGAACGCGGCGAAGGCGGAATTAGGAAAATCAGAGGAAACGGTTAACGAAGAAGCAAAAGAGCGTGATGCGGAGATCGCTCGACTTACCAAGGAAAACAAACAGCGCGAAGCGGATGGCGTAGCGCCGCATCTGCTTCCTGAAGCGCCGGATCCGTTCGCGGACTTACTGCTTGTGAAATTGGGAGCACCGAAGAACAAGACGTTCATGCGGCTCATGGAGAATGGGAATAATCGTAAGGAATTCGATAGCTTCGACACTGAGATGCACGGAGATCTCAACAAGGATCGGATGTATCATCTGAAGGAACGCCTATATTATGTGATCGACGAGAAGCAGCGCCAGGCGGATTTGACGGAAAATGGACGTCAGGAACTTAAACCAGGCGACCCTGATGCATTTATGCTACCGGATCTGGCGACCCGTTTTAGTGAACTCGATAAAGATACTTCGCTGTCCCGGGAAGATAAGGACGCGATCAAGCTGAAGGAACAGGAGAAGCTAGAAGTCGTGGGAGAGGATATTCACGCGATTAGCCAGTTGCTTCGCGCTTATTCGCTTTACGAAAAAGATGTCGAGTACGTCCTTCAAGAAGGCAAAGTCGTGATTGTCGACGAGAATACGGGTCGCATCATGCCTGGTCGTCGCTGGGGCGACGGATTGCACCAAGCAGTTGAAGCTAAGGAAAACGTTACGATCGAGCGCGAATCTCGTACCTATGCGACTATTACGGTGCAGAATTACTTTCGCATGTACGATAAGTTGGGCGGTATGACCGGAACGGCCGAAACCGAGGCGACGGAGTTTCATGACATTTATGGTCTGAATGTAGCGATCATTCCAACGAATGAACCGTGTATTCGAATTGATGAGAACGATCTAATTTTTAAATCGCGCCGTGAAAAGTACAATGCGGCTATGGATGATATCGAGGAGGCTCACAAAAAGGGTCAACCGGTTTTGGTGGGTACGGTTTCCGTTGAAGCTTCCGAGTTGCTTGGCCGCATGTTGCGCCGCCGCAACATTCCTCACAATGTTCTCAACGCGAAGTACCACCAACAGGAAGCGGAGATTGTAGCTAGGGCTGGTGCTCGGGGTGCGGTTACAATCGCAACCAACATGGCTGGTCGCGGTACCGACATTAAGCTCGGCGAGGGTGTAAAAGATTTAGGCGGTTTGCTCGTTGTTGGAACTGAGCGACATGAATCTCGACGTATTGATCGCCAATTACGTGGACGCTGTTCGCGTCAAGGTGATCCTGGACGCTCGAAATTCTTTATCTCTCTCGAAGACGATCTGATGCGCTTGTTCGCTAATTCAGGTCCAATGTCGAAGATCTTGCAAAATTCGATGGAGGAAGGAGAGCCCTTGGAGCATTCCTTGCTCAACCGTTCTATTGAGACCGCTCAAAAGAAGGTCGAACAACAGAATTATTCGATCCGCAAGCGACTGCTTCAGTATGATGACGTACTGAATAAGCAACGTGAGATCATCTACGGTATTCGAAACGAGTCATTGCAAGGAGAGGATCCGAGCAAAACGATCTTCGAATTGGTAGAGGAAGAGCTTGATGAACGTCTGGATTCTGTATCCGTTTCATCTGAATCGGATTTTGGTTCTTTTGTGACTTGGGTGAATTCTCATTTCCCGATCGGTTTGAAGGAGGAGGACCTGAATGGCCTAGAACCGGATGCCATTCTAGATGCGGTTCTTGCAAAAGTAAAAGAGGCTTACCGAATCAAGAAGACAGCGGAAAATGAAAAAGCGCTTTTGCATTTGGAGCGTTTCATTTTGTTGAATTCGATCGATGGACGCTGGCAGGAGCATTTAACGGAAATGGAGGAATTGCGCCGCAGTGTTTCGCTGCGTAGCTACGGCCAGAAAGATCCATTAAGCGAGTATAAGAACGAAGCCTATACATATTTCGAGGAATTGATCGGAATGATTCGCACGCAATTGTGTTCTCGATTGTTCCGGACGGCGACTAACATGGTGGCCATCGAAAACGTGAAAACCATGCTGGCTAGACAAGCAGTTGCTGTTGGGCCAGGGGATGCTGCTCAAACAAGCGGAGGTCCCGTTGGCACTCAACCGAAAGAAGTGGCCTTGCCCAAGGTAGCTGTTAAGCGAGCAGCCCCCAAAGTGGGGCGAAATGAGCCATGCCCATGTGGCAGTGGCAAGAAATATAAGCAGTGTTGCGGACGTTAGCGGTTGTTTCTTTTTAGACGAAATTAGAGGCAACAGGGAATCCTCGGCATCCAACAAATGAATTGGGTCGCTAGGTTATAGACTTCTTATTAAGAGATATTAGATATGAATTAGGGTTTTTTGAAACCGCTGTTACGTTTTGTTCGTACAGATTTGAGTTGTATTGAAAGGTGAAGAGATTTGAAAGACCTTTTAGTTAAGAGGAGGATGGAAAAATGGACTTTACGGCAATTGAAAAACCGGGCAAGTTCAACGGAGTTTTGTCGGAACCCTTAATCGTGAGTCATTTAGCTTAGAGGAAGTATTTAATTTGTCTTGATACTCAATTGTTTCAAAAACAGTTTCTACGGAAAAATAACCTAGTGAATTCCATATTATGAGAAGTATTCGTCTGTATAGGTGGATTTTTGCGACCATTTTGCTTTTATCGTCAAGCGGAGTAATCGTTAAAGCCCAAGAAGTGTATTCACAAATCGTGGGCGCGATCTCCATCGATTTGCCAGCGGCGAGCGATATTGTCCTCTCGTTTCCTTTCAAGCAATCGGCTCAATACAGGGGAATGATTGAATCGGTCTCTGATGACGGAACAGTTCACATCGTTGTGGCGGCGGATTCGCTTACGATCGGGGCATTCGATGCCAATAGTGGTGTAGCAACCCATTATGTTGTAATTGAGTCAGGTACGCAGATGGGAACGCATGTGGAAATTGGCTCGAATACGGGTTCGCAAATTTCTCTTTCTGAGGGAAGTGCTACGGGTCTTCAAAATGGAGATGAAATAGCGGTTTATCCACATTGGACATTAGGGTCAGCATTTCCGAATGGAGTTGCAAATCACGAAGAAACTGAACCGGGTTTGAGAGAAATTGAAGTGATTGTACCGGAAGGTACTGCACCGGAAGGCAATATGATTCCTGAAGAGGTCTTTTTCTTTTTTGATGGGGCGTGGCGTGGAGTTGGATATGGTTATCTAAATTTGGATTTAATGGTACTTGAACCGAATCGAGCGTTCGTTATCCGAAACAATAACGCTTCCGACGCTAAAAAAGCACTTTTTTTCGGAGAGGTGATCGATGCTCCGATTGCAATCACTCTTACTGAATCGGATGTGTATTCAGCTGATAATTTTGTAGGACTTAATCGTCCATTGGGTATTGCGATTAAAGATTTGGGACTTACTCCAGGAGGAGTCTTTGAAGAGACAACTGACACGAATAATAAGAAGGATATGTTGCTCGTTTATTCTTCCGGATCGGGTAAGAATAAGCATATGTCGCCAGCGGGAAGTTATTATTACTTTAACGGCGCGTGGAGGGAGCTTGCGACTGGGGACGCGACTGACAAGGGGTCGGATGTGATTGATCCAGGAATGGGTATAGCGATTCGCAAATTTAAAGTGGATTCCAATCCACAAGATTCTAGCTGGGTAAATCAATGGGAGCTGCCACCACAATGAAAATGAAAAATCTTATTATTTTTGGGGCCGCATTGCTGGTCACCATGCCGGGAGCACTTGGCTCGTTTGGCGTTTCAGTCGATTTAGGTAGTTTGCAAGATGAGCTTGGCGATCCTCTTGTGGAGACAGGTATGCTTTACCTTGTTTCCGGTGGGGCTGATGGAGTGTTTTCTCTCCCCGAAGCCGGTGCGATTATAGATCCTGGAAGTGACGATGCTATCGTCGAATCTTGGGACCTAACAGCGGAACCCTCGGAAGGTGGGGAGTATATTGTAGGTTCTGGTGAAGTTTCCTTTTCAGGATTAGCGGAAGGGGATGAGTTGGCGATTGTTTGGTTTCCTAACCTGACGCAAGGCAATCAGGTGCCAGCAGACGGAGAAGCTTATGGGTTTTATCGTAGTGCTGTTGGTGGCGGTGGCGATACCTGGATGGTCCCTGCCGATGGCACGTTGTTGCATAGCTTGAAGTTCTTTACTGGAGCGTCTAATCCTCTGGTTAGCAGCAGTGATGTTCCTGCCCTGATTTCCGCCGCTTCGTTCGCAGCCGGACAAGATGCAACCCCCCCGGTGATCAATATTGCAGGCTTGTCAGCGGGAGAGCCGAATCCAGGAACAGCAACCTTCTCATGGACAGGTTCTACTGCCGTTGGAGGAGGGTTTTCTATTGAACGCCGCTTGCAGGGTGAAAATGATTGGTCCGAGTTGGGGTCGGTTGGAAATTTAGTTACCTCGTTTGATGATTCAAGTATCGGGCGAGGCAAGAATTACGAATATCGCCTAACCGCGGTCAATGGCTTCGGTTCGGAAACGACTGCGGCTCAGAGTATCGAAACGTTGCGGTCGACATTGGCCAATATCGCGACTCGTGGGGTTCTGGGTTCGGGAGACCAAGGTTTGATCCTTGGTTTTGTGATAAAAGGAACGGGGCCCATTGATATTTTGACGCGGGCTCAAGGCCCAGAACTGGGCAAACTGATCTCAGCTCCGACCGCGATCGATCCTCAAATGACTTTAGTTGAAACGGATTGGACTTCGGGTTCCCCAGTTAATGTAGAAATTCAGACTAATGACGATTGGGGCGATACGCAATTGGCCGAAATCAAGGAGCTCTTTGATCCAGCCACCTTCGCGCAGCCGAACACTGAGGACGCTTCTCTCGATGCAGGAATGGCACTCAGTCTGGATGGCACTCGTCTTTTCACTGTTGTCGTAACCGATAAGGGCGATGCGAACGGATTGGCGATTGTAGAAGTTTTTGATAAGAGCAGGCAATCGGTGCCGAATGACCTTCAGAATAGGCTAGTTAATGTCGCTACTCGAGGATTTGTGGGAACGGGAGATGAACGCTTGATTGCCGGTTTTATCGTAGACGGGCAAGTGGATTCAAAGTTATTGCTTAGAGGGTTGGGGCCTTCGATGGGCATAGATGGCACCATTGTAGATCCAAAAATAACGCTCTTTAGAACCGATTTTACTCAACCTGGGTTTCCTCAAATAGAAGTCGCAGTTAATGATAACTGGGAAGATGCGGCGAATTCGGGTGAGATAGCTGCTATTTCGCAGGAAGTTGGAGCAACAGAGCTGCCAACAGGAAGTAAGGATGCGATTCTCTTAGTGGATGCTGTACCCGGATTGTATTCTTTTGTGATGGAGGGCGTTGGCGCGACAACTGGCATTGGCCTAGTCGAGGTGTTTTTAGCTGATTAACCGTTTTTAGAGCTGACTTTTTTAAACCCAACTGTCCCAGTTGGGTTTTTTAATTCCCTCCGGGTAAATACCTCGGGGCTTGCCCCAGGGATGCTTTATTGTTCGGAAGCGTGCATGTTGCTTTAGCGTTTATCGATTACGAAAATACGATTAGGCAATAATTTGTTAATTTCCTGCATGTTCAGGGAAATTGATTCATTTTGCGGGATCGATCTTGAATAGTTGTTCCGATGAACCTTTCTGTTGTTGTTCCTGCTTACAATGAAGTAGAGACATTGTCTGCGCTGATAAAAGCGGTCCGAAACTGCGATGTATCTGATTTGCAGATAATAGTCGTAGACGACGCATCAACTGACGGTACGGCCGATTTGCTTAGGGACTCGTTGAGCTCTGAGGTTGATACGATCGTACATCACAAGGTGAACCAAGGAAAGGGTGCCGCTCTCAAGACTGGGATTAGGGAGGCGAAGGGTACTCATGTCATCTTTCAAGACGCGGATTTGGAATACGATCCGCAGGAATACAGGAAGCTGATTAATGGGATCGAGCGAACGGGAGCCGATGCTGCCTATGGGTCGCGTTTTCTCGGTCGCGGGCTTTCCGAAGTGAGTCCGTTTTGGCACCGGATGTTGAATGGGTTTCTTACGCTTGTTTCGAATGTCTTCACGAGCTATCGGCTCACCGATATGGAGACGTGTTACAAGCTGTTCCCTCGAGAATTTCTTCAATCCATAGATCTCGAAGAGAATCATTTCGGAATCGAACCGGAATTGACCGCTAAGGCATCGCTCGCTGGGTTGAAAATAGTGGAAGTTCCGATTTCCTATGCTCGGAGAGATTTTGACGAAGGGAAGAAAATCCGGCCGATTGACGGGGTACGCGCTTTGTATGTCATCTTGAAATACGGGCTTCGTTCTTTTAGGTAAAAAGGGTATCATAGAGAAGGAAGTTGAAGTGACGCTTTGACTGCACTTCGGAATCTGATTGCCTAGCGAATCGAAATGAAGCCGATAACCGAATTTCTCTATAAAATAACGGATCTGTTGCCTCCTGGATTGAAGGACCGCCCCCCACTTATCAATCTCCGTAACAAGCTGAGACAGCTCGAAATTGTAAGGAGAACAGCTGACTTAGTCAAAAATCCTGCTTACAAAACTGAGATTAAAGATCGAACACTGAAAGTCGTATTTGTTTCTCCAATATTCAATTCGTTTCCTTTGCTGGCAGTGTCCTTGATGGACCAGACCTATGAAAATTGGGAGTTGCTGTTCGTGCATGATGGCCCTTCGGACCAGTTGACCTCGACTGCGCGAGCGATCATCGCGAGCGATGAACGTATTCGCTTAGTGGAAACGGATAAACGAGCAAACGATTGGGGGCACACGCCGCGTCAATGGGGGTTTCGAGAAGTGGCTAAGTCGATAGAGGCTGATTTTATCGTCGTTACGAATTCCGACAATTTTCATGTGCCCGGTTTTACGGAGAAAATGTTGGAGCATTTCGATGACGAAACCCATGTCGTTTTTTGTGATATGGTGCATGAATACTACAGCTGGCGTAATTTCATTACGCGGCTCGAGTATTCGTTCATCGATTGCGGCTGCGTTATGGCACGTCGCGAGACCGCCTTAGCGGCCGGTTGGAACGACAATACCTATGAAGGAGATTGGCGCTACATTGCGGACTTAATTGACCAGTGCGGGACTAAGGCGATTCGAAAGGTTAAAGCGACTTTGTTTGTTCATTCGTAATACAACGATTCTTATCCGGTTTCGAATTGACTGCCCTGTCTTTGTCTTGAACCACAAAGCAAAAAAGAGTTGAAGTTCATTATCGACCTCGATTCGCGCTACCACAACGCCAGTGATTTGATACGTTTCTCGTAAATCTTGCCAACTGCCGCAGGTGAGAATCGCTCACGAATAGTCTGCCCTGCTTGCTTTCCAAGGTGTTTCGCAAAATCGGAATCGTTGACGAGTTTGAGCATTTGAGACGCTGCATGGTCGCTGTGGGGTTCCGCCCAATATTGTCCTTGAGAATAGGGGCCGAAATCTTGTTTGATCTTGATCAGTTCGCAACTGACCGGGCAA
>JABITN010000098.1 GCA_018700525.1 Opitutales bacterium
CGCTTTGCGGCAAGACGGCAAGCGCGGAGAGGGTCAGTATGAGGGAAAGGGTTATTCGGATCGTTTTCATTGGATGTCTTTAAAGTTGTGGCTCTAGAAAGAAAGGGATGTGGATGCGGCGTCGATGTCGCCGAATACGTCAGAGAGCTCTTGTTGAAGTTGGACCTTTAGGTTGACGTCGAGGGTCATGTAAATGGGTTCGAATGAGCTGTGAGTCTTAATGCTGATGCAGCCGTTTAGGCATATCAGGGCTGGTAGAGCTAAGAGCAGCTTCGAGAGAGATTTAAGGTCAGTCTTCATTTTCGGCTGTTGGACGATTTGAGTAACGAATGTATTCAATGGAACTTTCCTAAGGTAAAAAGCAAGGTCTGAAAAGCGAGGCGAATCTTGATGAGACTGGTCCATTAGGGAGCATTTTAGATCGTACCCGAGTCGCTAATGCGAGTCCGTTTCGGGTACTACGCCGAGTGAATTGAGGCGCATGAGGAAATTGAGGAGTTCGGCAACAGTTCCGTTGACATTTGTGGTAATGTTAAGGGGGATTCGAGCTGTGCCGGTTTCGGCGAGACCCGCCATTTGGATGCGCATAGGAGTGCCGGGGAGATCCTTGCTGAAGAGGTCCATGCGCAATTCGACTATGTTTAAGTTGCCGAGGGCATCTTCTAGGAGGACATTGGGTTCGAGGCCAAGACGTTCGAGCATTTTGTCTCCAAAGGTTTTTGGGGGAGCGTAGGGGTCGTCGGGCTGAGTGAAGAAGCCTTGGGCGTCATAGGCGAACTGGGCTTCGCTCTTAGGGTCGAGCTCGAGAAATCCCTCGCCAAGGACAGGCAAGCCATCGACAATGCTGATGGGTAAGGCTCCGTCGAGGCGGCCGGTGACTTCGCCTTCGAAGAAGTCGAGCATCGTCATGACGGGCGCAATCGAAATTTGTTCGAATCTAAGTGTGATTGCGGCTTGGGGATCGTCGAGATCTATGTTGAACGGATCGAGGGCGAGTATGCCGTCGAAAGAGCGCATCTGAGCTTTTTCGACGAAGAATTGATTGTTTTCGTCGAGTTCGAATTCGAGGAGCATATCCGTTGCTTCTATGTCGCCGAAAGTGAGCGTGTCTATGTTGATGGTTTGGGAGGGGCTGGTGACCAGGTCGGCGATAGAGTCGAATACGATGTTCGTTTGTATAGAATCGATCGATACGTCATTTGCTGGGTCGAGGACCGAGCCATTGGAAAGTTTGAGAATGGCAGGAGTTTTAGTTTGCTCGTCTTCCAGTTCAAGCGTCCCCTCTATTGCGAGATCGGCGGAAACGATGGTTCCAATGAGTGATGGGATATGCCGAGAAAGAATATCAGAGTTTGTTAAGCGGATGCCACGTACGGAATATTCGCCCTTGGATGCGAATGAGGGTTTCGAGAAATCGAAGGTTTGACGCGATTTGACTGTAACGGGTTCGCCTTCGAAAAGCATTTCGCCTGCGGTTTCGACGTTTGCATTTCGGGCATCGGTAGAGATGTTGGATTTAATCGCGATTTGCTTAACCGATTCGGTTTCGATGTTGGCGATTCCTATGCCCAATTCCAATTTGGCTTGGAGTTGAGAGTCTGAATAATCAGAATTGAAAGTTCCCGAGAACCATTGAATAGATGCAATATCCGGTACCGTGAATTCAGCTCCTTGCAATTCGAATTCGTACTTGGTGTATTGGACGAGCAATGGAATCAGAGAATTGAAGGCACCTTTACTCGCAAGGACGTCGGGAATGGAAATCGGTTGGCTAGAGAATGTAGCGTTTAAAGAAATGCCCTGGAAAGTAGCGAAGGGTAGGTCGGCGTTGAGGTTTGTTCCGTTTAGGGTGAGGTCTAATGCAGCGAGGTTTTCTTCGGACCAGTGACGGAACTTCATTTCGAGTTGGCTGCTTCCGTTGAGCAAGTATGACTGAATACCTAATATTGGGTGATCGTCGATTGATTGTATCGAAAGATTCAGCACTTGAGGCTGGGCATTCGGTTGGATGGAACTGGCAAGCTTCCAGGATCCCGTTAAGGGTGGTTCCGAATCACTTGATTCATCGTCGGTAGCGTTAATAGTAGCGGTCAGCTCGATAGAAGGCTGTTCCGTTGAAAGATTGTCGAGACGTGCGTTTAAGGTTTCGATTTTGAGCCAAGGAAAGGCCTTCGCGACGAGCGTGCTGGTAGTCAAGGTCGCCGCATCGAGGTTTCCGGCTAGCGAGAACTGAAACGGAGCTAATTCAAGGGTATCGGTGACGAGCTCTGTGGATTGGCCGGAAACAGTTCCTTTATCGATTGTGAAGTCTTCGTTTAGCTGAGCTTCGATATTCGCGGATACGATTCCGTGGTCGCCATTATTGGATAGCCAATGGGTTTCGGGCACTGCTATCGAAATCGTTTGAAGGGTAGGGGCGTCGATTCGGATGATGGATTCTTGAGTTTTGTATGCGTCGTAGCGGATCTCCTGAAAGTGAATATTCGTATTTATGTTTTTGATCTCATTCGATTCGAATACCATATGAGAGTTTATGGAATCGATTGAAAGTTTAGCGATTGAATCATCGTAGCTTACCGGACCCAATACTATTTTGAAATCGATGGGTTGCGGTTCAATGCCGATGAAAGACCCCCGAGCATTGACTGATCCCGATGAGGTTTCGAGCACTGTGCTGGATTCGAAACCAAGAAGCGGAAGGTTGTAGGTGGCGAGCGATGATGTCAGGTCCGTCGATGAAGCGGTTGCGTAAAATTCGATCTGGTCTGTGATCTGAAAATCGATATCGAGTGTGTCCAGTTCGGAGCGCGCGTTTACGTTTCCTTGGATTTCGGATACGCCGATTTTCGAAAGAGAGAGTATGGTGCTGAAAGGGATTTCCCCTATGCCGGTTAGAAGGATGATTGAAGCGTCTTCGACTTCCAGGGAATATAGAGGGAAGGGTATGCCGTCTTTTATTAACGCGTCTAGTTCCTGAGGGTCGAAGGTGGAAGGATCGGTAAGGTCGTAGCGAAACTTGACGCCGGCAATGCGCAAGGTTTGTAGGGTTTTATTGTTCCAGGCTTCGGTGATATCGAATTGGATATGGAGCGAGTCGATGTTCAGTTCGTAAGAATCGGTGTTCAAGTGTAGGTCTTTTATAATGCAATTGGATTGATCGAGGTGCGAAATACGCAATTTCGAATCAGGGAATCCGCTTCGCGTGAGGGCTTGGTTCGTTATGAAATTAGCGATTTCCAAACGAGCGAGATAGACGCCAATCAGGATTCCAGAGAAACAGGTAAGGCCTGCTCCGACTAGACGTACGATCCAGAGAAATCGTCTTTTTTTGCGTTTGGAATCCATAAAAAATTGATGACCCTAACTCATAATTAGGAAATTAATTAGCTGGGGAAAATGAAAATTTGCGAGGTTTTTGGGAATAAGCTTTTGAGTTCGGCTCTCTTAACCCACGAAAACGGAAATTCGGATTTAGTTGGCGTGTGAAACTCCTGGGAAACGCTGGCTCAAATTGTCGAATTTCAAACTAAGATTATAGTTATGCTAAATTCATTGAAACGACTTGTATCAAGCAAACATCAAGCATTCGCGCTTTTTGCGGCGATAGCTTTTGTATTCGGAGTGAATATCTCTGGTTCTCACGCCTCATAGCAGAAGGAGAGATCATTCAATGTCGAAATCATTGCCGAAGGCCTAAATAAGCCGATGGCGATCGCAACGAACTCTTATCGTAATCTCTATTAATCGGAAGTGCCCGAACCGGGTGTTCCTGGGGTTGAGAATACGGTCAAACTATTGGATATTCGTTCGAAAGATTCATCGTTTATCAGTCAGGGCGAGCCTTATCCGATCAACATCGCGTTGGACCGTCGAGGCAACGTTTATTGGACCTGCAATACTGCGGGCGTAATTTTGAAATACAGTCGATACGGAGGAGGAAAGGCACCGTTTTTTTCTGCAGGGTTAGATCCTAATATGAGGCCCCTGGAAGACCGTGTAATGAAGCCGAGCGGAATTGCTTGCGCAACGCCAAAAGGAGGACGGTGCAGCCGTTGGGGTAGGTGAACTCCGAGACCGTATTCTCCGGGTTCGTGTAATCGAAGCCTGAAGTTATTCGTTGATCAGAAAGTTGCCATTATGCCGCTAATTTTTCAGGAGATTTTCGATGCGTACTAACAGAACCTCTATCGGTTCGCTTTGAGCCTGTGCAAATCGATCGACAGAGAGTAGGATCTGATTCAGTAGACGTTTTTAATATGATCTCGCAAGGGCTCGAGTATTTGTCCTGAGAAGGCGAGCCAGGAAAATCTAGACTCGATGCTGGCTGATTATCGCCCCTAGCTTAGCCTGCTCGATTAGAGGGACAATATCGATTTGTCTGAAGCGGAAGAGTATTGCCTTAGCTTCGTATATCCTAATGTATTTGGGATTGATGAAAAGGGAAAGGTCCATTCGAATTCAATTGAGACTGTTTGCGTTGTTCGCGGGCATTTTATTGGGTTCTAATTTTGGAGGGTGTCAAAAAAAGTCGGATACAGAAGACAGTGCCGTACTGGTTTTCGCAGCCGCGAGTTTAAGCGATGCTTTAAGCGAAGTCGGAGAGGCTTTTCGCGAGGAGACAGGTATGGATGTGGCATTTAATTTCGCAGGATCTCAAACGCTTGCCCAACAAATAGCGGCCTCGAATCGGGGAGATGTTTTTGTGAGCGCCGATGAAAATTGGATGGATTTCGTTGCAGGAGAAAATCGTTTGATGGAGGGAAATCGAGTTTCGCTGTTGTCGAATCGTATGGTTCTCGTGAGCTCGACTAATTCTCGTTTTCAAGTGGACCGAGTAGACGACCTGTGCGGACTCGATTTTGCGTTTTTGTGTATTGGGGATCCGGATTCTGTTCCGGCTGGCCGTTATGCTCGAAAATGGTTTGAGCAGGCAACATGTAGTAACAGTGAAGCTGTTTGGGAACAATTGCGATCACGGATTTCACCTGCTCCCGATGTGAGGGCTGCGATGGAGCAAGTTCTGGGGCGTTCGGATTCTATAGGTGTGATTTATCGAACGGATTTCATGAAAGCCGAGAGTCGAGCCAAGCTTTTGTTGGAATCGCCATTGCGAGATATTCGCTATCCGGCGGCATTGCTGAAAAACCGGGAGCACATCGCAGGCGGGAAGGCGTTTTACGAATTTCTCCTTTCGGAGACGTCTATGGTCATTTTCGAGCGACATGGTTTCGGGCGAATTGAGTAAGATCGTGCAAAGCCTCGCGTTTAGTTATTTATTCCTTTGGGGGTAAATACCGCGAAGCTTACTTCGTTGCTGGATTTGGTAGCGGCCGATCTCCGAGCGGCCACTGAACGACGCAGTCGTTCAGCTACTTCGACAATAATGACCGCTCGGAGATCGGTCGCGACCTTTGAAATACCTCGGGGCTTGCCCCGGGGATCCTTTATTCTCGCTTGCAAGCTAGCTCTGACAGGTTGAGTATCCCCAACCGTGCCAACGATTTACGAGACGATTTTTGCGACCTTGCTTTGGGCGACGATGACCTGCTTGGTTGTGGCGGTTCCTGGAACGGCGTTGGCGTATCTATTGGCTAGGCGCTCGTTTTTCGGGAAAGGGATCTTGTCGACGATCACGACCTTGCCGTTGGTTTTGCCTCCCACCGCAGTGGGATATCTACTGCTTAGGCTGTTCGCGAATGATGGTTTATTGGGGGCAAATGTTCTCGGGATTGATTTGAATATCTTGCTGACTTGGAAGGCGGTAGTGATTGCATGTTCGGCGATGTCGTTTCCGCTTTTCGTACGGACTGCTCGAGTAGCATTCGAAGAGGTGAATCCACGTTTGGAGGATATGGGGCGTAGCTTGGGATTCGGAGCGTGCAGAGCTTTTGCGTCGATCACTTTGCCTTTGGCATCGCGTGGTTTGGTTGCGGCAGCGCTTTTGGCTTTTACTCGGGCGCTAGGAGAATTTGGGGCGACCGTCATTATTGCGGGGAATATTCCGGGGCAAACGCAAACATTGGCATCGGCGCTCTTCAGCGCTCAGCAATCGGGAAACGAAAGTGTCGCAAATAACTTGTTGCTGGTCGCGTTGGGCGTGGGATTCGTTACAGTCTATGCTACGGAGCATTTGACTCGAAAGAGTCAGAAAACGAAAGGAGGTTCTCGATGAGCGAGAATAGTAACCTTTTCGATTTGAGCCTGCGATTGCCTTTAGATCGTTTCGAGTTGAATATTGAATACACAGGGTCTGCTCGGATGTTGGGTGTGTTTGGAGTGTCGGGCTCGGGAAAAACGACCCTGCTCGAATATATCGCTGGATTGCGAAAGGGTGGTCGCGGTTGTTTGTCTTTTTCAGGTGAGTCTTGGGAAAATTCGAAGGAGGGCTTATTCTTGTGGGCCGATAAACGTCGTATTGGTTATGTGCCCCAGGATCACTGGTTATTTCCTCATCGTAGTGTTCGCGGAAATTTGGAAATGGGTAAACGTCGAGCGCTTGAGGTAGGAGTCGATTTTGAGGCTATTTTCGAGCGGGTGGTAGAGGTGTTGGAGTTGCAGTCTACATTTGATAGTCGAGTTGATCGACTATCCGGCGGTGAACGTCAACGAGTCGCTTTGGGGCGAGCACTCTGTTCGGGCCCCCAGCTATTATTGTTGGACGAGCCGCTTGCTTCGTTGGATCGAACTCTGCGGCGACGGATTTTACGATTCCTGATTCGAGTACGAGATACGTTTGATATACCAATGGTTATCGTATCTCATAATCCAATGGAATTGCAGGTTTTGTGCGATGAAATTCTGGTTCTCGAGGAAGGTCGCATTGTGGAGAGGGGAAGTCCTGAAGAAATTTTTAGACGTAAGAGTATGTTCGATACAGCTAAGGAACAAGGATTTGAAAACGTGTTTTCAGGAATATTGGTGGAGTCGCTCGATCGTACGATAACCTTGGAGTTGGAACATGAAGGGCAACCCGTTAGGCTTCGAGTTCCTAAAGTGGAAGGTTCTGTTGGAGATCGCGTTATTGCGAGCTTGGCCTCAGACGATATTTTGATTGCGACGGAGAAACCGACGGGATTGTCAGCTAGGAATTGCATTCCGGCTCGGATTGAGGGGGTTGAAGAAACGGAATTGCGGCAGTTTGCTATTGCGAGCATTGGCGAAGCTATTCCGCAGTTTGTTGTAGAACTCACTCAAGATGCGATTGACGAGCTTTCGCTGAAGCCCGGAATTGACGTGTATCTGGTTTTTAAGACAAATGCTGTGAAGGTGTAGGTATCCAATTCATCTTTATCGACGATCGATCATGCTTTTAGAGTTTGAGACATCGCTGTACTTGATCCCTTTTCCACTGAGCGATGATCCATTTAGCTTCGCGATTTAAGCGATGTTTTGAAGTAGGATTTTGAATTGCTAATCATTGCCTTCGTTTAACGGATCAAGTGAGCATAGCGAACGATGTTTGAAACAGCTATTTTGTGCACTATCCTAGTTCCTACTTTTCTTTAGGATTTCCATAATCGCGGCGGGTGATTGGCGGCGGCGGAATAGATCGCTCATCGTTCGGAAATATGGATCGGCGTTGTTGAAGAAGCGATACTATCCGTCGCAGAGATAGTTGAGCCCTGATTCGCCCTCTTTAGTGGTTGCTGAACGGTGTTTAGGACAACCGCGGTTGCAGACTGATGCTTAGGCGTATTGGAGACATTTCTTAGGCAGCGTATCGGATTTTTTTTACCGAACTTGCGCTGTTTTTCCGAGTTTAGCATGTTGGACAGCGGTGCGTCTCGAACGTTACCGATTTTGAATTTCGGATACACGTAGTGATCGCAGGAATAAATGGGGCCGTCGTGTTCCATGGCCATCGCATCCCCGCAGGTTTCGGAAAATATGCACAATCCTCCGGTTTGGCCAATTCATTTGGCGAAGCTGACTTCGAAGGTTTGAACGAAAATTCTGCCGACGTCTTTACGGATCCACGTGTCGAAGATCGCTGTGAGAAAGTTTCCGTAGTCTCTAGCTTGAACTGACCAAGGTATCATCTTGGGATCGCCTTCCGATTGTTCTAAGTCTGGAGGCCCAATATAATTGCGATGCACGCCGGCAGTGAGATTCTCGAGCCTTCAAGCGAATCCGCGGCGATTGAGCCGGATAAGCTTCCGAAGCTGATTTGAAAGGTGGACCCGGTTTACTCGGATCGAATGCGTCAGAGTGGAGTGAAGGGTTTTGTGGATATCGTTTTGATTGTCGGAATTGACGGGAAAACGACTGCGATCGAGGTCATTGACTCAAGTTATATGGCATTCGTGGATCCTGCGGTTGACGCATTGAAGAAATGGAAGTTCAGGCCAGCGGGAAAAGATGGCATGACAATGGCATTGAAGGTCCGTCAAAAAATCATGTTTAATCAAAAGTGATTTGGAAGGTTCTGGATCTTTTTCGTCGTTTAG
>JABITN010000039.1 GCA_018700525.1 Opitutales bacterium
GGATAGATCGTAGGGACGGAAAATGGTATGCATGTTTCGCGTTTTACGGGAACCGGGCTAAGGAGCCGGGACGCGATCCTCGCTGGACTCAGGTTGTGGAGTTCGACGATGAATGGCGTCGTCTTCAAGCTTGGACTTTCCCGCCCGAGCTTATCGAGAAATTCGGCGATTACAGCGCTTCGGGTGGGGCATTTGGACCGGATGGTCGGCTATACGTGACAGGGCACGATCATCAGGAGCTTTACGTAATCGAGTTCCCGAGCGGGGGTTCGGTATTCCAGTGGCTTGATACGATTCCTATCGAAGCCGAAGGTCAGGCCTTTGCGTGGGATGAAGACGATCCATGGATGCTGTACAGTATTTTGAAACGGGATAACGAAGTGATCGTATCGCGAATCCATAAGAAGGATTAATAGATTTGTTGAAATGAAATAAGGAAAAATCGTTTATTTCATTTCATGCTTGATCCGATTCCTTGGAGAGCGCTTATTCGGATCAAATTGATCTGGGTGAGCCGGGTCTTAGGTTACGCATGAAGCAGTCACTCGTTCAAACACGCTCTGAAAAGCCTACCGTCGTCGATGTGGCGAGAGAGGCATCCGTTGCCTTGGGAACGGTCTCTAGAGTGTTGAACAGTCCGGATTTGGTTACGGAGGATATTCGTCAACGAGTATTGGAGGCGATTGACCGTTTGGGTTATCAACCGTTGAGGCGAAAAGGCGCTTTGGGGAGTTCGGCTAAGAAAGCGTCACCGAAGCGTCGTCTAGGGACGATTGGCTTGCTGCTGATCGGAATGGATGATTCCTTGACGCATCTTCCGGTTATTACCGAAGCGATTCATGGAGTGGAGTTGGCTGTCGCTGCGGCGGATGAGAGTTTAATGCTGTCCAATGTTCCGTCGGCAGATCGGGTACCGGCTTTTTTAGCGAAGAACATGGTGGATGGCTTGGTTATCAAGAGCCCGCTATTGGGGGATTTGCGTTCTTGCGCGAGTCGCGAATTGGTGGAGGCAATTGAGCGTTTTCCTCACATTTGGCTTATTGGCCAGCCGGATTCGGCTGGTGGCGACGTGGTGGCGAGTGATAATGAAGAGGGAGCGCGTATCGCTGCGGAGTACCTTTTTTATAAGAATCACCGTCGCATAGCCTATTTGCATCCTCGGCCGGGACAGACTCGATCCGAGGGATTGAAGCAGGCCTTTGCGAATCACGCAGAGCGCCTGGGAATGCATTTGAGTCGATTCGAAGGCGAGCGACTGGAAAAAGTAGTTTGGCCCCTTCCGGCTATTACTAAGACGACTGACCTTGAGCCATTGCTCGATCAATGGAGCGCTATGTCGAACGAAGAGCGTCCGACTGCCATTATGGTCGGAGCGGATAGCATTGCGGTTCAGTTATACGCGGCGATGCAGAAACGCGGCCTTCAGGTTGGTAAGGACGTTAGCGTTCTCTCTTTTAATCATGAGAAACCTCTGATGCTCGCATTGCATCCGTCGCTGACGACGATCGATATTCAAGCTGAAGCGATCGGTAAGCGCTCGGTGGATCAGTTGAGATGGAGGATCGAGCACCCTGAAGATTCTTTATCCTGTCGCTTGTTGATAGCTCCGAGACTTGTCGAAGGCGAATCGGTAGCGGATTTAAACGCTTAGTATTCTTTTCCCATTTTCCCAATTAATACATCACCCCAATATCCCATGCAAAACGTGAAATCTCTCACGGTCGCCGCGTTGATCGCGACCTGTTTAAGTTTAATTTCGATCACTGCTGACGCTGCTGGACCCAAATCGGATTCGGTTGATGCTAGCGCGTATTTGACAATCTCGTACGTCGATCAAGCTACCGGTGACGATGTACATGGCGAAGGTACGAAAGAAAAGCCTTGGGCTTCCATTATTCATGCGCTCGAACATTCTGGATACGCGACATCTCAAAAACGTGTAGCGGTTTTGGTATCGGAAGGCCATTTCCGGGAACCAACGTTTACGTTGCGCCCTAACGTTGATATTTATGGAGGGTTCAAGTCCCCAGGTGGGACTCGCGACGTTAATAAGTATCCTAGTGTTTTGGATGGCGAGGGAAGTCGCCGTATTCTGTTTGGAGCGAATAATTCTCGTATCGATGGTTTTCATTTGATTGCTGGGCGAGTTCGGGGAAAGGGAGCTGCTATCTTGTGCGATGGCGTTTCTCCAGTGATCGCGAATTGTATTTTCGAGGACAATCGCACTCTTATTCCTCAGCCTTGGGAACCGAAGTTGTTGCACGAGACGGGGCATGATGGTGGGGCGATTATGGTCCTCAATGGAGCGGAGCCGGTCATCGAGCAAAACTACTTTTACGATAATGCAACCGAGTGCGGTCGTGGCGGAGCAGTGGCAATCGATCTTCGCGGATCACCTAAGCTAAATCGTAACGTATTCGCCAACAACATAGCAGGTTTGCATGATCCTACGCGAAGCAGCGATGGTGGGGCGGTTTCGTTCTTCGATTGGGCTGGTGGCGAATTTATCGGCAATGTTATCGTGGCGAATGAAGCTATTGCGAAAAATGATGCGGGTGGGGTGTTCATTGCTATGTGGGCTGCACCGATTGTGTCAGACAACATATTTGTGGCCAATGTGAGCGGTGACGATGCGGGAGGATTGTTTATCGGCGGACAAGAGCATCGCTATGACGCGCCGTTGGACGAGTATCCATCCGCCAAGGACTTCAATGTGAAAGTTGAAAACAACGTATTTGTCGGCAATATAAATTCGTCGAGTAATTCTGGAGCTATGCGGATTACGATGGAGTCACGTGTGCATTTCGAAGGAAACCTGATTGCTGAAAATAAGGGCGGTTTCTATCTGCAACGTTCTGAAATGACGGTCGAGAATAACACGATATGGCAGGACTGGATGTTTCTCGAAGATAAGCCAACCCTCGGGCCGAGTGTTTTTAAGGGAAATATATTGAAAGGACCGGTAGGCGATGTGGAAGCGCGAGTCACCTTCGATAGAAATATGATGGAGTCGAAGGTTCCAGGAAACGGGACGATCCCGGTCAAAGATGTATTTGTCGATGATGGTCTTTCTGGCGAGATTGTAAGTATGCGTTTTGACTATGGCAACAACGCTAC
>JABITN010000220.1 GCA_018700525.1 Opitutales bacterium
AAGCGATATACCCCGAGGCCTGATCGTCGTCATGAACATCAGCAACCGGTACGCCATTAAGCCACGTCTGAATGTGGTCTCCATTTGCGATAATTCGGAAATGATTCCATTCCCCAGGCTTAAACGCCTTCAGAGCAGCCTCGTCCTCGCCTGGCGTATGCAGAAAGCCGCGAGCACCTTCTTCGTACAACGTCCCGCTCCAACCGCGATCCGTCGGATCGATTTCGATTTGATAGCCCCAAAAACGGCCTTTTTCCCAAACGCGATCTCTCACATTCTTGCTACCATCGTCATTGAAAGTCCCGCCCCAACGAACTGTCGCTGTTTCCTTTTCGTAGACGTGACTACGAATCTGAATCCCGGAATTAAGCAACGGATCGACTAGAAAATCCACTTCTAGTTCGAAATCGTCGTACATCTTTTCCGTAGCTAGAAAACTATTCGGCAAGATGGGTGCCGCTTCCCCTACGATCATGCCATCTTCGACATAGAATTTCCCGCCGCCAAAGTTCTGCCAGCCATCCAATGTGTTACCATCGAATAAATCGACGCCGGCCGAAGATGATTCGTTAGAGGAGCTGCAGCCCATGAAGGCGACCAGTGAAACCAAATAAGCTAAAGCGAAGATCTTCGATGAGTTTTTCATAATGGGTAGTCGTTGAATTACAGAAACGCCCATATTTTTGGACGCTTTATATGGGAAATGTAGCTCACATAGGCGCGATCCGCTTCGACCCGACATCGGTTGTCAGGTTCACATGCGAATTGAAACTCTCCAAAACCAGCCGATTCTTCAAATGAGCATGGAGCGGATCATTCCAGAGATTCTCGAATTCCCATGGATCATTCTCAAGATCGTACAATTCACCCAAGCCCTTGTCGTGATACATCGACAATTTGTATCGTTCCGTTCGATACATTGTTCCAAATGATCCACTACCCCCTGTAAATTGGGAATCCAAAGCATCGAAATATTCGCACCGAACGCTTTTGCGGGGAGAAGCCCCCTCCTCTTTCAAAACCGACAACAAACTTCGACCTTGGTGATATTCTGGAATCGGAATTCCAACGAGATCCAGCAATGTTGCCGACAAATCCAGCAACTCCACCAAATCACCGCATTGGCGCCCATGCTGAAAAACGCCTGGCCAAGAAAATATAAGCGGAACCCGGGTCAGTCCTTCGTAAAAGCGACACCCTTTTTTCATCAGACCGTGATCCCCCAAGGCCTCGCCATGGTCCGACGTAAAAATAATAACCGTATTGTCGCGCTGCCCCGTATCATCCAAAGCCCTCAAAATCCTGGCGAACTGATCGTCAATTTGAGCAATCATCGCATAATACTTCGCTTGGATGTTCTTTACGTCCAAATCCTCTGGAGTAGCCGGCTCTCCTTGAAAATCGATCGACCTCAACGCTTTTTGAGCATCCAGATCGGATTCCTTGAAATACGGCCCTGGCATGTCTTCCGCTTTGAAACGCCTCGCATACTCCGCTGGCGGAACAAAGGGCGGATGCGGGTCATAGACATTGATATTCAACAACCACGGTTTATCCCGTTTCTCAGACACGAAATCAACGGCGCAATCCGATGCCCATTTCGTTTGGTGATATTCGGGATCGACTCGGTCATCGGAAGTTCTCATCGCATCCAAATCCTGCCCCTGTTCTCGCACCCAATCCGCGTATGCATGCGTGCCTTCCGGCCAATCGTCTCGGGGAGCATGCGAATGCTGCCAGTAGCTGAACCCATCATCTAATCGTGGCTCCGGACGCTCGCCAGCGCTGACTAAGTGAAACTTGCCGATCAAACCACATTCGTATCCAGAATCTGCAATCAACTTAGAAATCAACGGCGGCGAACCAGGAAACCTATCGTTTCCGTTTCGCGTGTTGTGAACGCGACTAGGATACAGTCCAGTCATAAAGCTCGCCCGGCTCGGCGTACAGACCGGACTTTGGCAATACGCATGAGTAAACGCAATACCCTCCCGAACCAGCGAATCCAGATGCGGTGTCTGCACGTGCGGATTCCCTAAAGCTCCGATCGTGTCGAAACGTTGTTGATCCGTGCAGTACCAGAGGATATTCGGGCGTTTAATCATATTTGAGTTAAAACTTTATCGTTGAAATGCGACTTTTAAATTTAAAATCACCCTCGAGCAAAGAAGTCCATCTCTCTTTCCGATAATCTGAAGACCATCCCCAAAGAGGGCAATAGGCCAATATCGAGGGTCTTCGAAAGAGTCTGCCTCTTCCTCATGGACTACCCAAAACAACAACGCCTCAAAATCTGGGCGCATGCCAGCGTTCAATTCGCTGAAGAGGCTCCTCAGCTTACCGAGCAACTCCAAGAAGATGCCTACCCTGCCAAGATCGAACGAATATTCACATTCGGCATACAAGGATTCGATTGAAATTGCCCCAAGTACATCACTCCTCGCTACACTCTCGAGGAAATCAAAAAAGATCCCGCACTTAGAGCCCAACTTGACGTTTAAGATTGGTGAACCGTATCCACGATTCCCTGTAACTTCATTCCAGATAATTCCGCCTAATCAGTCGACTCTTTCGAATCCTGATCATAGGCTTCCATCGTTTCGCGACTGATTCGGTACTTGGCAGAGCAACGGGGACAGTTTACTTCAATCAATTCTTCGCCGAGAAAAAGCTCATCCTGACTTTGCTTCCAAACGGGCAACAAGGCCTGTAATATACGCTGCTGGTTACAACCGCATGACCACTTCACCCGCCGCGTCTCGAGAATATTCACTTCTTCTGTCGTATCCAATGCTTTTACATCCTCCACAGAAAGCGCCGCAAACCAATCTTCGTCGTAGTCCGGGTGAGCCGATACAATGGCGAAAGTCTCCTCCTCAAGCCGAAAGAATCGAGCCGGACGCTGTTCACTGCGTTCGTAAAACATTTCCGCCGCCGACAAAGGATCCCTTCCTTCAAATGGCACTACACTACGATGCATCGGCTTATTGCCCCTCACCACCTCCTGATAGAAAATATTTTCTTCAGCTTCTTTAACATTCTCGGTGAAAACACGCCCAACAACCGCGCCCATTTCCGTATCTCCGCCCAAGAATAGATTCAACAATGGCTTTTGGAAATTAATCGTCCAGGCTAGCACCTCGTTTCGCGGACGGGAAACGCAGTGCAAAGCAAACGCCGCTAGGGCGGTTTTCAGTAACTGATCCGACTCAGCGTCCATTTCGATTCCGTTATCCTTCAGATGAAGATAGTAATCGATGTAGAGATCGCTGAAATTGGCTTTCGCCAACAATACGTTTCGGCCCCTCACAAAACTGGAGACAATCGAAAAAACGGGTTCGCTGGTTGATTCAAGTTCTGACATGGAATCAGCAACAAAACCCAAGCAACCAAACTTGTCGAGTCTCAGCAGGTCCGCTTTGTTTTCAATTCACTAGCTGACGCCTCAATTCCGTCAATCGAATCTCTACATCCGATCGGCGTTCATCTCGACGCGTCACTTTGAGGAATTTATTCAACGCTCCGATCGCGACGCCCAGATCACCGTGCAATTCCGCGAGTTCCGCGACTTTCAATATTAAATCCAACTGCGTCTCCGGCACCGAAGTATCGATGTCGTAAGCCAACTTCAAATGTTCATAAGCTTTCGTCTTCGAAAGATCATAAGTAAGGTAAGCCTCGCCAATCGAACGGTGATATCCGCGACGCATATCCGGAATAACCAATCGATCACCCAGGCCCTCCAATCGAGACAATCGATCACCAGGACTTTCCCGAGCATCGCTTCCATAGAATTCCAAAAGCAAATACTTCAAAAAAGCCAATTCTCCGAAAAAACGCCTTGGAAAGTTCTCGAATAGGTAATGATAAGCCTCGCGAGCCGACTCGATATCGGGCCGATCCAAGTGCCGATGCGAAATGCGGGCCAAGTAATAAGCTGACGCTATCCCAACATCATCGTTTGGATTCACATCAAGCAGCTTATCAAATGCCAATTTCGCTAATAACGCATCTTCCTCGCGAGCAGGTTGCCGATGCAGCATCCCTAAGGCCTTCGCATACCTCCTAAGCCTTTCATTACCGGTACTGCGAGCTCTGAGATCGTTAATTTCAGGCGAACTCGAATTATAAAGCAACATCGCTTCGGGCTCCCATTCCTCCGCTTCCCCGAGAGCCGCGACCGCGGAGATAGCGAATAGAACAAGTACCCCTCGAGGCATTAACCGTGAAATCGAATCAAAAAGCATGGTTTCTCAAAATCCAATAAAACGCCAAAGCGCTACATCGCTAGTTCGCAAACCATTCAACAAGTGGATTCTATTTTGTCGAGCCAAGGATAAATACAGCACGAGAGAAGCAGGATTTACGCTCATTCGGTAAATCGAAGCCCTCGGATAAATCACTCCGCAGAGAAACTATTGCGCTTTTCGGCTCTTCCCCCATATATTCTATGCCCTCCTTCCTTATGCGCAAAGGTATCAACGCCAAGAGAATCCTTAGCTCGTTCACTCTCGTAGTTCTCGCAATCACTCTTTCCGGCTGCGTCTACCTAAGACTTCTTAACTTTAAGAACCAGCTTACCGATTTCGAACGAAACGTTACTATCGAAGCCCCGCCCGGACTATCGTTTTCATTCAATAATCCAGTCGTTCGAGGTAGCGATTTGACCTTCGTCACTAATTCGAAGCCCACTCTTACAAGCTCCATCGCGACCGATCCCAATATAGAGCTATGGACCTGGAGATTCGAGAAGCAACGAGCCGAACCTCATCACAAATCCTACTCTGTAAACTTTCAAACGCGTCTCGAATCGGGTTTACTCACAAACATGATTATAGACGATCCCTTCGTTGATCTCATTGGGCGGAATTTCATTCTCAAAATGTTTCACAGCGTCGGCGACGCCAAAATAAACACTTTCCGCCGCTCTATCAGCGCATCCATGGACAAAGGTGCTCTCGACGACGTTTCGTGCCCCACGCTCGCCAAAATCATCGATGCAATGGGCAAGCCCACCAGGACACTTGAAACTCCAAATGCTCAAAACCAACATATCGATTGTGAATACGTATTTAATTTTCTCAATCCCAAGAATCAAAAGCGTGCCGGCCAATTCAAACTCATTTTCAAAGCCGACCCTCTTCATCCAGAGACTCCCGTTACTGGTTTCAAAATCACCGGAAAAGGTCGGTAACCAGCTTCCGTCAACTCGGGCCCATTTACTATCTCCAAGCCAACGTCTCGCTCGCGAACCCGTTTAAATAAAATTTCTAACTTCGGGATCTCAACAAACCGCCAGCCAATAAAAAAACAAGAGTCCGACATTATGCTACGTTGCTATTGCAAATCGACGATGACCTTCGAAAGAAGGCCTAACTCTTGTGTCTTTTGCTAAATCTCCAGCCTAGGCCTCGATTCAAGCGTCCGTAGTTTTTTCGATGAGACGATCAACACCACTGCGCTTGGAACGGGAAGCTTTTAGCTAAATTACAACGTCTGCCCTAATCGCCCGGCACGATTGCGTGATAACGATTAATTCCTGGGCTCGTGATCCGAGAAACCACTCCATCGGCCCATACAATCTCTATCGCCTTTACGCTGCTCGCGCTACCAATACCGAAATGCAGCATCGACGAGGTTTGAGCACTATAAGCATCGCCAAATACGTTCGCTTTAACCGTTTCGAAATCTTCACCTATCAAACGGACACGAGCTCCTGCGGTCGAACGCTTCTTGGCAGGCTTTAACTGCACCCCAATCCAATTTCCCACCCGTACCATCGTATTCTCCAAGATCTTCACATTCAACTCGTGCTCGACCGAATCGATTTCAAGCGAAATCAAGTCAGGCTTCCCGTCTTGATTCAAATCCACGGCAACCGTCGCTCGTCCATCTAACTCACGCGAGACACCCATCAAATAAGCGATATCCACAAAACCGTCTTCACCGAAATTCGCCCACAATTGATTCTTCTGAAACGGAGCCCAACTCTGATTATTTTCCTTAATGAACCGCCCAGGGCCATCCGTAGCTATGTGACGGGCAATATCCGCCTTCGACTCGGATTCGCTATCATAAAGGTCGTGTCGCCAAAAGCGTTCCTCGTAATCCCTTGCCGTTTCTTTGCTTATATATCCATTTGTCAAATACACGTCCGGCATACCATCATTATTAAAATCTATTTCCGCTGCGCCATGAATCCAGCCAGACCTCGAAAAAGAACCTCCATCTTCGAAGCGATCGAATTCCCCATCCCCTTGGCCAAACCAAAGACGGCTTCCAGACATCATATTAGAACGCTTCGCTTCGCTCTCTTCAAATCCTTCGCGACTGACGCCAGATGCCTCCAATTGCTTTGCAAATTCGGAAGCCTTCGCAAACGCAAATAAATCCAAACGTCCATCTCTATTGAAATCCGAAATCAAATGGGCCGCCCCAAGCATCTCGGCTTTATCCAGCCACTCCGAACTTCGATCCTCTAACAAACCTTCTCCATCGCCTGAAAAAACATCCACCCTTCCAAAATTGTTCGTCAGGACAAGATCTATGCTACCGTCCTGATCCAAGTCGACGATCGAACTCGACCGATTGCGGCGCCTAGCCTTCGCCGCTACGCCTGAATTCGCAATTGATTCTTTAAACTTCAAGTTACCTTGATTTAAAAGCAACCGCGAAGCCAACCCATCATTGGAGTCATAATAGGGAGTCGGAATCAATCCAGCGACGTAGGGCTCCATATGCTGACCGATGAAAAGATCCGGCAAACCATCTCCGTTCACATCGCCAACCGACATAGATTGTGGGGCATAAAACGATTTTGGCTTTGATACTAACTTTGGCTTCTGATCGAACTTGCCCGTTTTTCTATTCGGTTCGAAAACCAAAACACCTACTCCTCGAGTTGCCGTGATATATTCGCGAACTCCATCCAAGTCGATGTCCACGAACAACGCCGAATCCACCACATCTGGTGTAAAGTGTTTTAGAAATGGTCGAGGATCGAATCGGAAGTCACCAACATTCCGGTACAACATGTTTTCCCTCGGAAACAAAATATCCGGTCGACCATCTAAATCGAAATCCTCTACCAATAAATAAACATAGGATGAACGATTATCAGAACCGCCGAGCCAATCCCTAACCTTGAAAATGGTCTTACCCGTCCTGCGATATTGCCGCAGTTCTTCGAAAGAAATCGATTTCGGAGAATACAACCCATCGTCATCCTTTTCGTTGCCCCAGTTTATCCGAGCAACTCCACGAAATGATCGACGGTATAAAGTGTGGCTCGGTCCACTTACATTAAACTCAAACTCGACCCTCGAAGTCGCCGCGCCATTAGCCGAAACCTCGAATCCAATGTGTCGAAAATCCACTTGATCAATATTGTAGCCTTCCTCGATGTACTGATTGATCAGAGTCTGTAATTGATAGCTCTTCAAATATTGAAGCGATCTCGAGGGCGCTTTGTGCAGGAATTCGAAAATCTTTTCCGGCAACCGCCTATTCAGTTTCCAATGCGGTTTCTCTATCATGCCCAGGCGATAAGTTTGCAGGACTTCCAATGGCTTCTCCGCTTCGCGCAGCTTATCCCAAAGATCGATAATCGTCGCTCCATAGGTTTCCCCAAGAACCTGATCCGCCCATACACCCTCGTCCAATTGCTGGCGTTTTAAAGCAAGCCCCTCTTTCTCGTGCTGAGCCTCAGTCGAAAAACCTACAAAAATCGCAATAACCGCAGAAACAGTGCGTGATAATAAAGGATGCTTACACATACGAAAATACATTTGCCTCGAATCCGAGGCTGAAAATTAGAAAATCGCATTCGAACCCGCGCGAGGAATCCAAGCAAGACTGAAGTGCGTTTCGTGCCCAACCGCGATATATTGCCCGCACACGAACCGATACAATCTATTTCTCGCAAACGAGCGTCACGGAGGCAAACCGAGACAAAACCCTCGCAAACCAAGCTTCATCGCCCTTTCCACTGTAAGGCCAAACCTCATCCGAGTCATCGCACCAGCGCTTTACCAGCTCCCGATTATAGCGAGCGAAGGTCGCGAATCCCGCTCCTCTAGACAACGATTCGACGGCCTTTAAGGAGCGAAAAGCGGTAAATCGCCTCAGGTAATCGACAAATTCTTCAACGAATTCCTCAACCGAATACCCGCGCCGATCACTATAGCTGCCGTACTTTCCTATCCCACAGCTAGAAAATAGCCGCAAGATCTGTCCGCGACCACAATCGGATTTCGACCAATGAGCAAAAGGAACCCCACTATGCGGATCGACGAGCGACTCCGCTGTCGGAAAATGATGAATAGCGATTCCTCCTCCCTTCAACACACGTCGTTGTTGAACGAAAAAACCTTCCAAATCATGCACATGCTCGAGCACTTGATTGCTGATCGTCAAATCGAAGAAACCCGATTCAAAAGGCCAATCATCACTGGAAGATGCGACACGAATCCTATCCGTCCAATCAATATTCGGAAACCGCAAATACAATGCTTGCTTTAGATCATCCAAATACTGTTCGCGTCCAGCTCCATGCTCCTGAACCTCGAAGCCGTATATCTCAATATCGCAGTCAATAAAATGGTCGCCCAGAACCGACAAGCCATCCGCTATCAATCCGCCAAGACCGCAACCTGTATCCAATATTCTCAAGCATTGCCCTGGGCGAACCTTCCTTTTCTCTCGGTTAAATTCCGACAGAACACACGACAAAATGTGGGCATGGGAAAACTTCATCGCCAAAAAACAGCCACGTCCATCATGTAAATGCAACGACAACCATCGCGGATCTAAAAGATAAATGCGAACTTCCAAGCCCGACATCCTTAAGGCGATCCAGAGCCTACATCTCCAACGATTCCCCCCGAGTGACTTCCTTGAGCGACTGAGTCGTCAGTAGGTAAAACACTTCCTCAGCGATATTCTTCGCGTGATCCGCTATCCGTTCGAAAGATTTGGAAATGAAAACCATCTCCGTACAAGCAGCGACATTTGCCGGATCGGATTTCATCAATTCGACGAATTCCTTAAAATTCTCACGATTGATAGTATCCACTTCCTTATCGCGTCCGACAATCGAATACGCCAGCGTTTCCTCTTCTTGAATAAAACTGCGTAAAGCATCATCCAACATATTGATCGCCAACTCGCACATTCGCGGCACGCGAGCAACCGCATCAATCGGCAGACCCTGAGCTATGATTTTCTTGGTCCGACCTGCAATATTCGAAGCCTCATCCCCAACTCTCTCCAAGTCATGGCTCGCCTTAATTGCTACAAACAGAAGTCGAAGATCTCGAGCGACTGGAGCTCTCAGACTCACATAACGAACCACTTCGTCATCGATTTGCTTCTCGATATCGTCGATCACATCATCCGACTTCATCACTTGATCAGCCAACGCAACATCGCTTTCCAACAGCGCCTGCATTGCCAGCTTAACGCTTTCGACCGCTTTTTCGCCCATTAACATCAAGTGGGAACGAACGTCTTCAAGCTCTTCATGGAAATATCGTTTCATGTGCAAGTCTTCAAAAATTGGTTCGATCAACCGAATCGTCCGGAAATATAAGCCTCAGTTTGTTCTTTTTCAGGGCTCATAAAAATCTGATCAGTGGCATTCATTTCAATAAGTTTACCCAGATAAAAGAACGCCGTCTTCTCCGAAACGCGAGCCGCCTGCTGCATATTATGCGTTACGATCACAATCGTATAGCGATCCTTTAGCGTATGGATCAGCTCTTCCACCTTCGCCGTAGCCACCGGATCCAATGCAGAACAAGGCTCGTCCATCAAAAGGATATCCGGTTCAACCGCCAAAGCGCGAGCGATACAAAGGCGTTGCTGCTGTCCGCCGGACAAACTCAAACCACTCGTATCTAAGCGATCCTTGACCTCCTCCCACAAAGCCGCTCCCTTCAAACAACGCTCCACCGACTCATCGAGCTTCGACTTTCGAGAAATTCCCTGAATACGCAAACCATAAACTACGTTCTCGTAGATCGACTTCGGAAAAGGATTGGACTTCTGAAAAACCATCCCCACTCGCTTTCGCAATTCTATCGTATCAACTCGATCATCGTAAATATCCACCCCATTCACAGTAATCTTGCCCGAACCAATCCGTGCTACATCGATCAGATCGTTCATTCGATTGATACAACGCAGTAGCGTACTTTTCCCACAACCTGAAGGGCCAATGAACGCGGTGACCTCCCGTTCCTTTATATCCATGTTGACATCGAACAAGGCCTGTTTCTCTCCGTAAAAGAAATCGAAATTCGATATATTGATAAGCGAGCGATTAATTTCTGTCATTTCCGAATATAGTTCGCCCGTTTCAATTAAAGACTTAGTTGTAAGCTTGTCGGTTACCAAGGACATTACCAGCGATATTTTTTCCGCATGCGGATTCTTAGGAGAATGGATATCAACGTGATTCCAGCCACGATGAACAAAAATACGAATGCCGTACCATACTGCATACGAGATGTGTATTCGTTTTGCGGGATCTTAGCGCTCACCACGTAGATGTGATATGGAAGCGCCATAACTCCCTGAAAGAAAAAATCATACCAATGCTCAAGCCCCTGCCAGGGCAATTGATCTCGCAATGCATAGGCTGCCGTGAACATAATCGGTGCGGTTTCCCCTGCCACGCGAGCCACTCCGATAATCGAAGACGTCAAAATCCCAGGCATCGCGTACGGAAGCACATTGGTGCGAATCGCCGTCCACTTGCTTGCTCCAAGCGCTAACGAAGCATCCCGCAAACCTTGGGGGATCGCCCGCATTGACTCCTCGCTAGCCGAAATTACAATCGGCAAAACCATAAATGCCAACGTAAACCAACCGGCGATCAAGGATACGTTCCAACCGAAAGCCAAAACGAACATACCCATTCCGAATATCCCGAAAACGATCGAAGGCACGCCTGCAAGATTGAGAATCGAAAGGCGTACAGCATTTAAAACCTTACCGGGCTTCGAGTACTCGCTCAGGAATATTGCACTCAAAATTCCTAGGGTCAGAGCGATCGCCATTGACCCCACGACCAATAAAACCGTCCCAACGATACATGGCCAAATTCCTCCACCTGAATACGCGTAAGTATCCGAAACGATCGAAACGCCAGCCTCTTCCTTAAAGACGCGAAAATCCGAATCGCTCAATTCGTAAGACGCTCCATCATGCTCAAACACATGCAAAGTCTGCGGCGACCCCGTCAAGAACTCGACATTGATAAACGGATACTCGCTCTGAAAAACCGTTTTTCCGCCCTTGTAGAAAATGTCGATAAATATCGACGCCGCACAAGCCAACACAAAATAAGTACCAACACGGAATCCCCAAAAAACGACACGCTCAATCAGCTTAGCCTTCGTCGGTTTTCCGAAAAGCGACAACGCTTCAGGGCTGAGGGTCTCCATTTCTTTAGTCACCATAGCACCTTAGCCTCGGGATATTTGAAATTTTATGACAATTTTCTGAGCCATGTAATTGATCAAAAGCGAAATAACGAACAGCGTCAAACCCACCACGAAAAGAGCGCGATAGTGAATACTGCCATTAACCACCTCGCCAAGTTCCTGAGCTATGATTCCTGTCATCGTATGCACCGGTTCGAACACGACTCCGAGACCTTCTGAAAAACGCGGAATCTCGATTCGGTTACCAGCGCAAAGCAACACAACCATCGTCTCCCCAATCACTCTGCCAAAGCCGAGTAAGACTGCAGAGATAATACCCGATAAGGCCGTTGGTACGATAATTCGAATGATCGTCTGCAAACGCGTCGATCCCATCGCCATAGAGGCTTCTTTATAGGACAACGGTACATTATTGAGCGCGTCTTCCGCCAAAGTGAATATCGTCGGAATCGCCATCAAAGCTAGCAACCCGCCAGCAGTGAATCCAGTTAAGCGTTCGCTCATAGGAAAAAAGCTAATCCAGCTCAAGGCCTCCCAACCCGACACTTCCCGTACAAGCGTTCCAAATACTGCGATCCCGAAAAAACCAATTACAACCGAGGGAATCGCGGAGATAAATTCGATATAAGGTTTGATAATCGTTTGCTCGATCGGGGTTGCAACCTGATTCACGTAGATCGCCGCGCCTACTCCCAAAGGAATGGCAATAATCATTGCGATCAAAGAGATCAGAAGAGACCCTAAAAACAAAGGAGCTATTCCATACCAATCTTGTATCGAACTATTAGTGACCCACTTATTTCCGAAAACGAAAGCCGTAAACGATTCGCCTATTCCGATAGGCTTCTTCCGATCCCAAGAAAGAAGCGATGCCTCATAGCCAGGAAGCTCCTCCAAGAACATTGCCGACAATTCTCGAAATCGGGACATTTTAGCGGCCAATTCCGTATTTTCATAAAGCGGCGCCTGCTCGATTATGTTCGGTATGGATTGTCTAAACTTTCGATTAATCTCTATAAAATCAGTTTCCTTAGATTTTAACAGCTCGAATAACTGCTCCAAATCCACGTCGTTAATCACGAGTGCTTCGGCCTCTTGCGTCTTACCGATTTCAATCAAATTGGAGCGATGTACCCGAAGGTTAAGCATCTCTTCGTAACGATCTCTCGCTGCGATAGCCACTTCATTCGAATCAAGAACGTACTCCCGCAACGGATAGCCCAAGTCCTCGAAATCATAAAAGAATTCCTCGTCTTCGCGAAGCGTCGCTTTGATCTCTTTGAATTCCATGCCTTCCGCAGTCAATTGCTCGCTTTGCATTGAGCGGATCGAATTCAAATACTTCTCCAAGGCTGAAAACGAATCGAGCTCTTCACGTATCAACTCTACATACTCCAAGCCCGATTGGCGATGCAGCGATAGGCTCTCGCGATATTGACCGAAAAACCCGACACCTTCCTTGAAAAGGAACAACGTAATCAAACCTAAAACGACGATCGATACCAGAGCATTCCCTCCAAAAAGCCCTTTAAGGGCCTGTTCCCAGGTGATGCCCAAGAAAGACTTTCGACTCGAATTCAGGTCGTATCGATTATCTGGATCAACTTCGTTCATTAATATCTCGCGAATCGTAATCTCGAATTGGCGCCAAAAGAGACACCAATTCAATTCGATTTTCTATAAGATGGAAATAAAATGCACCGACTCCACGATCCCCTGTCCCTTTGCCCCAAGACAGAAATCGACAAACTCTTTCACGATTGGTCGCATTTCCTTGTTCGCATCGATGTAGAAATACAATGGACGAGCAAACGGATAATCCGGATTGTCCGGATCAATACCATCCACTGGCAATACCTTTACTCCGGGCGTACGAATATACGCCAATCCAACATAGCCGATCCCATTCGGATTCTTAGCGACCTCCGAAGCGATCTGCTCGTTCCCGGCCATCTTCTGAGATGACGTAGCGTAATCCCGTTTGCGAAGGGCCATCTGTTGAAACACCGCATAAGTACCTGAAGACGTATTACGCGTGTAGATAGATACCGAACCCGGCTTCCCGTTTATCGACGTCCAACTTTCCACATCGCCCGTGAAGATCTTCTCAACTTCGCGCTTGCTAATTTCATCAAGCGGGTTGCCTTTTTGAACGATTAGGGCAATTCCGTCTTTCGCAACTACGATCGGCTTAAGCTTGACGCCGCCTAGCATTGCTTTGGAAACCTCTGAACTCTTGGCATCCCTACTCGACATACCCAGATCAGCCGTTCCCTGAATGACCGCCGCTACTCCCGTTGACGAACCTTCCGCTGCGACTTCGAAGATCACTTCCACGCCTTGCTTCGCTTTGATCGCCTTGAATTCTTCCGCCAGCTGAGGAACCATTTTAGCGCCAAGCGTATCCGATCCTTTGATAACGACTTTCTCCGCTGCATTTGCAAAAGAGAATATACTGAATACAAGCGCTGCGATCGCGAAGCGACCATTTATATAATTCTTAATTGATTTCATAGTGTGTAATTGATTCATATTCGATTCGATACAATACAGCTAGAATTTGAATAATGGATACAATAATCCCAACCCTTGGGAGTTACGTTTTAGTAACAAATTATAACTGCAATCAATCGACTAGAAGCTAACAACACCGTCAATCAACAGCACTTGGGTATTCCCCTTGTTACCAGGTGAAGCCATGTAATCATCATCGATGCTATCCCCAACAAGATAGGTTACACTTAGGTTGAAGAAATCCGTGAACATCTGCTTGTAGTTAATAACATATCCACCCTGATTCAGTTGGCCTTTTGCCCAATCAGAATCGGAGAGATTTGGCGTATAGGCACCCGCTTCCATGAAGCGATACTCCGCGCTCCATTGATGCTCTCCAGCCTTTTTAGCAGATCCCATTTGATAGCCAAGATTTGCGAATTGATTCTTAGAGCTTTGCCCTGTCGAACCACCGAAAAACGGAGAGTCCGGATCGTTCACGAGTTCGTCTCCCTTCAGATTCATTCCCCACGCTCCGAATAATTTGTGTTTCTGACCATTACCCGTCTTGAAACCATATTCGAATGGCAATCCAGCAACCGCGAAGTCATGGAAGTATTGAACCGAATTCGCGCCGCTAAACGTACCACTCTCAGAGAAATTAGAGTTCCCACCAGTCGTCGCCATCAGCACTGGAGCAAACACAAGGCCTTCTCCATTGGTCCATTTCGCTTGCGCCATCAGTAGAGCATCATCGGTTACAGACTGACCTCCGATCCTTTCCTTCGACTCGTTTTCCTCGTCGATAATATACTGCCCGGCAGTAAAAGTCCAAGCTCCGCGGGAAATCGACTCAGATAACCCCTCAATATTCAGATCGCCGTCCCACAACATCTTCGGCATATAAAACGGGCTAGCTTGCTTGCCGAAAGTGATATTCCAGTCCTCGCCCTTATAATTCAAATAGATGCGACCAACACTCATTCCGCCACCTGACTTGTCGAAGAACCCACCGAAATTCGCGTTATTCGAATCGTTCGAAGTTGCCGTTTCCAATTGTACGCCCAGCGAGTACGCACTTTCCTTAAACTGGTAGATCGAACCCAAACGAATACGGTAGCGCCAGCGAGAGCGATCGTTATTCTCGCCCGATCGGCTTTCAGCGTTCTCATAGTGATACCGGAAACGAGCATTTCCAGTAAGTGTCAAATTCGAAAGCTTGCTCGGCATTGGCACGCTCGGAGAGGAAACATAAACGCGTTCAACCTGAGCGACCGCAGCATCGACGATTTCCGCTTTCTGAGCCTCGGCTACAGCGGTTACTTCTTGACGGATCTCTGAAGCTTCTGATTCGGAAAGAATGCCCTTCCGGAGCAATACCTGAATAAGGATATCCGTAGAGTTATCCTGGGCTTGTACAATAGGAGCGGCTAGCAAAAAAGCCCCAATGAGTATGAACGTAAGCGTTCGCATAGTATTCGTTAGTTTGTGATTACGGGATCGCGAAATCGAATTATTCCGACTTCAACTAACCCGTTACTCTCTAAGAACCACAGGGTTCGAGCACATTATTCGATATTCGAAACAATTCACCCCTCCGTAACATTCCTGTAACACGAATGTAACAAAAGGCCTTTGCAACCCAGAAACAGACTGAATTGAATCGCACCCTACAATCGTCGCAAAAGCGCCTCTAACGCCTCCAGTATCTCGGGATCTTCCCCATCTATCTCGACTGCTCGTTCGAGGATCTCACTTGCTTTAGAAAGATCGCCCTCGAGCTCCTCAGCCTTGGCTAATAGCATCAAACGGAATGGATCGAAACATAGACTCCACAAATCCTGAAACCACGGATCATAGGGGTCCCGGTCATACTCAATTCGCTCCAATTCCTTCCGAGCATTCTCGACCCCAGATCGCCTCCCCGCATACGGAGCGACTTCTACCAAAAAAGCGTAGAATTCCCGAACGTCACCCATTTCTTCAATCGCCAGATCCAATTCAGCCAAAGCCTCTACATATCGCTCTTCTAACGCCAAACCCTTTGCCAAGCCAAAATGGGCCCAGCCAGCCCATTCATTCTTTCCTAACAAAGGTCCAAACGCATCAACCGATTCCAAAATCCTGCCCGAGCCTAAATAGGATTGTCCCAAATGGTAACGAGCATTCGGATACGCCTGACCGATTAGGAGCGACTCCCGAAATGCCTCGATCGCCAATTCCTTATTTTGATAGTCGCGCGTAACCATACCCAGGAAATACGCCCAACGAGCTTCGCTCGGCTCGATTTTCCGCAAAGCATCAAAGCACTGACGTGCCTGCCCCATAAAGCCGTTAATAAAGTACAACCGCCCCAAATCCTTCAAACTCTTGGCCTGAGTTTCTTGATCTCCAAACCCTCTATGAATCTCACGCAAGGCCACTAACAAACTCGGAGGCCATCCTCCCAGGTTCGGAATTGTCGGAATGCCCATAATCAATTCCGCCTCCAATAGACTGTCTTCGATGGGCGAGCTCTGGCGATCCACCTGATGATCAAGCTGGTATAGTAATGAACCTAGAACAATAACCGCAGCGATCAGAATATAAATTTGCTTAGGTATACGCCACATCACTTTAACACCCCTACCCAGCTCAAAAGCGAAGATCGACCGCTTCTCATAAAGCGACTGGCTGAACCCTAACGCAATACTTCGGATTGCTCGAAGCCCAAAGCCTCTTGCACTTCCGAACTATCGATATTCGATTGTGTCACCAGCGTGACGCCCGTATCGACAATTGTCGGAATATTGCCGCCTTGAATATGGTCCACTAAAGTCGTTACACCCAAATAACCCATTCGATAAGGATTTGAAACGACCAACCCCTTGATTTCGCCTGACCTAATCGCTTCTAGAGAAGCAACCGAAGCTTCATAGCCAACCAAGTGAACCTGCTCGGTTAAATTAAAACTCCTCAAAGCTCCCAGCATCGAATCCGTACCAGACGCACTCGATGCGAACACGGCATTTAATCGCCTTCCGTACCGATTCAACAAATACTCCGAAACGCCGTATGCCTTTTCGGAATCATCGCTGGCATGTTGATCCATTGAAATCAATCGGATCGATGGATAACGAGATTTGATCCGTTCGATAAATCCAGCTTCGCGAGCTTCCGTATTCGTATCACCCTGTTCGTGACGCACAACAATAAGATTACCGACCCCTTCCATCAACTGAGCGATTCGGTCGGCTGCGATTGCGCCTCCTTGAAAATTGTCTGTCGCCACATAGCTAATTGCCCGTTCCGCATCCAAACCATCGTCAATGTAGATCATCGGCAAATCTGAATTCGCATCCACGTGCACTTGACCAGTAAATTGATTCTGGCCCAGAGATGCAACCAAAATACCGCTCAAACGCTGCCCCGTGAACGTATCCACCACTTGGATCTGCTCGTTTCTGTCCGGGTCGAGATTGCCTTTCCAAAGAATATTCACGACCAACCCCTCGTTAGCCAATTCCTTGCTCGCCTTCATAGCTCCAGAATGAATTGCCTGCCAACGCTCCTTGTTTGTCCCTTTCGGAACTACAGCTATGCTGATTTCGCGTGGCTCATCCTCTGAATAGATGATCGTCGTTCCAAAAGAGAACGAAACAGCCATGGCAAAAATACGGGCAAGATTCATTTAAGAGAAATAAACGGACTAATTGTAAAAAAAATGGAGGGATAACGTTCTACGTCAAGGGCAAAGCCCTAATTGTCAGGAGGGTCAACGGATTAAACTCTTTCTTAACATAGACATAGAAAGTCAAATGGTCTAACCCGCTCCTATTACGCCCAAATCGACTAAAACCCTGATTCAACCCGCCATCCAGCTAACTAACTTACAGCAAGCAGGGACACTCCTCGCGAAGAAGCACTCAGACCGTGAGGAAACGACTCGCCTTCAAAAGCCCCCTCAATCTCTCAGAACTAGCGCCTGACCCGAGCGTTGCCCTCCCAGATATTCCAAATTTGATCTTCATCAGCAGGTTGACCATAATCGGTCTTCATCGTGGTCACCAAGGCGCCGCTAGCCCAACCAAACTGAATCCACGTCTCAGGAGCCCAACCCTTAATCAGCCCGTATAGAACTCCCCCCACGAATCCGTCGCCACCACCAATTCGGTCCAAGACTGGAATTTCACGCGGCTCAACAACATGGAAATCATCACCTACGGACAAAATCGCCCCCCACAAGTGCCTGTTCACGCTGATCACTTCCCTTAAGGTTGTTCCGAAGACGGTGGCATTCGGAAACCTCTCCTTCGCGAGATTGATCATACTCTTGAAGCTTTCGATTTTTGCAGCCAAATCGCCTCCACCTTCTTCCGGCCCCTCGAACCCCAGACAAAGCTGAAAATCTTCTTCGTTACCTACGAGAATATCCGCTAACCCCGCTATCTCCATGAAAACGTCGCGAAGCTCTTCTTCGCGGTTTTTCCAAAACGTCGCCCGATGGTTCAAATCAAACGATATCCGGGAACCATGCTTTTTAGCAGATCGTGCGATATCCAAACAAAATTTACTGGTTTCAGGCGACAAAGCGGCAATTAATCCAGACAGGTGAACCACCTGCGCTCCGTTTTCGCCAAAGATGCGATCAAAATCAAAATCGCTAGCATTTAACGTACGACCGACCTCACCCGCCCGATCATTCTGAACGCGCGGTCCCCGCAAACCGAAACCACTGTCAGCAATATTGATCTGATGACGATAGCCCCATGGGTCTTCCTGATCAAGTTCCGGTCCTTCATAATCGATGTGACGTCTAGAAAGGTCGTCCTTGATGAATCGAGCAATCGGACTTTCCTTAACGAAGGTCGTTAGGATTTTAACGGGAAGCCCCAAAAAAGAAGGTATGCTAGCGACATTCGATTCCGCGCTCGTAGCTTGCATGAAAAATGTGTCGCTCGAATGAACAGGTTGCCCATTCTGCGGAGTAAGACGAACGCCCATGCTTGTGGGGATGACTAGTGAATATTTACAGTTTTCTTTAAGGACCATATTACTTTAGACTTCAATATTGGGCAAATTTGAAGCTATGAGGTTGCTCGCTTCGGATTTCAAGTAAAGCTTTATTGCCAACCCCATCCAACAACACCATTGCTCTTTTCTATCCATTGCCTCGCGACTTGCGATTCGTGAAGTACTGGAAAGCTCAATACAGATCCTTTTACCAAAAGCGCCTCTACATGCCCCGAAAAGCGACCCAAGAACTTCAATCCCTAGTCAACGCTCTCGCCAAGCGAAACCAAAACGCTTTGGCAAACGAATCTCCCGTAGCGTGCCTAGCAGCCGGAACGACACGCCTCGGAAAGATCGAATTCGTACAAACCGAAACGGACAGACAAACAAAGCAATCGTATCGCACCCTTCACGACACACTATTGATACGGATACGCCAAAACAAATATTCCTCCGTAGCGATCCTCGAGACGAAAACGGCAAACAATCCATCATGTTTGAGAATTCACGCAGAACACGAGATCAAGATTTCCCAAAGCTACGAGATTCCATTTCGAACCAAGCGACCTCGATTCATTTCAATCGGAATCCCGAAAACAACACCCGCCGAACCCCTTTGGTTTAAAACAGAATTCTAAGCAGTAATCAACGGTTTCCAAAGGTTAAACAATCACGTTTCCGCCTTCGATTGCTTCCCTTTGCTTCCCGAAGTATCAGCGTCGCTTCCGCCCGGAATCAAGAACTCAAGCTTCTCTTGACTTTCGATAAAGAACTGAGGATCGAGCTCCACATTCGGAACCGCATATTCATTCTTCGACGGGCGATGGATATAGATTGTGTACGCGGAATCTCGCTCCTTTACCCTCAGCAACCTCCGCCGTTCCAACATAAGCCCCAGCAAATGCTTGAACTTCGCATTTTCTTGAGAAGGTCCATCCTCACCCTCGAATAGGCTGATAAACAAATTATCCGCTGTCAGCTTCAAAGCTTCCTGAGCTTCTTTATCATCTTTCGAACGCGGTTTGAATATCTGAGTCCACCGGCAGATCAATTCTCCTGGAAGCTCATAGCTCTCCTCATCGCTCTCGAGGATATCAGAGCGAAGCACTTCCTCTGCAGTTCGAATCAACAGGCTCACAACCCGATCATTCTTTTCGAATGCAACCTCTGTGAAATTTGACTTGCGGGATATCGGAGCGATGTGCAATTCCATATAATCCCACTATCCGATCCGATTCGCGCCTGGCTAGAAAAATCTCTCGCTTCTTGTTGATTAACCCCAAAGAAGCGCCTATCCAACCGAACAATGCCAACCAATCAGAAGGACCGAAGCGACCTAATTAGCACCGTAGCCCTGCTCGTACTCGACGCTCAGGATTGCTTCATAGATACGCTGCACGACAAATCAGGCTTCCTAAACCGCTGCGCATTCGCAATCGATGCGGCGCGAACTCTTGGCATCACCACGCTTTTCACCGAACATGTACCCAACAAACTTGGCCACACCAACGCCAAACTCCTTCGACGCGCTCGAACTCCCACGCTCTTCCATAAGGAAAGCTTCTCAGCCCTTAGCGCTCCCGGTATCGAAAATTTTCTCCGGGACAAGGAAATCTATCACCTCCTTGTTTGCGGACTAGAAACGCCCATCTGCGTTTATCAAACAGGCCTCCAAGCGGTTGACGAAGATATCGACGTCACTTTTCTCGTCGACGCCCTCGGCTGCCGCAGAGCCGAAGACGCAATCCATGCAATTCAAGCCCTTCGGGGACTCGGCTGCCAGGTCCTTCCCACCGAAACTATTTTCTACAGCTTAATCGGCGACGTAACACACCCCGCTTTCCGACCTCTAAACGACCTCGTCAAAACATTCTCGCATTCCGACTTCGATATAGAGGCCTACCTCAACAACGCTCCACTAGCAATCGCCGCTCCACACTCCCAACCAGAAGAACAACGCAGCGAAAACGATTCTAATGAAGAGAGACCGAAAAGAAGGCGCTCTCGCAATCCTCGCCGCGGCCGCCGGCCCGAACACTCCGAAAACTCTGAGCAAACCTCCTCTGCAAGCGATTATTCGGAAACGCGAGAGCCGAAAAACGCATCCGAAAAACGTAGGCCTCGAAAAGCAAAACCAGCTGCCCCCGTCGAAATTAAAAACGATCGCCCTCCCGAAAGAGAAAAGCGCCCCCGCAAACCTCGGGCCGCTACCAAACCGACAGCGCCAGTTGGAGTCCCCGAAGTGAAAGCTCCTCCAGCTAAAAAAACGGCCAAGAAGGTCTTGGCCAAAAAACGCGCTTCAAGAAAAGTCGCTAAAAAAGCTGCTCCCGCTAAAAACGCTTCCTAAAGGACCGTCTCAATCGTCGCGCTGGGTTTGATATCGATTATCGAAGCTACCTTTCCCGCACCTTCGAACACATGGCTAAACGCGATCATCCCCGCGTTGTCGCCCGTGTGCTTTCGCTCGGCAAGAAAGGAAGGCGTGCGATGGCGTTTTCCCAAATCCAGGAACCAATCTCGAAGCGATTGATTATTGGATACGCCACCTGAAAGGCCAATACTGCGAAAAGAGCCTTGCTTCAAAGCACGCTCCGTTTTGCGAATCAAAACATCCACCACCGCTTCCTGATAGGAAGCGCAAATATCAGCGAAAACCTTATCAAGGTCATCCTGAGTATGCTTCTCCAAAAGATAGCGCAAACTCGTTTTCAAACCCGAGAAACTAAAATCCAAATTGGGCTTTCCGATCAACGCTCGTGGAAAATCGAATACGTTCGATTTTCCATCCCGCGCAATCCTCTCGAGCTTCGGCCCGCCAGGATAGCCCAGCCCTAATAGCTTTGCTCCTTTATCCAAAGCTTCGCCCGCAGCATCGTCAATCGTCTGCCCCAAAATTGAAAGCGAACGATCCTCATCGATCCGAACCAGCAACGTATTTCCTCCCGAAACAACTAGTGAAAGATGAGGCAACAATCCATCCAACGTTTCTTGAAATACGTCTGTATCATCCTGATACATCGAAATAAAAACCGAATAAGCATGAGCTCGCAAATGATTCGCCGCATACACAGGAACCCCAAGGGAAACCGATAAAGCATTCGCCACCGATAGCCCCATAGCCAGGCAACCAGCCAAACCCGGCCCAGCCGTAACCACTATTTCACTAACCGAACTAATATCAAATTCGTCGGAAAGCTCTTTCAACAAGGGCCCGAAATTATTCAAATGCTCCCGACTGGCAAGATCTGGAACCACTCCCCCGTATTCAGCATGCAAGGTCACTTGACTGCTAATCCACTCGCCAACGATGCCCTTCGAACGGTCGAGCAAAGCCAGGGCAGATTCGTCGCAGGAACTCTCGATTCCTAAGATCATCGATCCAATTTCTCCAAGGCTTCGAGCATCACTGCCTTCGCCGCATTCAATTGTTTATCCTCAATCGGCTCGAACCCGAAACGCTCCACGAATTTCTCTAGCGGCATCGTCGACAAACGGCTGCGCTGAGTGGCTAAATGACTCTCATCATCCGTTGAAATCTCAATCACCACGTCCGGCTCGATTCCATTCTCATGAATCACATAACCGCCTGGCGTATAGTATTTAGCCGTCGTCAGCTTCAATCCCGTATCCGCACCCAAAGGCAAAATACTTTGGACGGACCCCTTGCCGAAAGTCTTAGCTCCTACCAATTTCGCCCTGCCCGAATCTTTCAATGCCCCAGCCACGATTTCCGACGCACTCGCCGATCCAGGATTCACTAAAACCACCAACGGAAAATCATAAGGATCGCCTTCCGCCTGCGCGTACCACTCTTCGCTCATCGCCTCGTGACGCCCTTTAGTATACACAACCAACTGCCCAGCTGGAACGAATTCCTCCACCACCTCGACCGCTACGTCCAACAATCCACCGGGGTTGTTGCGCAGGTCGATCACCAAAGCCTCCATTCCCTGACCCAAAAGCGACTCGATAGCAGTCTCCATCTCATCGCCCGTGCGCTTTCCAAACTGGGAAATCCGCAAGTAGCCGACACCCGACTCCAAAAGTTCGGTTCCGTGAACATTGTCCACTTCGATCAATTCGCGAATCACCTCTACTTCGAAACGTTCGTCGACTCCCCTGCGTTCGATCAAAATCGCCACCATTGTACCTGGTTTGCCTTTTAATTCGGAAACTGATTTCGAAATATTCAGTCCCTCGATACTTTCTCCATCTACGCCGACAATGCGATCGCCCCGCACAAGCCCCGCGCGTTCTCCAGGCGATCCTTCTATTGGAGCGATCACCGTCAAGAATTCATTCCGCATCTCCACTTGTACGCCGATCCCGCCAAACTCTTGACTCGTTTCCTCATCCAGTTGTTTCAAGCGATTGAAATTAAGATACTCCGAATAAGGATCCAGATCTTTGATCATCCCAGCGATGGCCGATTCCGTCAGTTCGTCTAATTCCGCCGAATCGCCATCCACGTAATACGCGTTTATCAGCTCTAAAGCCGACCGTATTTCAGCTGCCTTCTGCCTCGATTCCCAATATGGACCCAAACCACCCTGTTGGGCCACATCCATACCGAATTGATAGGCCAACGCCAAAAACGTTGCGCCAAGAAAAATTACTACGATCCGTTTGAAGAAATTCATTTATAAAAGGAGCCTTAGCTGACACCAGCGTCCGTTCGGAAACTTGGAGATTGAATCCGAGCGAAACCCATCAAGAGTCAGCTTAAAGAAATGGCATTCACAGAAATAGCAACGGCATGCATTCGGCAAGCAATAGAAGGCGCCGCGGACTCGAATGGGTTCGTTCCATTCGATAAATTTGTCAAAATAGCCCTCTACAACCCGGATTTCGGCTATTATCAAGCCGACCGAAAACGCGTGGGTCGAGATCGCTCCACCGATTTCTTCACCGCTTCGAGCATGAAACCAGCCTTTGGCCCGATTCTTCTCGAAGCCAGCATCGCTTTGCTAAAGAAAGCCGGCATTCATCCCAACAAGGCCCGGTGGATTGAGATCGGACCAGAACCCGATGCCGCGCTTCTCGACGGTATCGCAAATCCGTTTCTCGAAACTCAATCGATCCGAGTCGGCGATGCACTTGACCTCGAAGGTCCGCTCGTCGTCTTTTCCAACGAACTTTTCGACGCCCAACCCTTTCATAGCGTCATCTTCAAAAACGGCTCCTGGCGTGAACGCGGTATCGAAATCAATTCGCAAGGCATTCGTTTCTCCGAAAGTGAACTCACCTCCCCTGCAGTCGCAGTCGCAGTCGACACGCTCCCGAAAGTAGCTCCAGAAGGTTACACGGTTGATTTGCCAATCCAAGCAACCGACCTGCTAAACGAAATCTGCCGCGAACCTTGGCACGGAGCCTTCATCGCCTTCGACTACGGAAAAACCTGGAAAGCACTTTCCTACGACGCAAATCAAGGTACCGCCCGCGCCTACCGAAACCACCAGCAAACGCCTGACCTTCTCGACGCCATCGGAGAGCAAGACCTCACCGTTCACATCTGCTGGGACTGGCTCGAAGCCTCCCTCCAGCAAAATCACTTTCAATCCATCGAACTCGAAAGCCAAGAATCCTTCATCCTTAAACGGGCCCCGAATTTCGTACGCGAGGCTTTCGCGGCCGGTACCGGTTTCTCCAGCCAAGCAAAAAACCAACTCCGCCAACTCATCCACCCCAGCCTTATGGGACAAACATTCCAAGCCCTCAGCGGAATCAGAACAATCGATTAAGACGCGTCGCAGAGTCTTGTGTCCCAATTTTTTTCCGATGATAAAAGACAAGCTATGAAATTCGCCCTGACGAAAACGCATACAGGCAAACACCCTACATTGCTAGGCTGGCTAATATCTGCAATTTTGGCTTGCTCGGTCCTCCTAGCCTTCTCCCTGCACATCTATTCTTTTCTCGCTCCCGAAACCCAACCACACACGGGTATCCTCGTCATCGAAGGCTGGATCGGCGACGAACCGCTCGACGAAGCAATTCTCATCTATCGAGCGGGAAACTATTCGAAAATCATCTGCACCGGCACTCAAATCGAAACCGGAAGCTACCTCCAGGCGTTCAAATCGTATTCCGAAATGACAAAAGCTCGCTTACAACACTTAGGTCTTAGCAACGAAGAGGTCATCGCAACAGCATCCAAGAAAATCAAAAAAGACCGTACGTACGCATCTGCCATCGCGCTGAAAGAACTTCTATTGGCTGAAAACATCGAAGAATCCAACGTCCACCTAATCACCGTCGGTCCACACGGCCGCCGGAGCCGCTACCTATTTCAACTCGCCTTAGGCTCGGATCACACCGTTGGAATAAGCTCATTAGAAGAATCAGGGTACGATTCGAAAAATTGGTACACAACGAGCGCCGGAGTCCGCACTGTCCTCGGAGAACTTATCGCCTACCTGTACACCCGGGTATTTTTTCATCCCGGAGCCAGCTAAACGATACCAATGTTCACCCAAGCTAGAGCGATCTTCCCAACACAAACCAAACAAAGATCCCGCCAACTCCCACGGCGAAGCATCATATTCAACTCTAATACACGATTGGAAAATCGAATATCTGAATTCCGATTCGTCCCACATATTCGATTTCCCAAAAAACTGCTTGCCAAGAAGACAGAGCTACCCTTTTTTCCTCCATTCTTAATCTTTTTCGACATGGCAAGAATTTGTGCAATAACAGGCAAGCGTCCTACCACAGGCAGCATCATCCACCGCAAGGGTCAAAGCAAGAAGAGCGGTGGCATTGGTACGCACGTAACTAAAACAACGAAGCGCAAGTTCCGCCCGAACCTGCAACGCATCAAGGTACGCCTCCCCTCAGGACAGGTGAAACGCTTGTGGGTCTGTGTTAAGGCCATCAAGGCAGGTTTGGTCGAAAAGGCCTAAACAACCGCCTTTATCAATTTCAGCAAGAAGCCGCATTCCTTTGGGAATGCGGCTTCTTCGTTTTAAAATCGAAATGCCGAAACTCAGAACCGAGCTCGAGCGCCCAATACTAGATCTGGAAATCCACGTTGCCCGAAGCCTCGTGCAATCCACACTCGCGCTTCGCCCCGCCAAATCGGGTATCTGTTTCTGTCATCCCCGCCTCAAGCTTAGAGGTGCTATGCCAGTCTCCGAGAGAGACGTAACCAACATCCCAAAGCGGATGATAAGGCAGGTCATTATCCGTCAAATATTCATGCATCGTGCGATTGTCCAAATCGAGGATCGGATATACCTTCGTCATCTGGTTCTGAGATTCTACGATCGGTCGGCTCGACCGGGACTCACCTTGGCTCCGACGTAATCCTGCTAGCCAAGCCTTTGCTCCAAGCTCGCGAACTGCCCGAGCCATCGGTTCGACCTTATTCATAACGTTGTACTGCTTAAGCCCATCCGCCCCAGCATCCCAAAGTCGACCGTGCAAAGCCTCCTGCTCCGCTGCCGAGATGCGAGCGTGATACTTTTTGAGGTTCAAATTCAATCTCTCAGTCAGCTCCGCCCCAAAACGATAGGTCTCAGGGAAAAGGTAACCCGTATCAATGAAAACCACCGGAATATCCGGCACAACCGACGTCACCAAATGCAACATGACCGCTGAATGCGTCCCAAAACTCGTCGTCATAATCAGATCATCCCCGAACATATCTGCTGCCCAAGCTACGCGTTCCTGTGAAGTCGCCGACTCCAAGTCCGTTTTCAATGCTGATTCCACCGCTAAATTTGCTGTCATTTTCCTAAACCCTAGTAAATCGATCAACTTAAAGTTGTTTAATTAAGAATAGTAACGACTCTGTCAAGCGAATGATTGAATCGCATCGATAGATCCGCCAAGAAGATGCAGCACCGCTGCCTGCCGCTTCGCACGAATTACGAAGATAGAGAGGACCGTTCACTCAAACGGAGGACCACCCGTCGGTTCTCCCAGATAAAGCCTAAGCAAACGCTCTACCCCGTCCGTACTATGCGAATCCACGCCCAACCCTCGTTTTTTTAATACTTATCGATCAATTTCCAAAACGAGCTTAGATCATTCGCAGCAAACACAAGTTCACCCTTCTTGGGAGCCGTGTAGTCAGCAACAAAGCGAGCATTAGCCTTGTCCGTTGAAATTTCAGTCGATCGAATCGCTTACCATCGACACTAACCACGAGTTCGAACCAATCCCCTTTCAGGTTCAGCCGGTTTTTCTTCGCTGCATTAATTAAACGTTTTCTGACCTTATCGAACACGAAAGGCTTACCTTTTTTCCAGGCCCCTTTCTTCCCACTCGTATCCCAACCTCTAATACCGCAGGCATCCAAATTTCCGTCTTTCCAGTTCCAAGTACCGTCGTAGCAGAGAATTATTCGTTTCTTAATATTTAA
>JABITN010000038.1 GCA_018700525.1 Opitutales bacterium
TAATCGGCCGCTTGGCGAGAGTTTCTCTAGAGCCTTGTGATAGATTTCCTCCCAGGTCCGCTTGCCATCCCACACATTCTGATGACGCATGAAAATGACGTCGAACGCGCCCGGGAGCTCCTTATAATCATCTAGCCTAGTGGCGTCGCCGTTAATGAACGTAAACTCGGAGTTGGAATCAGCAATGAACCGTGTACCTGCCTCCGCAATCTCGCGAGCTCTGACATCGAGCCCGACGAAGTGCACCTTTCGATTATCGCCAGGCGCTCTCCCGTTACTGCCAAAGACGCTCGCTAGCGTCATCGCCTCATTGCAGGCGCCACATGCCAAATTCAAAAGCTGCAAATCCTCTTTCCCCTGGGTTTTTCGCAGCAGCTCCGCATCAGATTGGGCAGCCTGCTTGAACAAGGTTTCGAGACCCTGCATATCTTCCTCGAGAAGTTGCCGATGCGTAGAGTGATCCATACAAAGGCAAGCTAGAGAAATAAGATCCCTGTTTGCGAACACTATTACTGGGTTCCGCACGATCGCCAAACACCATAGACCGCGAGTAGCGGAACTCGAGGATGCCATCGCCGCTCTCTAAAAATTGACTGATAACCAAGGTTGAGGATATTGTTAATTACACTGATGACTAGGCTCAAATCCAATAATATCAGTTTCATCGGTGGTTTCAATTATCACTCCGACGATCTGTATTTATGATAACTTTCGAAATGATGCTCTCGTTCGTGGCTCTGAAAGTCCCACCCCTACTTAGCCTGTCTATTAACTAATCAGAATCAACCAAGGCAAATTCCTCGAGGACACCGCGAGAGATATACTTCAAAGCCGCCTCGCTTGTGGCTTCTAGAATAACGATGGGAGCCGAGCCTGTAACGTGGGCCTCCTTCCAACGTTGCGCGCAGAGACACCAGCGATCCCCCGCTTTAAGCCCCGGAAAGCCGTAGGCCTCCATTGGCGTGCTGAGATCGTTTCCGACGGCTTTCGAAAATTCGAGAAATTCATCAGTTACCTGAACGCAAACTGCGTGGCAGCCATGATCTTTCGGACCAGTCTGACAGCGACCAGTTCGATGAAACCCAGTCCTCGGCTCCAAGCTGCAGGTTTCCAGGACTCCACCCAGCACATTTTTTTCATTTTCAAAATCCATACCCTATTGTTACGAGGCCGCACGCGCTTCGTCAACCAATGTGGAGTTTGGTATTCGGCACAAGAACGAGGCAATAGTATTTCCCTCTCATGTTCCAATACATTAAACTCGCGGAAGAAAAGGAATGGCAGACAAACCCTTCCGAAGGCGTCGAACTGAAACTACTTAAAAGGACGAAGCCATTGGCGGCGTTGTCATTTTGAGAAAGTTCAAAGCCGGCGTCACGATCCTCGCCCAAATTCATCCTAAGGCCAACAAATGGGACTACACTCTTTCAGGGGAATGGAAGGAATCAGAAAAGACCTACACCAAAGGCACGCTTTTCCATGCCTCCAAAGGTGAAGCCCACAGCCCGTATGTCGCCAAAGCAGAGGTCGTCAGTTTGACCTTCTTCGATGGACCATTGACCATAATGAACGCGTGTTGACAGATATCGCACAACTTATTCCAAAATTTTCTTTTGTCGGTCGCCGCACCGAAGCAACAGTCTGACCGGTGACGAATCAGTGCCTCGCCCTACAATCGGATATAAACTTATTTAAAAATCCTAAATTGGGACAGGCTTCCAGCCTTTCTTTCACAGGCAAGATGTCTGTGCTACATTCCAATTAGCCAATTAGAGTTTTACCTTCTCACCCAGCTCACCCAGCCTGATTCAGGAGGTAGCTAGGCTCGATGTACGGATAGTCCTCGTCGAATTCCGTTAGCGGTTTCGGGTCTTTGGAAATCGAATGCGGACGGCGCTCGTCGCCTAAGGTATCGCGTAGCCCATCGCCAATCCGATCACCCATTGCTTCCATTTGTTGGATGAGATCCTTCACTATTTTCGGGTGCTGGCTAGCGACATTGTTTTGCTCCGACAAGTCCTTCGCCAAATTATAAAGCTCAAGCTGAGACCTATCGGCATTCCTGCGATCTTCGATCGCATAGCGTAGTTTCCAATCCCCTACACGCACGGCCTGAAGCTGATCGACCAGATAGTAGAAAAAGGCATCGTGAGGGGATCGAGCTCCAGGCTCGCCCTTCCAGATCCCGCTAACGTCATGGCCATCGCGA
>JABITN010000207.1 GCA_018700525.1 Opitutales bacterium
CCAACCCAGCGAAATCGCCATTGGAATCAGCCACTGCGTCTGCGAACCCGCATCGAACATCAGCGGCGCTAGCCCAAAGAAAGTCGTAAGTGAAGTAAGCAGAATCGCCCGAAATCTCCGAACGCCTGCCAATCGAACCGCCTCGCCTATCTTTAAGCCCTTCTTTAGCTGCTGATTTATAAAATCCACCATCACAAGACTGTCATTAACGACCACTCCAGACAACGCCATCATTCCCAGTAGCGACATCATCGATACATTTGCTGCAGGACTTGCGGCTCTTCCAAGAATATTGAGAAGAATATAATTCATAATCATATGCCCCAAAAGCGCTCCAATAATTCCAAACGGAATCGCAGACATTACAATCAGCGGCTGAACATAGCTTTTGAATGGTATCGCTAAAAGAACGTAGATAAACGCTAGCACGAAATACACGCCTTTTATCAACTCGGCATTATTATTGCGAGTATCTCGCTCCCTTCCCTCTAAACTAACAGACATCCCCGGATATTTCGCGAGGAGCGGCGGCATGAAATTATCAATAATATCCGCTTGAATGGCATCCACATCCACTGTCTCTGAATCTCCATCTGCGGATACGCGAATAATTCGATTCCGATCGACTCGTCGAATAGACGGTAATGCTTTTCCGGGTACAACCTTGGCCACTTCTTCGAACGGCACTTCCGTACCATTCTGAGTGCGAATCATCATAGTACGCAACGATGCCAAAGAGCGCCTTTCTTCTCTTGGGTATCGAACCATGACGTTTACATCATCTCGACCCCGTTGGATTTTCTGAGCTTCAGAACCGAAAAACGCTTGGCGCACCTGAGAGGCCAATTGCTGTGCAGTCACCCCTAAATGTGACGCGGCAGGTTTTAGCTCCAGCTCTAGCTCTTCGGTTGCTCGCTCAAAGGAATCTTCGATATCGTAAAGCCCCTCATAAGAAGCCATTTTTTTCTGAACCTCCAAAGAAACTTCCTTAAGGTCGTCTATACTCGGACCCACTATCTGCAACTCGAGCGCTCCGCTCGCTCCACGACTGAACGAGAATGAAAACTGTTCGGCCTCTGGAATGGGACCTACTAGATCGCGTAAAGCAAGCGTGATATCTCTACTGCCAATATCCACTCCCGACTCTTCAGCCGATATCATTTCAATGACAACTTCACCTTCCTCGGGCACGCCCGCTTTAGGTCCCCCGCGAAACCCCCCACCAAAAGGACGCCCTCCCGCAGTAGCAAAGATATCCGTTATAATCTCTACCCCATGCTTCTCATTCAGTTCCTTCCTATAAGCGATCGCGTGCTTCTCAACGTTATTTATATGCTTCTGAGTCACTTCGAAAGTAGTCCCGGAAGGCATGGTAAGTCCCACTTGCACACGGTCGCGCGGTATGCGAGGGAAGGAACTATAAGGTAAGCGGTCGCCCAGGATAACCCCGATAAACACCAACAAAAGCGCTACGAAAGCAGAGGCTGTCGCATACCGAAATTTCAAACAAAATTCGAGCACCGGCTTGTAATATTTTATAACAAATTTCTCTAGTCCGTCAGCGAAGAAACGCTGAAAGCGCGTCAGCCAGTTCTTTTTCTCATTTTTTCTTCCCAGATTCTTACAGTGCTTCAAGTGAGCGGGCAGAATGAGTTTCGATTCGATCAGCGAGAAGAACAGCACTGGAATGACTACAAACGGTATCATCTTAAAGAAAGATCCCCGTCCTCCAGTCATCGTAGTGATCGGATAGAAGGCAACCATCGTAGTGAGGACGCCGAAAATGACAGGAGTAGCAATTTCCTGAGTTCCCTTGATGGATGCTTCCAAAGGACTCGCCCCCCGTCTCATATGCTGATAAATATTCTCCCCTGTGACGATCGCATCATCCACCACAATTCCCAACACTAAGATGAACGCGAAGAGAGTGATGCGGTTGACCGAAACATCTATCAACGGGAGGATATAAAACGCCCCCGAAAACGCTATCGGGATACCCAATGCGACCCAGAACGCTAGCGTCGGTCGCAAAAACAAAGACAGTATTATCATGACCAGAAAGAATGCCATGATCGCGCTGCCTTTTAACGTATTCAGCATCGCGCCAACTCGCGCCGAATCATCCTGCCAATAGGTTAGTTCGATTCCTTCAGGCAAGGTCAGACTTTTTCTGTCTATGTAATCCTTAACATCGCCCCCAATGTCCATCAGACTTTGATCACCCGTGCGAACCACATCGATCGCAATCGCTCGCTTTCCATTAAATCGCGCTTCAATCGGCATCTCGTCAAACCCGTCTTGCACATGGGCAATGTCAGCCAGCGTAATGCGGGTTCCGTCCTCTGTCGTGAGCACTGGTATTCTGTCGAACTCGAGTTGAGTGTAGGCTTGCTGGGAAGTTCGCAGCAGAATGTTGCCTCCTTCGGTTTTAATGCTACCCGCAGAAAGATCGACCGAATGATTCCGTACCGCTCGCACCACCGTATCAAAACTGAGTCCGTATTGCTTGAGCGTTGCCTCAGGCACTTCTATCGCAATCTCATAAGGACGAACCGCTTTTAGCGAAGTCAGCGTAACGCTTTCCAAGGCCCCGATCTCATCCCGAACACTCTCGCCAAGGATTTTCATATCCGTCTCGCTGAGATCGCCCGCGACGACAACCGTTATCACCCTTTCTTCAAAACTTCGGAAAGTAATCTGAGGACGTTCGGCTTCAATAGGAAATGTACGAATCGTATCGACGCGATTTTTTACTTCATCCAACGCTCGATTGATATCGTAATTGTCATCGATCGTTAACGAAACACTCCCGCTGCTGGAACTGGCTCTAGCGTCCATTTCAGTAACGCCTTCGACATCGAACAAGTTTTCTTCGAGCCTCAGTACGATGCTCTCCTCGATTTCAGTAGGAGTTGAACCACGATACGTCACCGACACCGTAATGGTGCGGGACTTATAGTCCGGATATTCTTGGATGACGGTCTTGTTCATCATAGAATACGCACCGGCTGCGACAATCGAAACCATCAGTATATTGGCGGCGACACCGTTTCTTGCGAACCATTCAATTATTCGATTCATGACAGGATATGGGGTTGATTTTAGCGAATACCGAAAACGCTGGGCTAGCATGTAAAACGCTAGCTCAGCTGAACTGGTTTCTTCTAATTTCTAAATTTATGAAAAAATTATATCGGAAGACGTTTTCAAACGCCTCCCTAAGATCAAATTGACGAGACTTATATGTCGTTCTCAACCGCCACGGCCGCCGCGACCACCGCCGCCACCTGGCCCGCCTGCCGGCATCTCTACACCATTCGCTTCGGCCCATTCGCGGAATTCGCCCATCACTGGTCGCATTTTCGAGCGGTCATTCCCTTCTTTTAGGGATACCAACTTCGCTTTTAATTCTGCCGGCAATTCATCACCTCCAGCAGCTATCAATGCATCAACTATGTCGCCGATGCCACCTCCGGCTTGAGCTCTAGGCGGACGCGCTTTAGCAGTAACGCTTTCGTCCACGACCACAGCAATTTCAACTCCCGACTCATCGGTCACATTAACCGGCCAACCTTCTAATGCGAACGGCACTTCGGTCAGGCAGAGCTTATCACCTACTTCCAAGCCATCGTTAACCACGATTACATCGTCGGTCTCCCAAGCAATATTGACCGTTTTCCTTTCGAGATAGTTTTCTTTATCCACCATCAACAGGAACGCATTTTCCCGCAAAAGTTTCCTTGGGACCACATAGACGTCTTCGAGCGTCTTGCCGACAATTTCCGCTTCAACGAAAGAGCCTACCTTAAGCGGCGGTCGTCCCTCTTCAGTCAGACCATACGGGTTTCGAATCTGGGCAATCACAAACAGTTGCCGAGTTTTCGTGTCCACGGATCCCTCAGGTCGTACGATGCGCCCCCTCCATTGGTGAGTTTTTCCACCGACTTTCGAGCTCAATGTAACCAACGGACCTTCGCGTACCGATGGATTCTCCCCTCTATAAAAAAACGGCATATCGAGGAATGAAAATTGAGTCGCCGTCAAAGGCAGTCGCACCTCTGCAATATCCACCGCGTAAACCCG
>JABITN010000132.1 GCA_018700525.1 Opitutales bacterium
AGATCCGCTCTGTCGAACTGATCGGTAGCCCGGCGCTTCTGAAATGGACGCGTACGGCCGAGGGCCTGGAAATCGAGCTCCCAAAGGAAAAGCCAAACGCCATTGCCTACGCCTTCCGCATCAATTAGTTGGATACTTTCTACATCAATGAAATCAATCAGCCGAATCTCCGCCATCTTAATCGCTTGCGCAGCGCTGCACATCCTGGAGCCATCCTCCGAGGACGCGATAGCGGCTTCCAGCAAAAACGATCGCCCGAACGTCCTCTTCATCATGACCGATGACCAGAGTCGCGATCAATTCAACTTCCTGCCGGAAGGTCGCGACGAGCAAGGCAAGCCGCGCAACCTGACCCCCAACATCAACCGGCTGGTCGCCAACGGAATAGCTTTCCCCAACCACTACGCTTCCACGCCCGTGTGCACGCCTTCGCGTTTTACAGTCCTGACCGGGATGTACGCTAGCCGGGCCAACGACTACGCAGAATCCGCAGCAAGGGGCGAACAGGTCAATATCTCCTGGAACTGCCATATCGACGCGGAGACTCAGAACATCGCCCGCATGCTGAGCGATGCAGGCTATTTCACGGGAGCAGTAGGCAAAAATCACGTGATCGCCGGGCACCACAAAAAGCGGATTTCGATTCCCTTCGATCGCTCCGCCCACGAACCGGACGTCGCCGCGTTGCTAAAAAAGAAGCAGGCCAATCAAGTCCTTTCGTATCAGGAATGCGGATTCGATTTCGCCGCCAGCCTCTTTGCAGGAAATCTTGGCAATCGTCACAACACAGAGGATACCGTATTCCATAACATGGATTGGATAACGCAGGGTGCCATGGATTTTTTCGAATCCTGGCAAAAAACGGAAAAACCCTTCTATCTCTATTTCGCGACCACTTTGGATCACGGGCCCGGACCCGCAAAACTCAAGTACACCGGCGATCCGCTAGCTACCCCAGCAGGTTTCCTGGAAAAACCGCTTACGGTCCAACCCTCCCGCGCGTCGATTCCCGAACGGGTGACCGCCGCTGGACTTAGCCTCGATACCACCGCCTGCGACGTCCTCTGGATGGACGATGCGATCGGTGCCTTGCTGGATCGCCTGGAAACGATGGGTGCGTTGGACAATACCGTGATTTTCTTCTTCGACGACCATGGAGTCGAAGATGGCAAAGGCTCTCTCTATGATGGCGGGATCCGCTCTGTCAGTTTCGTTTCCGGCCCGGATCGCTACCTTAAAGACAAAGGACGCATCTCGGATATTCCCCTTTCCAATACCGACTTCCTTCCCACGATCCTCGAGCTTGCAGGTGTAGACGAGCCCGCAGGCGCCCAAATAGACGGCGCCAGCTATCTCTCCATCTTGCAAGGAATCGCCGCCCCGATCCACGAATCCTTGTACTTCGAAATCGGCGCCACGCGAGCGGTACTGCAAGACGAATGGAAATACCTGAGCTTTCGTCTGCCCGAGGAGATCAGAAACGCTTCCCAAGAGATGCTAAGCAAAATGAATCCGAGCAACCCCCACGATCCATTCACCCACATCGCCGACAAGCCGGGAGGTCGCGGCTCGGAACAACCCGCAATCCGTTTCTATCCCAACTATTTCGACACGGATCAGCTCTACCGCATTTCAAAAGATCCCACGGAACGTGAAAACCTATACTCGAATCCTGAATACGGGAAAAAAGCGAAGGAACTGAAAGTCCTCCTAAACCAAGAGCTGGATTCAGTCCCAGGAATCTTCGGAGAGTTCAGTAACTAGAAATGACTTCTCAAACATGACTCCCAACATCCCCGTTCCCCTGCTCTTTTTCTTAGCCGCAATCTCAACCCTCGGAATCCAAACTGTATCCGCGGAGAGCTCTCCTCCCAACATCATCTACATCTTAGCGGACGACATGGGCTACGGCGACGTCAAGGCATTCAATCCAGATTGCCAATTTCCGACGCCGAACTTGGACCGCATGGCCGATGAAGGCATGCTCTTTGCCGACGCTCATACAAACTCCAGCGTTTGCACGCCCACACGCTACGGAATCCTTACCGGACGCTACGCCTGGCGGACAGAGAAAAAGAGCGGCGTTACCCAAGGCCATAGTACCGATCTGATCGCTCCTGACCAAGAAACGGTCGCCTCGCTACTGAAGAGACAGGGCTACTCTACCGCCTGCTTTGGGAAATGGCATTTGGGCATGCAGTGGAGCGCCAAAGACGGAGAGGATGCCTGTGCATCCGACGGAAAGAACGTCGATATCCACGCCTCTATTAAGCAAGGACCTCTCGACCGAGGATTCGACTACTACTTCGGGATCTCCGCATCCCTAAACATGCCTCCCCATGCGTTCATCGAAAACCGCAAAGTACTTGGAGACCTCTTCTACGCCGCCGATCGAGATGAGATTAAAGAGGCGGGACTCGCAGGGGCCAAACCCGGCTGGGTGTCCAAAGAATTCCGACAGGATCAAGTGCTCCCAGAACTCGCGCAGCGCGCGGCCCGGTGGATCGAGGCAATCAATCAAAAGCCTTTCTTTCTCTATATGCCTCTCAACGCCCCACACTCTCCAATCGTGCCAAATGATCGTTTCAAGGGGAAAAGCGGCATTGGCGACTACGGGGACTTTTGCATGGAGGTTGATTGGGCCGTTGGCCAAATTTTGGATACGGTTGATCGCTTGGGCATCGCAAACAATACTTTAATCATATTCACTGCCGATAACGGTTGCTCGCCTACGGCGAAATTCGAAAAGCTTCATGAGCAAGGCCATTACCCTAGCTACATCTACCGCGGGCTGAAGGGCAGCCTTTGGGAAGCCGGCCACCGCGTTCCCTTTATCGCCCGTTGGCCCCAAACTACCCCAGCCGGAAGCCGAAACGATCAGCTAATTTGCGTAACGGATATGATCGCGACCGTTGCAGAAATCCTTGCGATAGACCTGCCCGACGAAACGGGCGAAGACAGTGTCAGCTTTTTGGATGCGCTAAAAGGCAAAGAGAAACCTGACGAGTCGCGCGGCGGCATTGTCCATCATTCGGATTCCGGCTGGTTCTCCATTCGCGACAGCAAATGGAAGCTGGTGCTGCACGAAGCCGGTGGCACGCGCCGCAGTAATCCCGCCGATCAACCCCTCGAAAAACCCGCCCGCATTCAGCTATTCAATTTGGAAGAAGACCCTTCCGAAACCACGAACCTACAGGCTCTTCACCCGGAAAAAGCGGTGAGCCTACAGCGCCAGCTCGCCAGATTCATTCAAGACGGCCGCAGCACGTCTGGATCTCCCCAAACCTACAACAAAGGAAAGCGCTGGGAACAGATCGAGATGCTATCCCCCTTTCTAGAAAACTAATCCTCCTTAACGCTTGATATAACATGAAACGAATCATCCAGACCCTTGCCTTCTCCCTCGCAATCGGCAGCGCCGCCCTCGCCGCCAATGAACGTCCCAATATCATCGTGCTGCTAACCGATGACCAGAGTCTGAACTCGCTCGGATGCTACGGGAACCCACAGGTAAGCACCCCTCATATCGACAGACTCGGAGAACAGGGCATCATTTTCGATTCTCATTACGACAACACCTCTATCTGCAAAGCGGCTCGGGCCACCATCATGACCGGTATGCAGGAATACAAGACTGGCTGCAATTTCACCCGCGGCCCTCTCATTCGAAAGAAATGGGAACAATCCTACCCAGTCCTTCTGAGAAAGGCTGGCTACTACACGGGCTTCGCTGGCAAGTTCGGGTTTCCGGTAACCGATGATCTTAAGGCAGGTGGCGGCTACCATACGAATAATGAAATGCCGATGGGCTCCTTCGACGTCTGGTTCGGTTGGCCGGGTCAGGGATCCTATAAAACTGCCGAAAACGAATTCGTCGCCCATTACGCCGACAAATACCCACACTCGACACGAGCCCTCGGAGCCGCGTCACAGGACTTCATCCAACAAGCCCGCAAGACGGGCAAGCCCTTCTGCCTTTCCGTAAGCTTCAAAGCACCTCACGGGCCTACCTCGCCAGATAAAGATTACGATTCAGTATATGCGGATACCGTATGGGAGATAGGCGAAAACTACGACGAAGTGGGAGCAGCCCACTTACCCCAGCAGGCTAAAAGCGGTCGACAATACCTGTCCATCCTGGAATTTCGTCCAGAAACCTTTCAAAAGAAAATGCGGGCCTATCAGCAGACGATCTATGGCGTCGACGTAGCCGTCGGCATGATACGGGAGGAATTGGAACGCCAAGGGATAGTCGACAATACAGTCATCATTTTCACATCAGATAATGGATACAATTGCGGTGCGCACGGCTTCAGCGGAAAAGTATTGCCCTACGAAGAAGGCAGCGGCGTACCGATGATCGTCTATGATCCCAGACATCCGAATTCGAACCGAGGACTCCGTAGCCAAGCTGTAACCGGCTCCATCGATATCGCCCCAACGGTCATGGACCTCGCTGGGCTGCCTGACATCGAAAACGCCGACGGGGCCAGCTTGCTTCCCTTGATCGACAATCCCCATAGTCGCGTGCGCGACGCCATGGCTTTGATCAATGTTTGGGGCAACGTCCCGACCCACTCATTCGCCGTCGTCACCGACTCGGCGAAATATATCTACTGGTTCTTCGAGGGCGAAGGCATGAAAGCGGCCGAAGAGCTCTACCACCTCGGCAAAGATCGCCAGGAAATGAACAACCTCGTCAAGAATCCCGAATACCAAAGCATGCTACAAGAAATGCGCGAACACTACGATCAAGCACTGCTCGATTGGAAAAACGAAACCGTACCGGATTCTGGATACCCGGATTACGTCACTCTTTTCGATCAAGACATCGCCTGGAACGACAAAGCGGCGCTCATCAAACCAAAGCAAATCGAGAACTACCGCAAAGCCGTAGCCTCTTCCAAGGCACCGAAACAAAAAAAGGCAAACAAAAGCAAATAGAAATCCCATGCAGCCAATACATAAAACTCTACAACGCTACGCTCTCATCCCAATCTTCTTCTGCTCTTTCCTAGTCAAGGCAGACCAAACGCCGAATATCGTGATGATCATGGCTGACGACCTCGGCTGGGGCGACGTCGGATTCAATGGAAACGACACCATAAAAACGCCCCATCTCGACGCGCTCTGCGCGAAAGGAGCTCGTTTCCAGAATTTCTTTTCCGGAGCTGCCATGTGTTCGCCCTCGCGCTCCGCCTTCCTGACAGGGCGCAATCCCTATCGGCATGGTATCTGGTCAGCCAATAGCGGACGCCTTGCCCCCCAAGAGTACACCATTCCCCAAGTGCTCAAATCCAAAGGCTACGCTACCGGCCATTTCGGCAAATGGCACCTGGGCGTCCCCCACCCAGACTACCGAGGCAAAGGCGGCGGCGACGGTTCCGACAAGCATTACGCATTCCCCGAATGGTTTTACTATGACGATCACTTCGTCACCCATCATTCCGTCGTTACATGGAATCCCTACGGCGCGAACGAAGAGAAGGCTGCGACCTCCGACAACCCCTACTTTCACAATGGCAAACGCGTCACCGAAAATCTGCTAGGCGACGATACTCGCATAATAATGGATCGTGCCGTTCCCTTTATTAAACGTAGTGTCGACTCCGATACCCCCTTCCTAGCAGTCATTTGGCCCCACACGCCCCACGAGAAAGTAATTGCTGGCCCCGAATATCAGGCCCTCTATCCTGATTCCCAAGGCAAGGAAATGCACTACTATGGCGCCATTACCGCTTTCGACGATCAAATGGGACGGCTCTATTCGGAACTTGAAAGACTCGGAGTCACCCAAGACACCATCATCTTTTTCAGCTCCGACAATGGACCCGAGCACAAGGAAGGCCCAGGTGTTACCGGCGGTCTTCGCGGACGAAAGCGCAGCCTCTATTCCGGAGGCGGCTGCGTCCCAGCATTCGCCGTTTGGCCCGGGCTTATCAAACCGGGCTCCACCATAGAAACACCCTGCTCCAATCTCGACTACCTGCCAACCTTATTGGACGCACTAGAGATCGAACGACCCGATCAACGCCCCATGGATGGCATTAGCATATTGGCCATACTTAGAGGCGAATCCCAAAAACGCGAAAGAGCCTTTCCCTTCCTAGCTAAAAGCAAATTATCGTGGATTACCGATCGCTATAAGTTGATTACCCGAATGGTCGACCAAGAACCTAGTCCATCCGATGAACTCTACGATATTCGGTCCGACCGTAGCGAAAAAATGGATATCGCTTCATCGAACCCTGAATTGCTTGCTTCCCTAAAAAGCGAAGCACGCCAATTCATGCGCTCCGCCAAAGCCAGTTTTTCAGGATCGGACTACAATGACCCAAACTATAAACCAATAGGCTCATGGCCAAGCCAAAAACAGAAGAAAACGAAATAGGCGATTCGCGAAAAATGAACCTAATCCTAAATATGCGATTTCCAATCAATTCTCTCGTCCCGGCGATTTTAGCCATCCTCTCAGCAATTCAGACAAATATTTCCGCCGCGCAGCAACCGAATATTATCCTCATCATGGCCGATGACCTCAGTCCCGAGATGTATGGCTGTTACGGAGCGAAAGATGCGAATACACCCAACCTCGATCGTCTCGCCCGAGAAGGCGTTCAATTTCGCACCGCTTGGGGCACAGCCCTCTGCTCTCCCGCACGAGAGCAGATCGAAGCTTCAACGAACTCTAGTCCCGACTACTTTACCCGAACTCGATTCAGCAACTCTGCCTTCGCCGAGTAATTAAATTGCAAAGCCTGCAGACAGGCGTTGATTTCATTTCATCTCTGCAACGCCAAACAAAAATACTCCTTCGTTCTTCGAACACATCTGCACGCCGGATGTGTTCGAACACCTTCAAAACGCCTATTGCGGACAATACGAGTATTCACTCTTTGCCCACGACCAATCGGGGGGAATCATTTACGGTGAGGCTACCCTCAGTAAGGAAAAGCTCTGCCTCGCGGTACAGGAAAGCCTACGTTGGGGCGAAACAACGATACAGTTCAACGAATCGAACAGCAGCTTGTATTGGAGCGTACCGCTAATGCTCAACAATCAGCTCTACGGCGGAATCGCGGTCTGCGATATTCCTTTCGACGAAGATACGCCATCCGATAGTCGCCTTACGCATATTCGTAAAGCCGCCTCAGGGCTTCTGAAACTAGTAGTTCAGGAGAATTTGATCAACGAAAGCGCCATGCGCGAGGCAAGTGAACGCTCGAAATCTGAGCAGGAAAAAGCCGAAGCAATCCATCTAGTAAAAAAACGCTTCTACAATAGCGTCCAGGACATCTACATCGACGAAGAGCCAGCTCTGCTTAATGCAATCCGCAGGGGAGAACGAGAAGAAGCGACTCAAATTCTCAACCGCATCTTCGTCGCCATCTACAACTATGGAGCCTCCAGCAAGGACCTTCTAAAAAGCTATCTACTCGAGCTGGTAGCGATGATGTCTCGGGCCGCGGTCGAGGCGGGAGGCAAAGCGGAAAACACTTTAGGTCTGAATTTTCAATCGATTACCGCGCTCGCCGAACTGAAGGACGACGAGGATATCGCCGCCTGGTTGAGCCAGATCTTAGAAAAGCTTTTCTTTGAAATTCAGAACAATCGCGACCATCCCCACAGCGTTTTGTTCAACAAGGCTTACGAATACATGGACAAGCGGCTCGCGGAAAACCTAAAACGCGAAGAAGTCGCCCGCCACGTCGGACTCTCCTCCAGTCATTTCGCTCATCTGCTCAGCACCTTTACAGGTAAAAGCTTCCGAAAAATCCTGACTGAACTACGCGTCGAAAAAGCAGCTCGACTCCTCAACCAAAGCAACTGCAGTCTCACGGAAATCGCCTTCGATTGCGGCTTTTCAGATCAATCCCATTTCTCCCGAGTCTTTTCGAAAGCAACCCGACAATCCCCCGGCGACTACCGGAAACGCCGCGACCGTTAACGCCGCGTCGATAGCATTTTCAGCCGAATATCCAATACGATCAGTCATTCATCCAATCCTTGGGGAAAGATTTCCAGTAGATTAACCGGCAATGATCGATGCCCGAGAGAAACTTTGTTTAAGAAAGATCTCATACGAAGTAAAACAATTTCCCCCTGGAGGTAAAGTTGGTTTCGACACGCGATGACATGATTGAGAAGCA
>JABITN010000104.1 GCA_018700525.1 Opitutales bacterium
AATGGTCGAATGGGCTCAGGCGACAATCGAATCGAAATACGTTTTCCTTCTCGCATTGAATGGAGCGCTGATTCTGGTCGGCTGTTTGATGGACATTTTCTCGGCGATAATCGTGATTGTTCCGTTGATCGTACCTTTGGGGGTTGTATTTGGAATTCATCCGGTTCACCTCGGAATCATTTTTCTGGCGAATTTGCAGTTGGGATATCTGACCCCGCCGATCGGTATGAATTTGTTCCTCGCTTCCTACCGATTCGGTAAGCCGATGTCGGAAGTGATTAGGGCTTCGTTTCCGTTGTTGATCGTATTCGCAATTGGGGTATTGTTGATTACTTACGTCCCGTTTTTGACGACATGGCTGCCGAATCTGCTTCAGCAATAGCGCCATGAATATTGTTCTCTTCGAGTCGGATGAAATAGGCCAGCCACTGGTGCTTTCAGATGAGCGGGCAAAGCATATCCTAGGCGTTTTAGGTCGCCAGAAAAGCGATACGTTCGATGCTGGCGTGATCGATGGAAAACGAGGCAAAGCGACAGTGGATTCGATCGGAACCGAGTCGATTAGTCTTAGCTTCGACCTGCAGCATGAAGAGCCTTCTTTGTATCCGATTGATTTGATTGTGGGATTGTCGCGCCCGCAGACAAACCGAAAGATTTTGCAAGAGGCCACGTCGATGGGAGTACGGAGTCTGTCGTTCGTCACCACGGAGCGAGGCGAAGCGTCATATGCGACTTCGAAGCTTTGGACTACCAGAGAATGGCGTCGTCATGTAGTGGCTGGCGTCGTACAGGCGTTTACAACGCGAATGCCGCAGGTATCCTTTGGAATCAGTTTGAAAGTTGCACTAGAGGCGAAGGCGAATGCCGAAGTTAAAATAGCTCTAGATAATTACGAAGCTGATTTGACTTTAAGCGAGGTCGATCGTGGAAGCGACTCAATTGCCTTGGCTTTGGGGTCGGAGCGCGGTTGGAGCGGAGCGGAGCGCGAGATGTTGCGAGAGCATCATTTTCAGTTGGCCCATCTCGGTCCGCGTCCTCTTCGCACGGAAACGGCAGTCGTTGCGGGAATCGCGGTGCTGCTGAGATAGTTCCGCCGTTTCAATTAGGAGTGTAGGCTCGCAAGAAGGCCACGGATTGTTCGAACCTATTGGCCCGAAGGGGCACCTATTTGTTTCGCAGAAACAACAAGCGAAGCGTTGTTAAAAATCGAATCGGTTGAAGTGTTTCAACAACGGTCCCGCTGGGCTAGACCTTGTGTCCCCGCTGCGCGAGGCTAATAGGTTCTCGTTTTGTGAGAAAAGGTTTTTTGGCAATGCTTCTTAGTTATTCTCTTGAGGGCGTTTATTATAGTACTCGGCATTAAAAATGCCGAGCTCGTTTCTACGCCCTTCGGTAGATGCAGGCGGTTGCTTGGTCTTTGCCTTTGCCGATACGTTTTTTTAGATTCCATCCGGAGGGTTCGAACTCTAATCGTCCTGGCATTTCGAATACGACTATTCCATTGTCGTTAAGAAGGCGGTCGAAGGTGGAGAAGAGATTCTTTTGGATCGATTCGATGATCTCGTAGGGGGGGTCGGCGAATATGAGGTCGAATTTTTGGTCGACTAGTCCGTTCGCCTTGATGGCATCGGCTGTTTGGGTGGACGTATCCAATTGCGCAACTCCCATGCTTCTGGCGACGATTGGGATATTTTCCTTTATCATAGTGCAGGCTTGGCGGTTCTTCTCTACGAAAACAGCGGAAGCGGCGCCGCGACTCAAGGCTTCGAGTCCGTAGGATCCAGTTCCGGCAAAGAGGTCGCATACGTGGACTCCTTCGATGCTTTGGCCAATACTTGAGAATATCCCTTGGCGGAGGCGGTCCATGGCGGGTCGGTGAACGGCGCTTTTGGAAACGCGCAATTCGACGCCACGGGCTTTACCTCCTGAAATTCGCATGCTGCAGGAAGCCGTTGAATCGTCGCCGGTTCAAGGTTGATTTTCTATGACCGTGGCAGGCTCTCGCAGATGGCGTTGGCGCGTTGAGCGTTTTCAACGAGCTGGTTGTTGAGGCGGTTGTTGAAATACGAGTAGGCGATCATTGCGGGTATTCCGATGCAGAGGCCTGTGGCGGTGGTGATGAGGGCCTCGCCAATATCACCCGCTAGCAATTCGGGTCGGCCCATGCCACCGGCTGACATGGTTTGAAAAGCGCCGATCATTCCGCTGACGGTTCCGAGAAGGCCGATCATTGGAGAAACGGAGGCAATAACGTTAATATAGTGTATCCATTGGCCGATGTTATGTTCTTCCAATTCGAATTGTTCTCGCACGGTTTCGTCGACTTTCTCGCTTGTGGCGAAAGCGGAATCAGAATCGAATTTGGGCAAGCCTGCGGCTAGGGAACGCCCTAGAAGGCTTGGGTCTTGACGGGCAGCCGTAAAGGCTTCGTCAATTTTGCCTTTTTTGCATAGACCTTCGAGTCGGTCTGCTAGGGCTTCGTTGCCGAATCGCACGGGTTTCGTTTCGCGGGTACAGTGAATAGCGAGATAGATGAGCGTCAGCGAACAGATACTGAGGGGAACCATAGCCCACCCGCCTTGTTCGATCATGCTCCATAGACTTGAGCTAGCGGTCTCCGGGGAACTTTCGGATTGGGCGAGCAAGCTGGCCCCGGGTACAGCGAGCGAGAGGAGAATGAACTGAGTGATTCGGAGAGTGATCATGATTGCTAAGGGTAGGTTTTAGGGCGATCCGACGAGTTTCGATAGAGTCTTCGCGGACCTTTCCTGGACAGAGTTGGATGTTGGACGGAAATAGAAGCGCTCTGGATCATTCGATGCTATCGAATCTAATTGTTCGATTACATTAGCGCGTCGAGAGTCGATGGGCCAAGGGATTTCGCGGCTCCGCATTTCCTCGAGGAGCTCTCTAGCGTATAGAGAATGGCCTGATTTGTGGGCGGCAACGATTGCGATTTCGTAGGTTTGGGAAAGGTGACGGGGGAGGTTGGGCCTTGAAAAGACAATTGGATTCAATGCGACCCATAGGGCATGATCCGGTTCATCGGCTTCCAAGGCAATTTCGGCCAGAACGTTCCAGGCGAAAGTGGATTCGCTGGCGGATTTCTCGGAATCAATCCATCGTTGGGCATAGAAAGCGGCCTCTTCTCGGTGCCCCATCGTCCACGAAGCCGTCATTTGGAGTTCTTCGATACTGTCGCGCGTTTGAGTGGCCCGAAGTTTCAATCGCCAAAGCTTAGCTTGGTCGAGGCAATCGTCGCCTCTTCCTGTATGGAGGTATGACTTGAGTAGCATAATGAACAGTTGTTCATCTGCTTCGGAAAGAAGATCGAGGTAGGGGATACGTTTGTTGACCAAGGGCTCGAGCAAACTGGTCGCTTGATAGCGGTCGGCGGAATGGAAGCGGTCGATCGCTTCATGCCTAGAAAATGAATCCGAGAACTGAATACCGAGAATTTCGTTGGTATTTAATCGCCGTTCGATCTCGCTTTGGCCTTCCTTTTGGATAATCGAAACGAATTGAGCCCTTCGGCCGCTTAGGTCACCCTTCAGGATTCTTCCGCTTTTTAGTTCGATGGTATCGCCTAGGCAAAAATTCGTGTTAACTAAAAGTAGGAGGCAGAGTATTCGTCTTTTCGAATTTGCTAGTACTTTCATTACTCTCCCCCTTTTTCGATACTTGAATTGTTTTTGTCTGATAGGTTTTCCAGGAGAGATTTGGCTTCTTGGAATTGGAGAGTATTGGTGAATTCGGATCGATTTAGGAACTCGTCGAGCGTTTCATGAGCCTTGGCCGGTTCGTCGATTTCCGCGAGATGTACAGCGCTGCCCAAATAGCCTTTGGCGGCTGCGTCGATGACTCCTGGATACAGAGTGAATACGCGCTGATAGTAAGCGATAGCTTGTTTGGCTTCGCCTTGGCTGGATTTTAACTCCGCTAGGGCGATGAGGGCATCGGCTTTTTGTTGGCTATCGGCCCAGCGGAACGAAAAAATTCGTTCGAGCGTCTTCTGAGCTGCTGCGTATTCGCCAAGGCGTGAACGAATTCGACCTTCGAGGGCGAGGGCTTCTATGTAGATCGAACTATCGAAATCGCTTTCCGGGATTCGGCTGAGCCATCCCAGCGCGGTATCGAATTGATCCATGTTCATCGCTTTTCGGGCGAAACCGAAATAGGCGAATGATCGATAGGCACTTCCTGGATACGATTTGATGAGGCGTTCTAGCATTGACACGCCGTTTTCGAAATCTAGTTCGACGAGATTGAGACCGATGTGGGCTAGGCATGCTGGGGAAAACGCTTCGTCCGGGATTTCGTTGGCAATCTTGAGGATGATTTCTTTGCTGCGGAAAGGCTGTCCCTGTTCTCGTCGCTCTAGAGCTTCAAGCAATCCGAAACGAGCTGCGAGAGCGAGACGGCCCTGTTCGATGGTTTCTCGATAGGAGAGCGGTAGTTCGAATGGCCGAAGCGAGTGGCGCATTCGCATGATTTCGAGCAGGGTTTCCGATTCTAGATTGTCGCCATACTTTTTGATCGTTTCGTCGAGAGTTGCTAGGGCGCCTGGGTTATCGTCGTTCTCCCATTGGGTTTGGGCGGTTATAAGGCGAATCTCGATCGTTCGATAGGGATCTTGGCTTATCTTTGCTTGGCGCCGCAATACCGCGAGGGCATCGTCGGGACGTCCAAGCTTGTTGTAGGCGTCGCTTGACTGAAGAGCAGCTAGATGAGCGAGTTCTGGAAAATCCGCGGGAATTGATTGGTAACGCTGTACAGCCTCTTCGAATCGGTTCTGAGCGAAGAGGCAGTCGCCATGTAGGAGCTGACCTTCGAATTGTCTGGGATGGTTGGGGTGATCGATAAAGAATGATCGTAATAGCGTTTCCGATTCGTCGTATCTATAAAGAGAATACAGTGAGGTTGCCGCGCGATACGAGGATTCGCCTTTCAGTTCGCGGTTTTCGGTTTCCTTACTGAGTGCGTTGAAAACGGCGAGGGCCGCCTCGAAGGAACGATCGAGAAAGTGACTGATTCCGGTCCACAGTTTGGATTTTTCGTAAAGGGGCGTTTCGAGGTCTGTTGCGACGACGTGTTCGAAATCGTTTCGAGCGGCTGAATTCTCGCCGACACGCAAATAGCATTGCCCTCTTTGGAATAGGCTGGCGGTTCGCAATTGGGTGTCGGACGCCCCGTTGGCTAATTGGCTAAGCGCTTGAATGGCCTCTTCGAATCGTCGCCCATCCATGAGCGTATGGGCGATTAGGTACAAAGCATCGTCAACCGATTCCGAACTTGGATAGCGAGCCAAGTACTCCCGAGCGATTTCGACGGCAGAATCGTAGCGGCCTAGTTCTTTTGCGGCTAGAATCCAATGAAACTGTCCTTGTTCTGCTACGTCGCCTTCTGAAAAGCGGGCTACGCTTTCGAAAAGCAGCCAAGCTTCGTAAGGGCGATTCGAAAGTAGGGATGCGCGGCCTCTCCTCAAGAGGAGGGCGTCGGAGTAGTCATCCGCTTGGTTAAGCGCGTCTAGTTGTGCGGTCGCGGAACGTAGAAGCTGTTCGTAGAAATCGGTCCACATGATGCCGGCCATTCCGACCGATTGTCGCCGACTCTCGAAGATGCGTTTCAGTTGATTGAGCTTGTCGGTTTGTTGCTGGATCAAGCTCTCCTTGTTTGGGACGAGCTGGTAGGCTTTTAGGGCATCTCGGGGACGATTGTTGGCGAGGAGGGCGTCGCCTGCTTCGATCGAGAGAAATGCGAGCATGGCCAGTTCGGGCATCGTATCCGAGTTCCATGGGCTCTCGAGTAACAATTTGGATACGTTGGAAAAGTTTTCTTGTTTGAGGTATTCGCGCGTGGCGAGTAGGCGAGCTTGCGTTCTAATGCGGATTGCCGCGTCGCTATCGACTACAGATGAGAGAATTTCAAGGGCTACTTCAGCTTGATCGTTTTTAAAATTTATATCAGCTTCGTGGATACGCGCGATGCTCTGTTGTGAAGCCGAATGAGAAGATTTCCGAAAAACCTCGAAAGCTTCGAGCGCAGCTGGGAAATCGCCGTTTCGCTTGAAGGCTAGCGCGATGGAGTATTTCGCGAAAGTTTCCTGGCTATAGGCAGGATTGTCCTCTTGGAGAAACGTCTCGAGGGAGTCGACCGCTTGCTCGTAGAGGCCGGCTTTAAGAGAGGCGTAGCCCGCGAGGGGCATAATTTTCTCGCTCAGGCGGGATTCGCGCCATTCGGGTTCGTTTGAATAGAGCGATTGAAGTTTTCGGAATGCACTTGCGGCCTGAGGGTAATCTCCCTGTGCGAATGCTTGAGAACCGCGATCAATCAATCCGGACATAGTTTCGTATTCAATTGTCTGCGACAAGCATGTCGCAGAAGCAGCTACGGCGCAGAATACTATCGCCAATAGAGCCCGCCGAAAGGGCCGGTCTTGCGATCGTACAGGAGTTGGAGGTTCTGTAGTCACATTGCGAATGCGTTGAAAGGAGGGAATTATGCCAGTCGTCTTCTAGATCAGCATAGAAAATAGATTTTGGCGGTCGTTGAATTCCATGCGGATATAGTCGAAAAGGGAAACGAGGTCGGTGGCGTCAAAGTTTAACGTTTCGAGCGCCCAGCGGATGGTGTCAGGATATTCGGCCTCTGGGTCGAAGTCGGCTAAGTGGAGGGCTAGCCAGCGCGATAGCGTCAAAATCGCGGTGCGTTCGACAAATTGGGACGCGTGGATTGGACTATTCTGTTGTCGAATGGGTTGCCAAATCTCGGAATCGAATTGCCAGTGTTTGAGCAGCTCGAAGCCCGCTTTCCAACTGGTAATGCCCAATAGGGTCTCTTCGATTTCATAGAGGGAGCCTTCGATTTCCGAGGCGCTTAAATCGACAGTCTGTTCTACCTTCTCAAGATAGAGGTTGATGGCCAGTTTCCCGATAGCGTGAAGCAGTCCGGCAATATAGGAGGTGTTTATGTCGTAACCCAGACGTTTGGCAATCGTTTCGGAGGCGACGGCGACGGCGATGCATTCATCGGCGTATTCGGTTGCCGTAATTCCGTAGGCAGGCATTGCCTGGTAGAAAGAGTCGCGAGCGATGACAATGCTGAGAACTTTGTGGACCTCGTTGAATCCGATTCGAGCGATCGCGGACTCGATATCGGAGAGTTTGACTGCTCCTCCGTAGTAGGCACTGTTGGCGACTCTTAGGACGTGAGAAATCAGTGAAGGATCCATTTTCATAATGGATGCGATGTAATCGAGCCCCACATCGTCGTTGTCGATGAGTTTCGATAGCCTAGCGAAAATCTTTGGAGAGGCGGGCAGGCTAATAGAATACTCTAGGAGCAAAGGGATTGAGATTTTTCTAATTTCCTTGAACATGCGCTAGTGTTTATACTCTACGTTCGAATGGATTCGCCAAGACAAATTGGCGTTAGCGTTCTTTTGAGACTCGGAAAAAAGGAATGTTCTTTCAGAACCGGTAAAAAATTGTCTTGAGGGGATGGTTTAGAACTTTACCGAACGAACTGGCGAGAGGGCGTCTCGAAGTCCTGAATGCTCTCCCCGAGGGATGCGTTCACCTTGCGACCGGCCTGAGCACCGAGCTTGGGCAGTTGTTTGATCACTCGTTCAGTGATCTTATAGCCTCGGCTCACGCTTGGCTTCTCGGTTGGTGAACGTGTGGCCTGGGTTCTTCGTAATGAAACGATACTGCATTGCTGGTGGTATCTAGCTGCTACGGGGCATTTCTAAACGATTCAACCAGTTTCGATTCATTCGGCCGGGAGAGTTTTCAAGAAACTCTCGGAATTCTCCTGGGCAAAAACGATGCTTCCGCGATGCCGACCGCTCGGCAAACGAAGATCCTTCCCGATTAGAAAATCGCCCCCGACTGTTTTCTCAATGCCGAGAGAGGCATCGAATAAGCGACGCCCAACGAAGCGAAGATCAGCATCGGCTTTGATAAGCGTTCGCGGTTCGCCGTAACAACCGAACCACCAAAACCCGCCATTGAAGAACGCGGTCTGTATTCCCATTTCCGTGTGGCCGCTTGCCATCGCGATTCGTTTCACGAACACGCTATCGCTCGTGTATTCGTAAACGTAGTTCTCTTCGATTCCCGGAGGCAAGCCTCCCACTACATAGAAATGATCTCCGTGACGATCAATGCCTCCTGCTCCATGAACGACTTCCGGGAGGGTCCGTTTCCAAACCAGTGAAAGATCCTCCGCATCGTAAGCGTATAACCAAGAATCGGCTTTTCCCGCGGGTTCGTTGAACGCGCCCAGATTGACGGCTACGTAAAGCATGCCCTCGGAATAGCAAAGATCCCCATGGTGACTTGGCACAGGGGCGTATGCGATCTGCTTTCCCTCGAAATCCGTTTTAACCAAATCCACCGTGAAGGACCAATAAATCGATTCCTGCCCATCGACCGCGATCCCCTGGAGATGACCACCGTAGTCGCCTTCGCATATAATTTCCGCCGAAGCACTTAGTATCGAAATTGCGGCGAATAAAGTCAGGGTATCGAGGATGAATCGTTTTGATCGGATCATAGAATTGCGTTTTCAACCTGCTCGAACGAACAGCTCTCCGCAAGCCGCCATCCTGCTTTACCGGAAACGGGCTTTATAGTTAGCAGCGATTGGCCGAGCGGCTTATAGACTAGACATGATATCGATGGCAAAACGACTCGTGTTTCTAATCCTATTGGCATTGCCGTTGCTCAAGGCTGGGGCGGCGGAGATGTCTGAAGCCCGAGACTTGGGAATTCCAATAAAGGGGGTCAGTTGGGTACGGCTTCACGCGGGTAAAACCGCCGATGGAGCCCCTTCGCTACTGGCCACAATGAGCCAAACCAATGGGGGACTTTTCGTGATCGATATCGATCTGGATACGGGACACTGCACCCAGTTCGCGGTCCAAGATCGAAAAAACTCGAGTTTCTCCACTGCGACTTTCCGCAGCTTGCAGACGGGCATTCTTTACATAGGGTCCGCCTGGGATGGGCACCTCCATCAATTCGACCCGGCCCGGCCCGGAAAAGGGATCGAGGACCTCGGGCCGATTGCCAAAGGCGTTACCTTTCCAACTGGTATTAACGAATCTCAGGACGGAGCCATTTGGATAGGGTCCTACCCGGGAGCTAATCTGACGAAATTCGAGCCGAAATCGAAAATTTTCACTTCATTCGGACGCATGGATGAGAGCGAGCAATACTTGTATCCGCTGGCAGGTGACGATGGTTCGCTCGCGGCCTTGGTTCGCGTCGTCCGTCCTCACCTTGTTGCAATCGATCCGAAAACCGGCGTACATCGAGAGGTCGGCCCTTCAATAACGGATACACTGGACAAAAGCCAATTCCTCCGATTCTTCAAAGGAACCGACCGACGCTTGTATCTCGACTCCCACACGGGGAAATACCGAATCGAGGGAACGCTCCTCGTTTCAGTGAAACACCTTCCCGAACCAATGGCCGGGATTCATGCCGCCGGAGAACATCGCTACCAAAATCCTTTAGTCATGCCTGGAGGTTGGCAAGCTCATCTGATGGATGATGGCGGCGGCAAGGGCTCGGGAGCTCCTCGTCGTATTCTTCTCTCGAATACGGATCCACTCGTGGCGAGCCGAATCCTTAACTTGGACTGGGTCGGCGGCGGTTCCAATGTACACGTCATCGAACTCGGACCGGATGGCATGCTCTACGGATCCAGCTATCTTCCCAACCTGCTTTATCGCGCATCGCTTGATGGCTCTAAACTCGACCACCTGGGACAACATACGTTCGCCGCTGGGCAGGCCTATTCAGTCACCAGTCTCGACGAGAAGGTATACCTCGCATCTTATCCCCAGGCCCGCCTCTCGGTCTACGATCCCAAACGGCCGCTCTCATTCGGAATCGAGGCAGGAGACAATCCCCGTGATCTCGGTCGTTTGGACGATGTTGGCTATCGCCCCAACGCGATGATTGCTTCGCCAGATGGGAAACTCTGGATTGGATCCGGACCGGACTATGGACTCATGGGCGGCACCCTCGCTTGGTACAATCCGAAAACGGAACAAAAGGCATCCCATCGGGCCATCGTTCCCGATATGTCCCCCTCGTCTCTCCTATGGCTGCCCGAGTCCGAAAAGCTCCTGGTCGGAATGAGCATCGAAGCCGGAACCGGCGCTACGATCACGAAATTCGATGGAGCCTTTGCTCTGTGGGATCCGAAGACCGATTCCCTCGATTGGTCCGGAGATTTTGGCATCGAAGGGTTGGCCGACGTGACTTCCCTCGCTCTGGCGGGCGATGGTCTCGTTTACGCCCTAATAGGCCGTGGTGATCATGTCGTTTCAGCGGGCGCTCCCGAGATCGCGCCTCGCATCGCTCTAATCGATGCGAAGAGCCGAACCCTCGTATCCTCAGCTTGGTTACCTGATGAATTCGGGCCCTTATCCTGGCATGGGTCCTATTCCTTGCGAACCGGTCCTGGAGGTATCGTCTATGGAGCGACCGGCTACTGCATCTTCCGCATCGAACCCGGCACCTGCCAGGTCGAACGCATTTGGCAACGAGACCAACCCGAAATGCGATCCGGCGCTTGGCGCACCGCTCTTTCCCCGAACGCTATCGACATCGTCGGCCCCATCGTTGGCAACGAATTCTACTTCGCCACGGGCTGGCTCCTCCGGTCGATTACTTTGCCGGAGTAGACTTTAGTTGTCTATAGAACGATTGTCTAAACCTTCACGGTAATTTGAAGGCCACGTAAGCATCGCCCATGGGTAACCTGAGTTTACCTCCGCCTGTGGCGGGTACGACGATGTATTGTTCGCCGTTGGCTTCGTAGATACTGGGAGCAGCGGAGGCGTTGAAGGGTAGCTCGTGTTCCCAGAGCTCTTCTCCCGTGCTGGCATCGAATGCGCGGATTTTCAAATCCCGTGTTCCCGAACAAAACACTAGCCCACTCGCCGTTGCGACCGGCCCACCGTAATTTTCCGTGCCCGTTTTCTCGATACCTCGCTTGGTCAGTTCGGCGTATTCGCCTAGCGGCACTTGCCATTTGAGTTTTCCGGTATTGAGATCCAGGGCATTGAGCGTTCCCCAGGGCGGTTTGCTGCCATGGTAGCCTTCGTGATCATTAAGGCGCTTGAATCCGAGAAATTTATAGACCGGTCGTTCTGGGGCGGACTTCGTTTGGCCACTTGTTTCGGGACGGTCTTTCTCGAAAACATAGTCCAATAGATTTTGAAGGTCCTGGCCTTGAATATGCGGCGCCGCAGGCATGAGGTTCTTGCCGGTTTTCAGTAGCTCCGTAACCGCTTCCTCGGTTGAGCGATGCTTCAATCCAATCAAAGGAGGAAACTCGCCTGTCCCTTCTCGATTGGGTCCGTGACAAATAATACACTGCGATTGATAAACCTTCCGGCCCGGCGTTTCGGGCAATTTGCTCTCGTCGACAAAGTCTTCCGGGGCCTGAGTTAAGGTAATATACCAAGGGAAATTGTTTGCATTAACAAACATGGTTTGCGTGTTGGGATCGACCGCGACACCGGACCATTCCCCACCTCCATTGACGTTGTTGATAACGTTGGGTTTATTTAAAGCATTCGGAACGAGCCACCCTATCGTGGCGCCTTCTAGCTGTTTGAGTACGGAATTCCGATTTTCTTCTCCAATATCCGTCACGCGCTCCATCGAAAATTCCTGAGTCGCGAATGGCTCTGGTAAATCGGGTTTGGGTTGATACGGCCACGTGACGAATCCCGGCAGTTTGGAGGCTGGAGCCCGCTTGAGTTTGAACGGGAAAATCGGTTGACCGGTGACGCGGTCCAGCAAGAGCGTATTCGCTAGTTTGCTGACGGCTCCGACGACATCCACCAGAGCGCCATCCCGTTCGATGGTTGCTAGAAAAGGCGGTCCGGGAATATCCATATCCCAAATGTCATGCCGCACTTCTTGGAAGTGCCAAAGCCGTTGGCCCGTTTTGACATCGATAGCTATGAGACAATTGGCAAACAGGTTTCGCCCGCGATGCCGTTGCCCCATGAAATTGGGTTTCGGCGACCCCGTTGTGACATAGGCGATCCCACGCCCACGATCCATGGTCAGACCGCTCCAGGCGTTAGCGCCCAAATCCATTTTATCCCAGGTCTCATAACCGAATTCTCCTGACTGAGGAAGGGTATGAAATACCCAGAGTTGTTTTCCCGAGCTCATATCGTAACCATAAACATCTTTTGAGAAACCAGGAAAAATAACGGTGTTCCCATACACTGCCAGAGGTGCCGCGCAGGTATCGGGAATCTGAATTATACCGTCGTTTCCGAAATCGGGATCCAATTTCCCACTTATGGCCAACAGCGCGATAATCTCCGTCCCGGCAGTGAAAAGGACCCGATCGCGTTCACGATTGGGGCCACGCCAGTATGTGATCCCGCGCCGCGAGGTTTTTCCCTTCGGAGCATAACGCCAAAATTCTTTCCCCGTAGCTCCATTCACGGCTACAACATGATTGCCTGAAGTAGGGGCATACATGATACCGTCCACAATGATCGGATTCACCTGAACATTGCCTGGTTTATCACCGCTCCGGTAAATCCACGCGACTTCCAGCTGATGGACGTTCGCGCGGGAAATTTGCGTCAGACCAGAGTATTTACTTGAGGTATAGTCGCCATGCGAGCGTGGCCAATTTCGATAATCCTCACGGGGCTGCAAACCATCCGTTGGGGTAAGATCCGCTGAAGGTGACGCAGGAATAGTCTTATATTTCGGCAATGTCGCTCTCTCAGCCGCATCCTCGATCGCCCAATAGTTCAACGGCTGACCTTCCTGAGCCTGCAGTGATAGTAAACTTACAAATAGAGAGAGATAGGCGCATCCCTTAAAAACCGTATTCTCAACCCGCACGAAATTCATAGGCCAAAGGTATAGCGTGTTTTTATTTCACAATGCAAGGATGCTCGCTCTAGTTCGGCAGGTCCGAGCGTAGCACCCAGACTGGCTGATTTATCAGGGCAGAACAATTTCTTTGACCGCGGGCGTCGGCGAATAAGAATAGCCAACAGACCCAAGAACATCTACCCTTTAACAATCACGTTTTTTATGAACCACTTCCTTACACGCTCTTCCAACGCATTCGTTGACTCCTTCCATTTCTCGGCGACTGCCCTCCGCCGTATCGCGATCAAGCCGCTCCTGGTTCTCGCGGCCATTAGCCTGTCCTGGGCATCCGCCAGCGCGGCGAAAGGACATCCCAAGACCAGCGGATGGGACCTGCTTTTTGCCGATTACCTCTCGAATGCGGAGCTGACAGAGGGCGGTTGGGAACAGAAGAAGGGCGTTCTCGTTGCCAAGGATCATTTCACCATCTGGACGAAGAAATACTACGCGAATTTCGTCTTGGATCTCGAATTCAAGGTGGCGAAGGAATCCAACAGCGGCGTATTCCTGAGATCGGGCGACACCACGAAGGTGCTCGAAGTGCTGGAAGTGCAAGTGCACGAGTCCCAGGCCCAAGCCCCGGTCTGGTACCGTAACATCCCTATAAAGGAATTGAAGTAGCCAGAGTGAGGAGATGAAAGGGTCAACTGTATGCAATTAAATAGATCCAGTACCTGAATACGTTCACTGCGTACTCTAGATGGAAGTGACTATGTAGGTCTTCCCTTTGACTGCTAGTACTTCGGCCAATATCAATATGAATAGCGCCACTCATTCGTCGCGAGGATCGTGAGGGATGGTTCGTCCAGACTTTCTCGAATGAATAGGATCCGCTCCGCGGGCATAATCGCTTAACTTCGTTGCACAGGAGGATTCGATCGATCCGTTTCATTAATTCATCAACCCTATTGACTTACGATGCAATCCTACCCCGTGAAGCAAGAATTTCCGATCTCGACGAACGAACTCGGTTCAGAATCGATTCAATCGGTATTGGGACCTTTACAAATTGCATCTCGAAGCGATTGTTTTCCCAGGTGACGAAAGGACTCTCGACAGAACTAAAAGCGGATAAATTTGTTCTCGAAGCGCGCAGCCTGAGCAAGTCTTTCGGCGATCGCACGCTTTTCACGGAAGTAAATCTCGAGATCCGCCCTGGGGAAATGAGCGCCCTGCTTGGGCCCTCCGGAGTGGGGAAGTCGACCCTTCTCAACTGCCTGGAGGGCGTGGAGACTTACGACTCGGGAAGCGTTGTTATTGACAATCAAACACTAGAGTCCCTGGACGAGGATCAGATGGCGCTTCTCCGACGCGAAAAGATTGGCACTATCTTCCAGTTCTTTCATCTGCTTCCGACGTTGACCGCCTTCGAGAATATCGAGCTTCCCCTCCAGCTTATCGGAATGCCGGAAGAAGAGCGGCTTCAGTGCGTATTCAGTTTATTAAAACGTCTCAATATCGATCATCGAGCGGATGCTTTTCCTGCTCAACTGAGCGGCGGTGAAATGCAGCGGATAGCGATCGCCCGGGCAATAGCCCATCGCCCGAAAATTATTTTCGCAGACGAACCTACAGGCAATCTGGACGAAAAAAGCGGCCGGGAAGCGCTTCAGCTGCTCACCGAGCTTTGCCAGGAAATCAACACCGGTTTGCTTATGGTCACTCACAGTCAGGATGCCGCAGCGTATTGCGATTTTCGTTACACATTGGCAGACGAGAGACTAATCCAAAATGCCTGAATCGAGAAAAGGAGATCGATTTCCCTTGGTTCTGCTCCGGACAATGGTATCTCGCGTCATCTTGAGGCGTTGGCGAATGCAGGCCCTGAAGACCCTTGGCTTGCTCAGCATCGTCGCGCTTGGCGTATCCGTTTTCCTCTCTATAGGTTTGACCAATCGTGCCTCGATCAAATCCTTTCAATCTTTTACCGAACTCGTCGCTGGCGAGAGCCAGTTTAGCGTTCGCTCCACTATCGATACCCTCGATATGGAGGATGCCGCGGTTGTAAGACGCAGTCTCCAAGATACCGAAGCTTCTCTGTTTCCAACCCTTGAGCTTATTGTGGGTTTGGCAGATGGCTACGTAGAACGTCCTGGTCCCATCTATAAATTGATCGGTGTCGATCTTCTCGCATCCGCAAGCCACCTATCGAAAATCGGCCAGAGCTCGTCCTCTGAATCGGTCTCTGCCGAAGGAAAAAACGTCTTCGATCACCTGAGCGAGCAAAACGTCTTCTTCGCGTCAGCTAATGTCGCAGCGAACCATAATTGGCAAAGAGGTCAGACGGTTCCCTTCTTCATGGGCGAGTCCGTGGTTGATCTCAAATTCAGCGGTTCGATTCCCATCCAAAGCGAAAGCGCGGACGACGCAATATCAGCTCTGGTGATGGATCTTTTTGCATTAGCTAAGATCGCCGAACGTTCGGATGAAATCGACCGTATTGAGATCGTGTTACCTGAGGATCAGCGATCTACCACTAACCTCTCGCGCATCGAATCTCTCCTTGAGGAAAACAATCCTGGTCATTGGATCGTCGAATCTCAATCCGCACGGCAGCAGAGCGGAGCTGTAATGACGCTTGCCTTACGATCAAATCTGCGAGCCCTTTCTGCCCTTTCGCTCATCGTCGCGCTCCTCCTCGTCTTTCAAGCACTCGACAGTTCCGTTTCACGCCGCAAGAGCGAAATGGCTACGCTACGCTCTCTCGGAGTATCCCCGAGAACGATACAGCAGACCTGGATCATCGAAGCGGCTCTGATCGGAGCGGTAGGCGGTATGATGGGAATTGGGCTTGGGTCGATCACTTCGCGTTTTTCTGCAGCGATGGTCAACGATACGGTGTCGACCCTCTATTATTTCACGAACGGTAGTGGACTGAGTTACGAACCGATCGAGATCTTTTTTGCCTGGATTGTATCGATCGCTTCCTGCATTATCGCTGGTTGGTTTCCGGCCCGTGCTGCTGCCCGCACGCCCCCGACTCAGTTGCTAAAAAGTAAGTCACAATATAGTGAATACAAGCAGAGCGCTTACGTGAAATTGTTTTTCGCTTCCGCCCTCGTAGCAATTGTCGCATACCTTTGTCCACCGTTACCAGCAGCGAACGGCCATGCAATTCCCATCGGCGGTTATATTCTCGCCCTCGCTCTCATCGCGCTAGTCATTGGGATGGCCTGCCCTTCGCTCGAATTTCTACCCCGGATTTTTCGCTCTCAATCGCCAAGCGTGAAAATTGGTCTTAGTCGCTTTCGAAAACCCGTCGCGCGTCATCGATTGGCTCTCGGCAGCGTAATCATTGCGGTCGGAATGACGTCCGCGATGATGCTTCTGATCGGCAGTTTTGAAAGGACTGTCACCGCATGGATGAGTCAAGTCATCCAAGCCGACGTTTACATCCGTTCTACCTCCGCGGCTACGGCCAGCGCTAGCAATCCAATCCGAAAAGAAACTTACGATTCGCTCCTAAAAGATCCCGTAGTCGTTGATGGAGGAACTATCTCGTGCTTCGACTTACGCTTTCGCGGACAGGACACGCTTCTCCTCGGGTTCGACGCGGGTTACTTGATGAGGAAGCCACATATCTCTTGGATAGGATCCACTCCCGATCTCAATCGAATGTTAACCGAAAACGGGGCGATCATCAACGAAAGCTTCAAGGAACGCTTCGATGTAGAAATCGGCGACCCGATCTCCATTGAAACGCCGATCGGGGAAAGGGCTCTATCTATAATTGGTATACAATCGGACTTCGGCAACGAGCGAGGCAGTATTGGGGTGGACAAGACGTTCATTTCAGATTGGATGGGACACGAAAGAGCTCAGGGGCTGGCCCTTCATCTCGCGGAAGGAGCGGATCTGAGAGTAGCTATCCAAGAATGGCAGGAACGCTATCCGGCCCTCGACGTTTTCTCTAACCGCCTGCTGCGTGAGCAGGCTTTGAAAGTCTTCAATCAAACCTTCGCGATCACCTATGCTCTTGAAATGATCGGCTTGTTCATTTCAGTCGCGAGTCTTGCGGCTATGCTATTTAGTTCTTTGCTAGAGCGAAGGGGTGAGATCGGCGCGCTCAGACGCATTGGAATGTCCCGCAAGGCACTGTCCCAAGCTGCCAGCGCCGAAGGACTAGGTATCTCTGGTTTAGGAATACTGTACGGTATCCCCCTTGGACTTGCCCAAGGCTGGGTGCTCATCCGCATCGTCAATAAACAATCCTTCGGTTGGTCGCTTTCTATATCTGTTCCTTGGATAGAACTCCTTCTCCTTGCCATCGCCGTTCTGGCGACCGGAGCATTGATTTCCAAACGCATCGGCTGGTGGAACAGCGGGCTTCGCATCGAACAAGAAGAATGAAATCGAGCATTCGAATAATAAAGCGCTTCTCGGTAGGGCTTGGCTTGAGTATTCTGCTTTTGCCATTCGTATCTTCGGAGCCGCTAACCCACGAAAAGGAAGGCTACTCGATCCCGTTTTTGGGATACGACTTTGTCTTTCCTCGAGACCATGGCAGTCATCCTGACTTTAGAACCGAGTGGTGGTATATCACCGGCCACCTCGAGAGCGAGAGTCCCAAACGCTCATTCGGCTTTCAGATAACATTCTTTCGTTCAGCGACCCTCCCCGAAAATGAAGAAAGCCAAGATTCAATGCCACGCCAAATCTTTATGGCACATGCCGCGATTCTTGACAAGGACACCGGTATTTACACCCATGAAGAGCGTTTCAATCGAGAAGGCTGGAACGCCTATACTGACACCCAAACCCTCGATATTGCAAATGGAAACTGGCGGCTCCAATTATTGGATACTAAGTCGGAAGAGATGGAAGTCAGCTTTTCCATCAAGGCTAATAACCGCCAAACCCTTACGCTCGCTCCGCTCAAACCAAAAGTCTTTTTCGGCGATAAGGGAGTCTCGCGTAAAGGCGAGAATCCCACCGCCAAGAGCTATTACATCACTTTTCCGCGTCTCCGTGTGAGTGGCACCCTGATAGACAGCCAAGAGGAACTAGAGGTTACTGGTGTGGCGTGGATGGACCACGAAATTAGCAGTAGCCAACTTTCTCAGGGTCAAATAGGCTGGAATTGGACGAGTCTCATCATGGACGACGGCACCGAAATGATGGCCTACGTGATGCGCCGCGAAGACGGGCAGGTCGACCCCTTTTCCACGCTCTATCTGATTGACGCAACAGGTAAGCTCACGCGCATCGATTCAGACGCTTTCTCGTGGGACCCTAAGACGTATTGGAAATCCGATGACACAGGGGCGAACTATCCTGTCGGTTACGAAATCCGGTGGACCCATCCAAATGGCGAAAAACGCTCCCTCAGCGTGCGAACGCCGCACCCTAATCAGGAGATTATTGGCTCGATCGGAGATTTTTGTTACTGGGAAGGAGCAGGTACGGCTTATGATGAAAGCGGCAATGCAATCGGAAAAGCCTACACGGAGTTGACTGGTTACAACGAGAGTCTTTACGGAAAGTTTTAGATCACGTTTGTTATCAGCCTCCACGTCGCTCACGATTTGAATTACCTTAGTTGCTCTGCTTGGCAGTCAATAAATTCAAGGCCAAGTGCAAGTGAGTGGGGTTACGGTCTTGCTTTGCTGCTTCGTAGCCGGTCTCTCTTTGTTTTGTCAGCTTCATTCAAATTAAATGAATCATGTTGATTTTTGACGCGCACCTTGATCTCAGTATGAAAGTGCTGGAGTGGAATCGTAACTACACGTTACCATTGCATGAAATTCGCGAACGTGAATAGGGACAAACCGATCGGGACGGCCGGGGCAACGGTACAGTCTGTTTTCCGGAGATGCGAAAAGGGGGCGTAGGCGTTTGCGTGGCGACTTTGATCGGTCGATACGTTAAGCCTACGAACCCACTGCGTGGGTGGTATTCTCCCGAACAAGCCTGGGCCCAGACTCAAGGCCAACTTGCGTGGTATCGGATCATGGAAGAAAAAGGTGAATTGTCGCAGATCAAGACAGCCGCTCAACTGAATGCAGCGGTCGAGCTTTGGTCGGATGATCCTCCGCCCGGAACGCCGATTTATTAGCTACTAAGCTTGGAAGGGGCCGATTCTATGGTGACGATTGGTGATGTTGAGCGAGCTTACGGGGAGAGATTGCGAGCCATAGGTCCGGCGAACCTTGGGTCTGGGGTATGCGCGCAGGGGACTGATGCTTCAGGCGGGATCGGCTTCAAGGGGAAGGAATTGCTCAAGGAAATTGACCGCTTAGGGATCGTTCTGGATGCGGCCCATCTCTGCGACGAATCCTTCCGGGAGTTGATGGATGTTTTTGAAGGGAGAGTCTGGGCGAGCCATTCGAATTGCCGAAAGCTGGTTCCTAAGGATCGCCAGTTTACCGACGAACAGCTGAAGGAGTTGATTGATCGAGGAGCGGTCATCGGAGCCTCGCTCGATGCTTGGATGATGGTTCCGGGTTGGATCCTTTGGGAGACGAAACCCGAGGATGTCGGGGTGAAGCTGGAGCATATTGTCGACCATATCGATCACGTGTGCCAACTTGCAGGGAATACGCTTCACGTCGGCATCGGTTCGGACCTGGACGGCGGATTTGGCCTTGAGGAATCGCCGATGGATATTGATTCGATCGCCGACCTTTTGACCTGCTTTATTGAGGGGGCTAATGCAGAAATATGCGGACGTTCCGCATCCGATTACGATGGTGTCGAATGATTTGGTTTCCATTGATTGGGTAGTGTTGTCGTCCCGATGGAAGAGAAGGGTTCTGTTAGCCGAGGATTAAGGAATGCGTAAGGCAATGTTTACGTACTGCGGTAGGTATTTGATTGCTGGACTGCTGGGGCTTTTCGAGGATGTGATCGTCGACAAGCTCGATCTCGTTTTGAGTCGGTGATTGAGGGCTTTGGGGGGCGCGGGTTTGTCCTTCAGACTGGTTTCCCGCGATCAATGCGATCCGTGGAAAAGGGTTCTGTGAATTGTTCGGTGGATAATTCTATCAGGTAAGTTATTGATTAACAATTTTTTACGAATTCTGTTTGGGTTTTGAATTTTCTTTCTAGACAGAAGAGGCGTTTGGTGTAGTGTGCCGCTCTCTAATCGTGGATCCAGGGAGAGCCTTGTATCGATTATTCGGTTAGATAGTAATAGTAAAAAAATAATACACACATGGCAAAAGGAACAGTAAAGTGGTTTGATTCAGAAAAGGGCTACGGTTTCATTCAACAGAGTGAAGGCGGCGACGATCTTTTCGTGCATCACACCGAAACAGATGGGTACGCCCTAAATGAAGGCGACACTGTCGATTTCGAGATTGGCGAAGGTCGTAAAGGGCCTTGCGCAACGAATGTAAAGAAGAGCTAGCAGTCCATCTCGGACCACTTGACTTGCAGAGGTTTTATCCGCAAGGAGAAAAACGTCTGCTATTTACTTTCAAAAACCAAAAGGAGAAGCTTCGGCTTCTCCTTTTTCGTATCTGGATGGATCGCACGGAAGTCGTGAAAGGGTTCGGAAGGAGTTGAATTGCTTCCGATTGGCGTCGGCGATTCTATATAGAAATGAATACCCCGAAAGCTTTGTCTATTTTTCTACATTTCGCATTCTGCATGGTTTTGCTTTCCGCCTGTCGGCCGCGAACGGTGGATGTTGGCGAACCTTTCTCGGACTATAATGATTTTCCGTTGTTGGAATTGAGCATCGCCGATTTGGCGGAAAAAATGGCAAGTGGCCAATTGACCGCCGTGTCGATTACGGAGATGTACTTGGAGAGGGTAGAAGCCATCGATCGCTCGGGGCCGAACTTGAATTCCGTGATCGAGTTGAATCCCGATGCCTTGCGCATCGCCCGTCAGTTGGACCAAGAGAGAGCTGAAGGCAAAACGAGGGGGCCCTTGCATGGGATCCCCGTGATGATTAAGGACAATATCGATACGGCTGATAGGATGATGACTACGGCAGGCGCGTCTGCTCTGATGGGTAACTACGCAAAGGAAGACGCCTTCCTGGTTAAGCGATTGCGTGAAAGCGGAGCGGTTCTTTTAGGCAAAACCAATTTAAGCGAGTGGGCCAATTTCAGATCTACTCGTTCTTCGAGCGGTTGGAGCAGTCGGGGCGGCCAGACCCACAATCCCTATGTCTTGGATCGAAATCCTTGCGGGTCGAGCGCGGGTTCGGGCGCAGCGGTTTCTGCGAATCTTTGCGTTGTTGCGATCGGTACGGAGACGAACGGCTCTATCGTTTGCCCTAGCGCCAGCAATGGCGTAGTGGGTCTCAAGCCAACGGTTGGATTGATCAGTAGGAGCGGAGTGATACCGATTTCGTTTTCACAGGACACTGCTGGGCCTATGGCAAAGACGGTCGCCGATGTGGCCCTATGTCTTGGAGTTCTCGTAGGGGTGGATGAAAAAGATAGAATGTCAGCGGAGAGCTCGGGCCAATTTTTGACGGATTACACTCCATTTTTGAAAATCGACGGATTGAAGGGGAAACGGATTGGAGTGTGGCGGTCTAAATTCGGTTTTCATGAAGGAGTCGATGCGGCCCTCGAACCCGCCCTGAAAGCGATCGTCGAAGCGGGCGCCGAGCTGGTTGACTTGGAAACGATCATTGAGAATGCGAATGAACTTCGCGAGCAGGCCTTCGCTTTGTTGCAATACGAATTTAAGGATGGCGTTAACGCGTACTTGGAGACTGCTTCCCCAGCGACGGGAGTGAAGAGTTTGGAGGATATTATCGCTTATAACTATATGCATGAAGGCGAAACCATGCCGTTTTTCAAAATGGAGATCCTCGAATTGTCGCAGGCTAGGGCAGGTCTCGGGGAGGAAGCCTATTTGACTGCAAAGCGTTTGATTCAGTCGGCCTCGCGAGAGGGGATAGATCGTGTTATGCATGAACATCGGCTTGATGCGATCCTAGCGCCGACAGGTGGACCGGCATGGTGCACGGATTTGATTAATGGAGATCATTTTGGCAGCGGTAGCTCGACGCCGGCTGCTTGGGCTGGCTACCCGAATATTACGGTGCCCGCTGGGTTTGTTGAAGGGTTGCCGGTAGGTATGTCTTTTTTCGGAAGAGCTTGGTCAGAGGGCGAGTTGATCAGCATCGCGTATGCCTTTGAGCAGCTGACCAAAGCGAGAAGACCGCCGGAGTTTAAGGCCTCTATTTCGAATTGATAAGAGGAACCAATTTGAGATGGAGCTAGGGTTGCGCCTCGAACCGGTATCCAACGTCTCGGATAGTCTTGATATACCTTGGACGACTGGGGTTGTCTTCGACTTTCGAGGGTAACGTCGTGACGCAGCGGTCGCCGGAGCTTTAAAAGATTCTTTTCCTCTTACGCGGCCGCGGCAAGCGATGACCCTAAAGTAAAAATGTCTACCTTTCCGTGAGCAGGCTTAATAAAGTCGAAATTGGATCAGAGCAGCCCGATGAATGTAGACGCTCTGTTTGCCGCTACCCTTTAATCCGATAGGCTTCCCAGTGCTTGACGAGTAGGTCGACCACTTTCGGGTAGTTCTTGCTCAAGTCGGTGGTTCCCCCGACATATTTTGCCAGATTGTACAGTTCGTCCTGTTTCTTCGTTTGCACGAGTTTCCAGTCGCTCATGCGTAGCCCCAAATACGAGAAATGCGAGGCAGGTAATAAACCCTTTCGGACTATACAGTGCTGTGGATTTATTTCTCATGGGTATTGGTTAGACGAATTGTCGACGTCTATGCTGGGAGACTCGCCGTTAGGGGTGGGCAATGTTACTCCGCAAAAACGCCGAATCGTCAAGGTGCCAGAGATTAGGGGGCTTTACTAGGAGCTTGCCCTTTGAAGCTTGGCGTCACTTAGATGTTTTCCATGGCTATCGCGAAATTTCCGGCTACGGTCACCATGCCTGAGGCGTCGCTACCGTATCCGACGATTCTAGATTTTCTAGAGAGGCGTTTCCCGAGGATTGATCGGCAAACATGGCTGAAACGGATTAATGCAGGCAAAGTGCTCGATAAGTTACGCGAGCCGATAACGTTGGAAACGGGCTATGAGCCGCTTGAAAAGCTCTATTATTTCCGAGAAGTGGAAGCGGAAGTTCCTATTCCTTTTCAAGAGTCGATTCTCTATCAGGACGAAAATTTCCTAGTGGTCGATAAGCCGCATTTCTTGCCTACGACCCAAGGCGGTCGATTTGTAGAGCAGAGCTTGGTGCATCGCTTGCGAGAGCGGACGGGCAATGATGCGATCGCACCGATTCACCGCATTGATCGCGAAACAGCGGGTTTGGTAATGTTCTCGCTTAATCCGGACAAACGAGCGGATTTCCAATTGCTTTTCGAAAATCGTTTAGTGACAAAAGTGTATCACGCTATTTCGGGATGCGTTCCAGTGGGCGATGTTCGCGAGTGGCATGTGGAGAATCGCCTTGAACGCGGCGATCCGCCTTTTCGCATTCAATCAGTCTCAGGGAATATTAATGCTAGATCGCGTATAGAACTTATGGGCACTAACGGAGGAAGATCCTATTTTTACTTGTATCCTCTAACCGGGAAGAAACACCAACTCCGCCACCACATGGCTTCGATAGGCTTTCCAGTTGAAAACGAGAAGTATTATCCGGAGCTGCAAAACGAGTCGCCGGATAACTATGAAAAGCCGTTGCAGCTCCTTGCAAAGGAACTGCGTTTCGATGACCCGGTGAATGGCGAGTCCAGGCATTTCGTCTCAAAAAGAACACTGAATTGGTAGTTCGGTTATCGATTGTTCTCCGGCAGCTCTTTCCACTTGTCTTGTTTTTCGAATACGAGGGTACGGGTTTGAGAGCCGAGAAGAATATTTACGGTGTTGACCTGTTCGGAAATGATTTCTCGCAGGGCATCGTGGCGCATCGCGAGAGAGTTGGGAAGGGGGTTTACCGCTTCCTGGAATACAAGGATCTCGTCGCCTTCTAGTTCTGCTCCGATGAGTTTGAGTTCTACGAGCTTTTCGTTGGAACGATTGATAATCTGAAATCGCTTTTCGACGTAGAGGGCTAGCTGGGCTCGCGCTTCGAGCGTATCCAGAGACCACTGCGGGTCATTTAGGATTTCGGAAAGGGCTAGTTCGACGTCGTGATTATGTAGGCGGTGGACAATTTCTATGGTTTCAGTATTCTCGTTGAGCTCTATCGTCGTTAGTCCTTCGGGGACTCGATGTGCTAGGGTTATGCTTGCTCCGAAGAGCAGCACTGAAAAAATGTAAAGCAACCAGGATCGAGTCATCGCCTTAATTATTCATCCGCGATCTTGAGGGGGACGTCCTTCTCGTCGCTGTCTTCCCCGCCTTTGACGGGGCGCAGCTTTTCGAGCATGTCTGCCATCAAGTCTTTTTTCTTAGGATCCGATTTGTAGAGTTCGAGACGGGAGCGTTGAATGCGGCTAGGGAATCGGTTGTTCGAATAGTCGGCGTCGGCGATTTCGTGGCGAGCGTCAAGTTCGACGGATTGCATCGCTTGATCGCGGATAAGCATTTTTGTAACCTTTTTATGGTTACGCCTCCAAATTTCGGCGGGAATCATGATCGAATCGTGTGATCCGTCTTCGTTGGCGATTCGAAGCGGAATGGGCATGACCAGGCCGCCTACGTTTTCGAAATCGATGAAGTAGATGTATTGCTCTTCTTCGAGCGCTCGTTCCAGAGCTGCTTTTTCCCAATCCTTGAGACCTTTGATGAGGGTGTTGTATTTGTTACGGTCTTTATTCGTGACGGTGAGAGGATCGTTCTCATTGTAAAAGTCGGCAAGTTCTGGTCGGCGGTTTAGTCGAAGGGATAGACCTTGTTCTCGGTTGTGGATCTGGGGAAGGGGTTCAGGGTTTTCGAGGTCCCGTTTTTCACGCTTGAATTCCACTTCGATATCCGGATCTAGACTTGAAACTTGATATTCTCTTACGTCGAGTATGCCGAGGTCTACGTGGTCGGTGCTGTAGAACCAGCCCCGCCAGAACCAGTCTAGATCGATGCCGGATGCGTCTTCGAGTGTACGAAAAAAGTCGGCTGGAGTGGGGCGTTTGAATTGCCAACGTTGAGAGTATTCTCGGAAGGCGAAGTCGAAGAGTTCTCGGCCCATTATCGTTTCTCGCAATATGATCAAGGCGCACGCGGGTTTTGCGTAGGCGTTGGCTCCGAATTGAAGAATCGAGTCCGAGTTTGTCATGATGGGCACTTGGTTCTGGCTGGACATGTATCCAGAAATTGAATCGAGCTTGTTGCCGTTGCTCGTAGCACTTTCGCGAAATTTTTCCTCCCACTCGGTTTCGGCGATGTATTGCAGAAAGCTATTGAGACCTTCGTCCATCCATGTCCATTGGCGTTCGTCGGAATTAACGACCATTGGGAAGTAAATGTGTCCAATTTCGTGAATGATTACGCCGATGAGTCCGGTTTTGGTTCGACGAGAATAGGTTGAATCCGGTTGGTCTTCGGAATCCTCATCATTTTCGGAAAGTTTGTCTTTGTTTTCGGAGTCCTCGTCAGAATCCTCGTCGTCTCCACTTTTTTTGTAGGGATCTGGTCGATACCCGTTGAATGTGATCATCGGATATTCCATGCCGCCGCCCTTCCAGGTGTTGACCGATTGGGAAGTAGGATAGGGATAGTCGAAGGAAAGGCGTGAATACACTTCCATGGTGTGGACGACTGCTTCGGTGGAATAGGTCGCCCAGATGGGCATGGCTTCATTGGGATAGAAGGACATTGCGAGCACTTCCTCTTGCTCGGCTCCTTCTTGCCTATGGATCATCGCATCCCAAACAAACTTGCGGGAACTCGCCCAGGCAAAGTCACGTACGTTCTTGGCTTTGAAATTCCAGGTCTTCGTTCCTCCGGATTTCTCCTTTTCGTTTTCCAGAGCTTCTTCGGGAGTAACCAGGAAAACGGGTTTGTCTGCTTGGCGCGCTTCATCCAGGCGGTCGCGTTGTTCGCGACTGAGAACGTTAGTCGGGTTTTGCAATTCCCCTGTTGCCGAGACTATATGGTCTTCGGGTACGGTGATCGCGACTTCGTAGTCGCCGAATTCCAGCGTAAACTCACCGCGTCCTAGGAATTGCTTGTGTTGCCAACCTGTGTAGTCGGTGTAGGCAACAAGACGCGGAAACCATTGGGCGAGAAAGAATATATAGGTGTCGCTTTCCGTGAAATGCTCGAAGCCATTGCGGCTTCCGACACGGGTGTTGTTGATGATGTTGAAGGCCCAGTCGATTTTGAATGTGTGGCTATCGCCAGGCTCTAGCGCTTTAGGCATATCGATCCGCATCATCGTATCCACAATCGTGTAGCGCAGGTCGTTGCCTTTGGCGTCAGTTACGCTAGTCAATTCATGGCCATGCTTGCGGTCGTCGTAGATTTGATTGCGGGCTAGGGCGCTATAGCTGAGTTGATCTTTACTGGACCCGGCGGTTTCGGTAACGCGAGCGGCCGATCCATCGGCGAAACGATTCTGATCTAACTGTAGCCAAATGTAACGAAGCGTATCGGGCGAGTGATTTGTGTAGGTAACGGTTTCGGACGCGGTGATGCGTTGGAGCGATTCGTCAAGACTCACGTCGATTTTGTAGTCGGCTCTTTGTTGCCAATATTGGGAGCCAGGAGCTCCGGAAGCTGCCCGAAAAACGTTAGGCGATGGCAGGTCGACGTCGAGCTGACGAAATGCGTCATAGTAGCTGCCTTTCGTTTGGCGAATGGCGTCGGCGTTAGCTAAATTGGGAAGGAGTGATAGGATGACGGAGAGAATGAGAGACGGGAAAACTTTCATAGTTTATGACAGGTTTGACGCGAATCTTGCGGATCGGTATGCAGTAAAGAGTCGGGGTAGATAAAATGAGCGGGAAAGATGCGGGGAGCGCCCCCTGTTTGCAATAGTTAAACGCCGATTGTCTGCAGGAGGACTGGGTGGAGTTGTGACTTCCTGTCGGGTTAAAGCTCCGAAATGTAGCCTTCGCATTGCCTGGCAACATCACCTTGCTTTTCGTCTCCCTCGTGCATGTAGATGCGGTAGCGGAAGGTGATGGATTCGCCTGCAGGGATTGTCAAGTTGCCTGTGCCTTTGGGTTTTTTCTCGAAATCGTGTACGCCGAACGTGCTGTTGACCAGTCCCGAGTAGTCGCACCACGCTGCTCGCTTCCCCCAGCTGTCGCCGTCGCGAACGCCAGTGCTCTGGGCTATGTGACCAGTGGATTTGCCGATATTGAATTCGTTCGGTTTCAATCGCATGCTTTCGGCTAAGCGCAATGCCATGGAGCCTTCTTTCGTATCGTAAACACGGATACATTTAAAAACGGAGGACCCATAGTGAAGGCCATGGGTCATTATGTGGACTGTTGCGTCTCTTCAGGGGACAAGGTCTCCCTTGTGCCAGATAAATTCGGTTTCTTCCATGGTCGTAGCGCCGTCCAGTTTTATTTTATCGATGAAACGAGGTTCGTGCGTTCGCGATCAAAAGTTCTTTAGGAAATTTGCTTTCTTGATCCATCGCTTGTATCGCATTGCGATAGAAAGATTAAGGCTTAGAGACAACGGGTTTCGGTTTGCCTGGAATCGAACGCAAATAGAGTTGATAGAAAAAACGAGTTACTATACTTCATTTTCACTGGTATCATTAGCAATGCCCCGAATAACAGCAATATCCGCAGTTTTCCATCTGGTCGCTTCAATCGTTTCGTTTCACTTATCCGCGGTCGATTTCGAGACAGAGGTGGCGCCGATCTTGGAGGCGAAGTGTCTTAGTTGCCACAATCCGAATATTCTCAAGGGCGATTTTTCGATGACGACTCGCGCTAATATTATGGCTGCGGGCGAAGATATTCTGATCCCCGGGAACGCGGATGATAGCGTGCTGCATTGGATTACGTTGCCATTGGGGCCCGATGAGCCGGCTGAAATGCCGGAAAAGGGCGAACCGTTGACAGAAGCGGAGGCCGCTAAACTGGGAGCCTGGATTGACGAGGGCGCTCAATGGTCTGAAGCGATCGTTCTCAAAGAAGCGTCCAAGGCGGATAAATCGTGGTGGGCGTATCAACCGATCGAAGAATCGGAATTGAGCAGCGTCGATGCGTTTGTCGAAGAAACGCTTGAAGAGGTCGGATTGGCTTTGAATTCCGAAGCCGATCGGCGCGTTCTGATTCGGCGAGCCACTTACGATCTTATCGGGCTTCCGCCGACTGCGGAAGAAGTAGAAGCATTTGTCGAGGATACAGATCCGAATGCATACGAAGCCTTAGTCGATCGATTGCTATCGTCGCCGCACTATGGCGAACGCTGGGGACGTCATTGGCTCGATGTCGTTCGTTTCGGGGAGAGTGTTGGCTTCGAGCAGAATTGGCTTGTTGAAGATCTCTGGCCGTTTCGGGATTACGTGATTCGTTCGATCAACGAAGACAAGCCGTTCGATGCGCTCGTGCGGGAGCACTTGGCGGGAGACGTTATTGGGGCGGGCGATCCGAATGTGGAGATCGGTTCTGCTTTTCTGGTCGCTGGGCCATACGATACGGTGGGTAATCAGGACGCAGCTCAGGCGGCTCAGATTCGAGCGAACACCTTGGATGAAATGATTAACACGTCCAGTGGAGCCTTTCTAGGCATGACTTTGAGTTGCGCTCGATGCCACGACCACAAATTCGATCCGATTAGTCAGGCCGATTACCATCGTGCCTACGCGACGTTTTCCGGCGTACGGCATGGATCCGTGCCATGGGCAAAGGCTCAATCGAAGCGGGAGCGATCCGAGGCGCTAAAGCCGTTGAACCGAAAGCGCTCTGATCTTGAGGCGGGAATTGAAACCTTGGATGCCGAGATATTGAAAAGGGGGCTCGAAAACTTGCCGGAATATCAGGCCATTTGGACGCGTCCTCCCGTGGATAGAAGAGGTGTCGAAGAAACGTTTGATTCAGTATCTGCGAAATACGTGCGCTTGATATGCGAAGCACAAGATTTGAATCCCCGGAGCAATACTGGGTTTAGAATTGAAGAGTTCGAAGTGTGGTCCGACGCCGAGACGCCGCAAAATGTGGCCTTGTCCGTCAATGGAGGAATCGCGCGCGGTCCCGCTCGGATTAACGAGGATTTTCCGAATGTCTATGGTCCGCAGCATACGATCGACGGGAGGGTGGATCAGCGATTTATCGCGACCTCGGATCATTTAATCATAGAATTGGCGAAAGCGACGCCGATCAATCGTGTCCTGTTTTCCAGTGCCCGATTGGAACAGGCTCCGGATTTGTTCAAATTCGCGTTTGTCGCGGATTACCGGATAGAGGTTTCGATTGATGGCGAGAAATGGCAAGAAGTGGCTCATGGACGCGATCGGAGACCGGTCGCTGTCAAACCGCTTAATCCAGCTCGTAATTCTGAGAACACCAATCCAAGCCATCTCCATCACAGATTGGCTCGAATTGTGGCGACAGCCGAGGAGAATGCTCGGAAGCAGGTATGGAAGAAAGAATTGGCTCAGTTGAAAAAGGAGATCGGGCGTGTTCCAGTGCTCCCGACCGCATGGATTGGCAAGCGCAATGAAACTGATGCCGAAGGTCCGTTTCATGTTTTTATCGGTGGAAGCCCTCGACGACCCGGAGACACCGTGGTTCTTGGGAGCTTGTCAACATTGAGCGAAGCTCTCGAGGGTTACGAATTGGGTGAGGATACTCCAGAAGCTGAGAGACGATTGAAATTTGCCCAATGGATCACTCATCCGGATAATCCTCTGACGCCACGCGTATTGGCGAATCGATTGTGGCATTATCATTTCGGAATAGGAATTGTGGATACGCCCAACGATTTTGGATACATGGGAAGTCTTCCTACGCATCCGGAATTACTCGATTTTCTCGCCGACCAATTGAAGAAGAACGATTGGCGCATTAAGCCGATGCATCGGATGATCATGACATCGAAAGCGTATCGACAATCATCCGATTGGAATAGGGCGTCGGCTAAAGTAGATGCGGCTAGTCGTTTCTTGTGGCGTTTCCCCCCTCGAAGACTGTCGGCCGAAGAAATCCGCGATACGATTCTTCATGTTACAAAAAATCTGGATACAAAAATGGGTGGGCCTGGATTTCGACTCTATCATTACATGCGAGATAACGTATCGACTTATGAAGCACTGGACGAACATGGTCCAGAAACGTATCGGCGGGCGGTCTATCATCAGAATGCGCGAGCATCTGTGGTGGATCTGATGACTGAGTTCGATCAAGCGGATTGCACGCTTTCGACTCCTAAACGCTCTCGAACGACAACTCCATTGCAAGCCCTGACCCTGATGAATCACCAGTTCACGTTGGACATGGCTGATGGTCTTGCGGAGAACGCTCGTTCGACGGCAGGCGATGATCTAGCTGCCCAAATAGACGCGGTTTATCGTTTGGCTTATCAACGATCGCCTGAACGAGCGGAGCGAAGAAAATCGATCGAGCTGGCCGAGCAGCATGGTCTGCGAGCCTTGTGCCGCGCCATTCTCAACTCAAGCGAACTTATTTACCTAGATTGAATGAATGACCCCTTGAACAGCTATTCTCGCCGCCGATTTTTAGGCGATGTCACTACTGGACTTATGGGTGTAGGGCTGAGCCAGTTGCTGGATCAAGACCTCTTTGCCGCTCAAGCCAAGGCATTAGGTTCTTGGGAGCCTGGTGAGAGTATGACTCATATCAAGCCTAGAGCGAAACGCGTGCTGCAGATATTTTGCCCTGGGGCGGCATCGCATATGGATCTATGGGAGCATAAGCCGATGCTCGAGAAGTATGATGGCAAGCCACTGCCTGGCGAAGAGAATTTCATGTCTTTTCAAGGCAAGAACGGTCCATTAATGCGAAGCCCTTGGGATTTTAAACCTGCGGGGCAGAGTGGGAAAATGATATCTTCGATGCTTCCTCATATGGCTCAGCACGTGGACGACATCGCGTTTTTCCACGGGATGCAGTCCAAAACGAATACGCATGGACCCGGATGCGTATTCGCAAATACAGGACATGATACGGAGGGGTTTCCGAGTGCGGGAGCTTGGGTTAGCTATGCCCTGGGCAGTATGGCTGATAACCTGCCGACCTATGTAGCGATTCCGGATATCCGCGGCGAGCCGCCCAACGGGAAAGCCAATTGGAGCAATGGGTTTTTGCCAGCCAAGCATCAAGCGATTTCCATGGCAGCTCATAAGCCTATCCGCAATTTGGAGACTCCCAGTTCGATTGGTTCGAAGGAAGAGCAGCGCACTCGTGAAATGACGCGATTTCTCAATGAGCGTCATGCTTCTAGCCGATCGGAGGAGACTGAGCTACAAGCTCGAATGAGAGCTTACGAGCTAGCGGCGAAGATGCAGCTTTCAGCCCCGGAGGCGAGCGACTTCAAAAGCGAGCCGCAGCATGTTCATTCTTTGTACGGCACCGATTCGAAAAATTCGTTGAAGGCCTCCTATGCCGAAAATTGTTTACTGGCTCGCCGTCTTCTCGAGCGGGGCGTTCGGTATGTGAATCTCTATTGCGCTTCGCGGGCGAGTGGGGTGGACGGTTTGTTGAACTGGGATGCACACAAGACGCTTAAGGAAGACTACGACCGCCATCTTCCGGTATTCGATCAGCCGACCGCTGCGCTTTTGGCGGACTTGAAGCAGCGTGGCCTGATGAAAGACACGCTGGTAATATGGACAACTGAATTTGGCCGTATGCCTACGCGGCAGAATGGTACGGTCGGTCGCGATCACAATCCGGACGGGTTTACTCTTTGGATGATGGGCGGCGGCGTAAAGGGTGGAACCAGCTATGGAGCGACGGACGATTTCGGGCGACGAGCTGAGGTTAATCCGACGAGTATTTGGGAATTCTATTCAACCGTGCTTCACATTCTCGGGCTCGATTACAATCAGCTGTCCTGGTACCATAATGGTTTGGACCGTCGACTGACGGATGTCCATGGGCGGGTGATTAAGGACGTGCTGGCGTAGAGCTACCTAACAAGGTAGGGCTACGGCATTCTGGCGTGCTGCTCAGTCTGAGAGAGTCCCATAAATGAATTTTCCGTGTGAATTGAACTGGCGAGCGGGATCGCTGACTCAGAGAGCGTTGCGTTTGATTCCGGTTAATGCGACCGGCACCGCTTGTGAGGGTCCCGGGAGTGGATGCGGTTTATCTGAAAAAAGCTCTGGATATAGGAGCTCACGGGGTGCTGATTCCGTCTGTGAATACCCCGGAAGAAGCCCGGCAAGCAGTATCGTTTTCTCGGTATCCACCTTATGGAGTCAGAGGAGTCTCGGGAATGACGCGCTGTGCGGGGTTTGGAAAGAAGCTTGATGAGCGATTGGAGTTAGCTCACGAGATTACGTTGCTTATCGCTCAAATTGAAACCAAGTCAGGATTGAAGAACGTGGATTCAATCGCTGCGGTCGAAGGGATCGACATACTGTTTGTGGGGCCCATGGATTTGTTGGTTAGCCTAGGCATTGCTCGCCAGTTGGAACATCCTGATTTCAAAGCTGCCGGCGAAAAGATCGTCGATGCGGCAAAAAGGCATGGTAAAGCGGCTAGAGCGTTAGTTATTGATGGCAATAAGTTGGCGGATTACTTTGGCAAAGGGTTCACGTTTGTCGGAATCGGGTCGGATGGGAGCATTATCGCAGCGGGGATGAATGCGGTGCTGGAAAATAAGAAAATGCCTTGGGTGAGTAGGCTTTCATAGGCAGATGAGGAGATCGGCCATTGCTTTTGGTAGACGAATTTAAGATACTAGGAGTATGATAATGAAGCAACTTTTGGGATGGGCGTTGAGCCTGTTGTTTGCCGTGACTGCGGTTGGGGGCGGTTTCGTGCTATCGAAGCCAGGGAAGCTGCTCATGAAAGAGAATTTTGATGGGGCGGATTTACCTGAGTTATTTACTGTAGGGGTAGGTGATTGGGCGATTGTCGACCATACGATCCGAGGTCGTCAGCAGGCGGCGGATAAACACACGGCTTTTCGCAAGATCTATTTGGATCACCAAGATGTGATTTACCAATTCGATATGAAAATCGAAGGCGAAGCATTTTCGCAGATTTTGATTAATTACGATCTATCGCACATTGCTAAATGCGTTACTCGAGTAGATTCGATTAGCGTGTTTAAAGTATACGAAGGCGGGAAGCGTAAGCAGATGGCCAAGGAAGGGCGCGATCCAGGAAAGGATCCGATGAATGGCAAATGGGACGAGAAGACTTTTGCGATGGATACGGGTGCAGTGAATCTCAAAAAGGGCGAATGGTATCGAGTCACGATCGAGATGATCGGAGATCGGCTAGCGATGGAGGTAGATGGTGTCCGCGTGGAGGGAACGCATATCGGTATCACTGAAAAGAAGACCAACTATGGTTTTCAAGCCGGAGGGATAGAGGGCTATGTTTACTACGACAACATTCGTGTCTGGGAAGCGTTGCCTTTGAGGCGATAGGTGAATTGGTTACTTAGATTATGGCGCAGGTTGTTCTAAATCAGTTAGAGAAAATTTATGCGGGCTCACGAAAGGGCTCGGATTTTCGGGCGGTCAAAAAGATCGACCTAACCGTCGAGGACAAGGAGTTCATGGTTTTGGTGGGCCCTTCGGGTTGTGGAAAATCAACTACGCTACGCATGATCGCGGGTTTGGAAGAGATTACCGATGGAACGATTTCTATCGATGATCAGCTGGTAAATGATGTGGCTCCGAAGGATCGCGATATAGCGATGGTGTTTCAGAGTTACGCTCTCTATCCCCATATGACCGTGTTCGAGAACATGGCCTTTGGCTTGAAGTTACGTAAGTATCCAAAGGAGGAGATCGAGCGTCGTGTAAATGAGGCGGCTCAGGTACTGGGTTTGGAAACGATGCTTCAGCGTAAGCCGAAGGCGCTTTCCGGAGGGCAGCGCCAGCGCGTCGCAGTTGGTCGAGCAATTGTTCGTCAGCCAAAGGTGTTTTTGTTCGACGAACCGCTTTCGAATCTCGACGCGAAGATGCGCGTTTCTATGCGGGCGGAGATATCCAAACTGCATGAGCGTTTGCAAGCGACCATGATTTACGTTACCCACGATCAAGTGGAAGCGATGACGATGGGCGATCGCATATGCGTGATGAATGATGGCGAGATCATGCAAATCGACGAACCGCTCAATATCTACAATCGTCCGGCTAACTTGTTTGTCGCGAGCTTCATCGGTAGCCCAGCAATGAATCTCTTCAAGGGAGCAACCGTATTCAAAGAGGGAGGGCCCGTTTTCGAAGAGACGAATGAAACTGGGAATGGATTCTCGATTCCATTGGATGGAGATTTGGGAGAAAAAGTGAAGAATCTCGACGGCAAGGCGGTCGTATTAGGTATCCGGCCTGAACATACTAGGATGCTAGAATCCGAATCGGAACCCACGGTAGCTGTCGTAACGGCAAAAATCGAACTAAGCGAACCAATGGGATCGGAGACGCTCGTCTACTTGGATACAGGAGCTAATAGCTTTATCGTTAAGGAAAGGGGTCACGTAAAACTATCCAACGACCTATACGTAAGCGTCGCGATCGATCCCGAGAAGGTTCATCTATTCGATCGGGCGACCGGCGAGGCAATTTGAGGTTTATGGGTAATACTTATTGTCCTCGTGAAGCGGGGACACCTATTTGATTCGGAGAAACAACAAGCAAAGCATCGTTAGAAATCGATTCGGTTAAGGGATATTGAACAGCGGTCCCCCGTAGCGGGCCTATCAAGTTGAGCCTAATCAATTGCAATCATTGTAGGTCCCACGCCGGAGTCTCGACGTAGCTACGACGCAATGCTGCGTGGATTTTGTTACTAGGAAGTTTCGTTTTGTTCTGCTTGGAGACCTTTTTCGATGAGTTCGGCGATCCGGTCGGCATCGTAGATGCAACCGGCCCAAGATCCGCCGCTGGCGTTTTGAAGAGTTGCCCAGAGACGGGTGTCGGTCGGTACGTTCGAGTCGGCTTTTAAATTGGGGTGACGCGATCGTTTGTTAAACGCGGCGTCGTCCTCGGTTATTACGTCTACCGAACCGTCCAGGTTTCGAGTATCGATTACGATTTGAATGGTATCGCCATCGCGGATACGAGCGATTGGTCCATCGGCCCAGGCTTCGGGGCTGATGTGTCCGATACAGGCTCCTGTAGATACGCCGGAGAATCGACCGTCTGTAATCAAAGCGATTTGTTCGCCGCCTTTCATGTGCTTGAGGGCGGATGTGATTTGGTAGGTCTCGGGCATTCCGCAACCGGGGCCGATGCCCATCAGGACGAGCGTATCGCCTGGTTTGACGGTTCCGGCTTTAATGGCGTTGATGGCATCTTTTTCCGAGGTCATTACGCATGCGGGACCTTCGTGTCGGTAGAAGCCGTCGTCGCCGATTCTATCTGGCGAGATAGCTGTGCTCTTTACCAAGGCTCCTTCGGGGGCGAGATTGCCTTGGAGGAAGGTGACGGTGCTGGAGAGTCCGCGTTCGCGAGCTTGTTCGGGCGACATGATGACTTCGTCTGGATCTATGCCGTCGAGTTGACGTAGCTTCTCTTTGAGGTGCTGACGTCGTTCGGAGTTTTCCCACCAATCAAGGTTTTCGCCCAGCGTGCGACCGGTTACAGTGAGCGCATCGAGTTTGAGTAATCCAAGCTTTCTTAGGTGGAGCATGACTTCAGGAGCGCCGCCTGCCAGAAAGACTTGAACGGTCGCGAAGTGGCGTGGCCCGTTGGGAAGCGAATCGACGATCCGAGGAACCATGCGATTGATGCGTGTCCAATCTTCGACAGTCGGTTGACTTAGTCCCGCTTCATGGGCGATTGCGGGGATGTGTAATACGAGATTCGTCGAGCCGCCGATTGCTGCATGTACGACCATGGCATTGTGGATGGAGTCGTCGGTGAGGATGTCGCTGGTTTTAAGATTGGCTGCTTCGAGTCCGATGAGTGCCTGGGCGGAGCGGCGAGCCATATCCTTCCAGATGGGAGCTCCGCTCGGGGAAAGCGCTGCGTGCGGAAGGGTTAGCCCGAGAGCTTCGGCGATCACTTGGCTAGTCGCAGCGGTTCCCATGAATTGGCAACCTCCGCCAGGAGTGCCGCACGCTTTGCAGCCCATTTCGGCGGCGTATTCGAGTTCGATTTCGTCCCGAGCGAAACGCGTGGCGAGCGTTTGGACTTTCCCGGCGTCTTCGCCTTCCTCAGCTAGGAGCGTGACTCCTCCGGGAACGAGTATAGTCGGCAAATCGGGCGAGCCTGCTAGAGCCATTAGCATAGCAGGTAGGCCTTTGTCGCAAGTGGCGATTCCCAGTACCCCGCGGCGTGTTGGAAGCGAGCGTATCTGTCGCCTGAACACAATAGCAGCATCATTGCGGTAGGGTAGGCTATCAAGCATACCTACGGTGCCGTTGGTGCGCCCGTCGCAGGGATCGCTGCAATAGGCGGCAAAGGGAATGGTGCCGCTTTCGGAAAATGAGCGAGCGGCCTCTTCAACGAGTAGACCGATCTCCCAATGACCGGTGTGATAACCGAGTGCGATTGGCGAGCCATCGGGTGCTCGGAGTCCACCCTGAGTACTGAGAATGAGAAACTGTTTGCCGAGTAGGAGTTTTGGGTCCCAACCCATGCCAGCGTTTTGAGTCCACCCAAAAAGGTCGCCGCTGGCCATGCCGCGCAATTGATCGGCTTGCAGCGGTAACGTACCTGAAGGACCCGCTGCGTGTGTGTTGAGCGTGTAGAGATTGTCGTCTGAAAAATCGAGCAGTTCGTTGAGAGAGGGCATGGCTCTATCCGATTTCATTTTCCCAAGAAGGCAATGTCGGAATGAAGTTCGTATTTGGCTGTCGTCGATTGAATGGGGACCCTATCCTAATTTAAAGTTGCAACAACGATGCCGAAAATGTGCAGTGGAAATATGAATTGGTTACTTCGCGTTTGCATTCTCCTTTGGGGCTCGGCGACCAATGTCGATGCAATTGCAAAAGAGACTGATACTTCGAATCCCGAACCGATTTATACTTTGTCTCTGTGGCCTGCAGCAATGCCTGGCGACAATGGAGTCGTGGGGGAGGAAACGTCTAACAATTGCGGAATCAGCAATATTTCTAAGCCGACACTGAGCGTTTTTCTGCCCTCTAATCCAAACGGGAAGACCGTTCTTATTGTGCCAGGGGGTGGTTATGGGAACGTATGCGTCAATGTTGAAGGGACGCCTCAAATTGATGGTTTACTTGAGCAAGGGATTGCGGCGTTTGTAGTGAAATATCGGTTGCCGAACGGAAATCGGAACGTTCCGATGTGGGATGGCATGCGGGCTCTTCAGATAATCCGAGCGAACAGTGAGCGTTGGCAGATAGATCCTTCGAAGGTCGGCGTCTGGGGCTTCTCGGCTGGAGGACACTTGTCTAGTTTGCTTTCGAATGGAGTAGGTGAGCCCTATCCGGCCCCAAAGGATTCGATTAGTCGGGAATCGCCTGTCCCGGATTTTTCAATTTTGTTTTACCCAGTTATTTCTATGGACGATTCCATTGTTCATCGCGGTTCTCGGCGTAATTTGTTGGGAAGCGATGAGCCGAGTCGTTCGGATATTGCGGAATTTTCGACAGATAAGCGGATAACCGCAAGCACGCCTCCGACTTATTTGATCCACTGTAAAGACGATAAGGTGGTTCCGATTGAAAATTCGAAAGTCTATTTCGAGAGTCTACAGGCGGAAGGGGTTGAGTCGGAGTTGCATGTTTATGAGGAAGGTGGACATGGTATTGGGGTGATGAATACTAATAAGGAGTGGGAGTCGCAGCTGAATGCCTGGTTGGCTAGGCGTTGAAGGAGGCTCATGCTAAATCGCTAAAAGGTATTTGAGAAACAACGCGAGTCCCTCGAGTAGCTACCTCGTAGCGCAGCGTGGTTTTGAGCTCCGTTCTTGATTTTTAGCCCTTCGAAAATAGACCGAGCCGGTAGGCTTTGCCGACGGCGGAGGGGGCGTTGTTGACTTGGAGTTTTTCGTAGATATGGCTGACATGGGTGTCTACAGTCGAATAGCCGA
>JABITN010000037.1 GCA_018700525.1 Opitutales bacterium
AAGACGTCCATCCAGCAAAGTCCCATTACCGATCGTGCATTGCCTTGGTATGACAACATGCTCGCATTGGGTTTGGAAAACGTGACATTCAAGCCGAATGGCGGCAATCCTAACGGTGCCCGTAGACTCCTTGGAGTGGTTGCTAGAGACGGCAATGCGCGAATTAATAACAAGAATCCCCTCGGGGCGTCGAATGGGGCGAATCGTTTTACCTTCGTCGAAAATGACGGGACGTTTTACAATGCTGCCGGAACTTATAATACAGGTGGCTATGATGATGAACGCGTGGCCCATCCGGACGGTACTCGAGGCCTTGGAGATCGCCCAGCCCGCATCAACGATCAGAGCCTTCTCCCCTATCAATACAACCCAGGCGGTCCGGATTTTTACCGCGAGACGGATCTGAGCAGCCATTCTTTTTTCGCGGACATTCAGTTAAAGGAAAACTGGTTCTTTAATATCCAGGCCGGTCACCAAAGAGCGGATATTGACGTTCCGCAGCTTCAAGGAACCCGACCAGAGTTCCGCGCGGACCCGAATACGACCCAAGGAGTGAACGGGCCCGATAATCCCTATGCCGGTCAATTCTATTTCGATGGCGACTATCGTCGCGATAAGAATCTCTCCCGCTACGACGAGCTTCGCATTTCGACATCCTACAACCTGGATACGGAACGAGTCGGGAATCACCGTTTCGCGTTAGCTGCATCTACAGTCGATGAGGAACAATTGCGGGGCAACACGTTCTTCGCATTGGGAGGAAATCCTACTTCAAGTGGAAACTTCACCGACGTTAATGGATTCATCCACAGGGGGGTTAATTTTCTGGCTGCGAATAATCGGGTGACGATTCGGAACTACTTCGATTTAGAGGATCGCGATACTTGGAAGGCGGGAAGCTGGAGAAGCGTACCGGAAACGATTTACACAGATCGGTGGTCTCCCGGCACGCCTCAAGCATACGAAACCGTATGGGCGGAAGCAAACCCTGGGAATATCAATTACTTGATCAATCAGGTCACCGATTCGATGATGGCGGTCACGCAAAGTCACTTCTTAAATAACAAGTTCGTAGTTACCTTAGGTTATCGGGAAGACTCGCTGGAACTCGATAGGGCGGGACACCGTCTCGACCCCGTTATCGGCTGGCTTCCTGATCTTAACATCAACCCTGATACTCCATCGAGTCAGGGAATCTCCCCGGCGGCACCGGGAACAAACCATGAAGCTGTGGTGCGCACGGCAGGAGCGGTCTATCATTTGAACCAAAATTTCTCTCTGGTCGCGAATACGGGAACCAATATCGGTATCCCCGATTTTCGGCGGACGGTTTTCCCAGATGGAGCTACGGGTCCTCCAGCTGACGGAGATGGCAGCGATTTTGGAATCGATTTCACCCTGATGGATAATAAAATTAGTGGCCGTGTGGTCTATTATGAAACCGATTCGATCCAAGAAGTCGTTGGCGGCAGTCAACTCGCAAATCCAGTAGAAGGCGTTTACGAAGCCTACGAAAACGCATTCACGCCGGCTTTTGACGATGACGGTGTCGATATACCGGGAACCGGGAACCGAGCTGCCTTAGAATCGCTTCTTTCTCGTAGGCAGGAACTGAGGCCGGAGACGAATGGATATTTTCGTGACAACAATTCGAATGGGATCGAATTTAAGTTGACCGCTAATATGACTCAAAACTGGCGCCTGACGCTTAATGCGGCCAAAACGGACCGCATTGTATCCAATTCTTTCGGTAAAGGCGTTGCATTCACTGGCATGATGGAAGCGGGTGATGGGTTGGTTATCCAGGGAGCTACAGAAGCGTCAGAGGTGGATGACCCCGATGATCCGGGCAGCACGATTCAAGGATACACGATTGACCGTTCGGCCTATACTTCCGATGGAGTTATTTCAAAGTATCTCGATCTTGCAGATGAGCTTCCAGCAAACCGTACTTTAGATAATACAGGTGTCTCTCGGTTAATTTTCGATATGGCTGACAATGTTAATGAACGTCGGGAAATTCTCGAAAAACGCTGGGGCCTGCGTCCTTACCGTTTTAATGTGTTCACAGCTTACGATTTCAAGGGAGGCCGCATGAAGGGCATATCCGTCGGAGGCGGATACCGCTGGGAGGATGCTAATATTATTGGCGAAGAAAATGGGGTTGAGTTTTTGGGCAAAGCCAAGGCCAACGCCGACTTCTTTATTCGCTATAAGATGAAGGGCGGAAAGTTCTTGGGTGACGGCAACTGGACCTACCAGATGAACATAAACAACCTGTTTGACAACAAAGACATCATCCCCAGTCGCCTATCGATTGATGGTGATATCACTACGCAAGTCCCTGGAGACCGTGGTATCCCCTATGCTCGCTTCGACTTGCCTACACCACGTCAGTACCGTTTCACGGTCACTCATGATTTCTAAGCCGCGAGCAGTCGCGATCTAGACAATCGAAATTATTTGCGCGGATCGCTGCCTCGGCAGCGATCCGTTTTTTTGTGGTAAGGCGAGAGCGGGTGAAGGCAATCCGTATTTGTAGGAGCGGGGTTACCCCATAC
>JABITN010000036.1 GCA_018700525.1 Opitutales bacterium
CGACGCGTCGCAGATTTTTGGAGTCGTAGGGCATCTTCCAATACGTAGTCGATCGAACTTTTGCCGCTACGCAGCATATACTCCATACGCGCTTTGTCGGCTTCGGACATGAAGAGCTCTTTGTAGAAGACGCTAGGACGCTGAACCATGGGGAGGCCGATACCCTGTTTCGTAAAGCTCATAGCCTTGCTGCCTTCGCCGGTGCCAGCGGTTAGTTGAACGGACGGGAACCGCGACTTTTGGCCGATTTGATCGGCGACCATCTGATCGAGCGAGTAAGCATTTGGAGAGTTTCCGCAAAGGAAGTTACTCCAGGCTCCATGACCATTGGCCGCGCGATGATCGAGGCCGGAGAAAACAGTAAAGGCGTCACGATGGTCCGTTAGCGGCTTAAGCGTTTCCGGCATCGTGTAACCGCGACCCGCTTCCTTAGGAAAGAATGCATTTTGATGCAGGCCCAAGTAGGAGCCAACGGAGACTAAGCAACGTGCTTTCTTTGCAGAAACCGTTGCCGCTTTTGTAGCGGCCCCGAATACGGGGAAGGATTCGAGAGCTGGCAGGGCGATCAACGCTGAAGCGGATCGTAAGAATTGTCGGCGTCCGATTGAGTGAAGGCCGTTGGGGTTGAATCTAGGGCTCATAGTTTAATTGATACTAATTAAAGAATGAGTAGCAAATCGTTTGGCCCGATTCAATTCAATTTCTAGTCAACAGTTGACTGTGGTTTTTATGCCGAACCTAGCAAACCACGCCGCCTTGCGACGTAGCTTCTTTGCGATAGTGGCGTGGGATCAACAGAGACTCTAATAACTCGTCGAGTCGTTCTTGCTTTAATCGGTTGCAAGAGCGTTATCCGTCTAGCGACCAGATCTTTAGATCGTCGATTGTGGCAGTGCCGGATATCCCGAATGCGAGGTTTTGCTTTACCTTGTGGTCGAGGCCTTCGGATATGAATTCACCAACCTTTTTGTTATCTATGTAGACTTCGAATTTGGGACCGGTGTTGGCGATGGTGAGCTCGTACCAGTGATCTTCTTTCAGAGGGTTTTTGAAAATGGCGGTCTTCGTTTTAAGAAAAGCATCTAGTTTTGCCTTGTCGCTTTGGGAGATGTTTTTGTTTTGTCGCTGTTCCCGTATTTTAAGATCGAATACGCCTTTCTTGTCGTCGCCTATCGAAACCGATTTAGGCGTAACGACGACTCGGGCAATATGGCCAGCCCATGAAACCTTGTTCGCTTTGGGATCGTTGAAGTTGAATTTGATCCCCTTCGCATCATGCAGTTTGAAGCGAACTTGAACGATGCCATCGTCGAAGGGCGCGTCGTGCCTAACCGAGACGCTGTGGTTGGCTCCTGCGGCCATTACGATAACCAGCGTGTCGTCCTTTAGGTCGGCTTGTTTTACCCCATGGGCACGCTTTTCGCTATTGGTTACCCACTCTCTGCCGAGTTGCTCTTTGCTATCGTCTTTTTCGGAACGGTTGAAGTTGTCTTCCAATACCAGCTTCGCTCGTTTGATAAGTGCGTCTGGGCTTTCAGCTGCGAGAGGGTGGGAGAGCGCCAAGCATAGCAGGGCGAGAAGGAGGGATAGTCGCTTCGTCATAGGGAAGCGATGATTGTAGCGATGCGAGTGAGTTCAAGGCAATTTGTGGAATCGAAATTCGTCTGTTGGTCAGAATGGACCTAATTTGGACGGAATGCACGTTCTGAACTGTTTCAGGTTCTATTGCCTTTTTATTTGGGGCCACTTTTTCGATATTGGAAGAGCAAACGCGTCGAACCCATCCCCTCGTAATCGAGCGCATGTGACGCAAGGCAAACTTCATTCTAACCCAATCCCATGAATAAAAATATCAAACTCAGATTTAGTACTTGTTTCGCGGCAATGCTTTTGCCGCTCGGCGCTATTCAAGCGCAGGATGATGACGAGGTTTTCGAACTCAGTCCTTTTAGTGTGGCTGCAGGCGATAATGAAACCTATCGGCCAACCTCTACTTTGGCGGGCACTCGCATTAAGTCGAATCTGCGGGATGTTGGTTCATCAGTATCGGTTTTGACTGACGAGA
>JABITN010000043.1 GCA_018700525.1 Opitutales bacterium
AACAACCAAACTAGCTTTTAATCCTTAGCTTTCTCAGGAGGCGAATCCCAGCGGCTCCCGCCGCAATTAAAGCGAGGCCAACGACGCCTGGGCCACTATCTGGTACGCTAGAAACAGTGCCCAGCCCAGCATTCGCTGCTCCGTTCAGCGTAGAGTTGTAGCCATAGCTGTTTAAGCTGAAAGTGTTGGAGGCGGCTGCTTGAACATTCAACCAGCCGTTATAATAGTCCCCACCACCATTTACACGGAATCCGTAATAATTAGTGCCCCCAAAACTACTATCATAAACATTACGAGAAACAAAATTGCCGGTTATTTGTTGGGTAACATTAAACGCCTCCACTTTAGAAGAGCTCCAGCCGGTACCGGCTACGAATGAAACAAGGTTGTTGTTTTTAAGATGAAGAGAACTGCCGCCTATTAGTGTCAATTCCGTGCTTGCACCTGAAACTATCTCACCGAGGTCTAGCGTGTAATTAGTTTTGTTCTGAGCATCAGTTACCAGCACCTTAATCATGGCGGCATCAACGTCCACAGCACTTAGAGCGGCGACTCCTGCCGCGGCGGTGGAGTACCTCGCCATTCTAGCTGCACGCGAATTCGTCGCTTTGACTTCGCTTGTTTCAAGCACACCATTTTCGGGCGATTTCATACTAAATGTAAGGGACAACTTCCATGCCAGCGGGACCAGCCATTCGATTAAATATCGATTAGTCAATGAACATCAGCTAATTGTAAAATTAAAAATAATTTCCCAATGCTGTAAAACGGCATCAAATCTGTAAAGTTTCCTTACTCTTGTCGGAAAACTTTACACTTCCTGGTCCCGGCAACCCCGTATTCTCTCCCTAGCCTTAGCTAGTATCCTCTGATAATCTTTTTGGCTCACTAAGTTCCCAGTGTACCTCGTTTCCTTTTTCCTCTCTTCAATGCGGTGAACCTGTTGCTAGCTCTTCTCCTTAACTGTTGAGACGTAATACCCATCGCGGAACATAGCCCTTAGTTTACCACTCTCCATACGCTCTCTCACTTCCTCAATGATGTTCTCCTCGAGAGAATGCAGATTGCAGGAATAATTGCTTGGAAAGCCTTGCTCCCACTTCTGTCCATTTGCCTAGATGGTCAGCGTATTCCATAATGGTGTGCTTAATGGTCCTTATGGCAGACCCCGTGCTTCTTACTGCCTAGCTTTGACTAAAGCCAATTACTGATTCCTTACCAGCGGACATAAAAGAATGTGAACCCCTTCAATTGCGGACTTTTCGTTCCAACCTGAAGACGCCCTTCCACATCGACTTTCACATCCCAATCTCTCGTCGTTTTAAGAGCCGGCTCCGTCAATCTTAGAACAAAACCTTTATCTGATTGCTCGATCACTTCATACTGTTCATCCGAGCGAACCTCTTTCGAAGGCATGTACATACGGATACGATCCCTGCGGATAACCATTTCGGAATCCCTGAAAACTTCGACCATCCCCGACAAGATCTTTCTAATTTCTTCCTTTTCGAATTTGTAGACTTCCGCCTCAGTCGATTCCAAATCGAAACGCCAATTTCCAAGAATTAACTCCAATGGATCCTTAGCCGCTTCACCACTCGCCTTAATCGGCTCACCGAAATCGATCTTCGCAGCATCTATATTGAAAAAATAGTACCGATCGCCAAACGCCTGATACGGCTCGGAAAACTGCAAACGCCCGTCGTAGAGATAAAGAGTTCCCTCAACCGTCGCAGTACGACTATTCTTTGGGAAATCAAACGTGTGTTTCGATGGTGGAGTCTCGAGGAGAAAAAACACTCGGCCGCTAATCGCGATCGCAGGAGCCCCAAACGCGTTCTGATGAAAGACCCCAACGACCTTGGCATTTTCCCCAATCAAAGCACCCAATTCCGCTTCCGACGCATACGGAGTAATTTCCGTTTGTGCGACAGTAGTCGATCCTATCAACCCCGTTGAAATTAGAACTATCAAGGTAAGGCTAGGCTTCATAATGTGCATTTCTAACTCTTTATTGTTCGATCGGTTTTCTACAACTAACACGATCCCGAAAAGCCCAAACTACTGTAATTGCTGAAAAGAGGCCAAAAACCAAAACGCTCAGCCAGTCGCGTCATTCCTATTTACAGAGACACTCCGCGATTTGAACCGCATTCAGGGCAGCTCCCTTCCAGAGCTGGTCTCCCGCAACCCAAAATGCCAATCCATTATCGTATCCAAGATCCTTTCTAATGCGACCGACTCCGCAATTCTCGCGACCAGCGAAATCAAGCGGCATTGGGTACTTTCCGTTTGCAGGATCATCGACCAGGTCAATCCCCGGAGCAGCTTCGATTGCAGCACGTGCCGCTTCAATAGATACCGCATCCTCGAACTCGGCGTTAACCGAAACCGAATGCGACCGCATAACCGGTATCCGCACGCAAGTGCACGAAGAAATAAGATCCGGCAGTCCCATTATCTTGCGACTCTCGTTCACCATTTTCATCTCCTCCTTCGTGTAGCCGTTCTCCAAAAACGAATCCACATGAGGCAACGCATTCAACGCTATCTGATAAGGATACGCCTCCACGGTAGTCGGTTCGCCACGAGACAGCTCGCCCATCTGCGTTTCAAGCTCCGCCATCGCAGCCACACCACTGCCGCTTACCGCTTGGTAAGTCGACGTGAACATTCGCTTCAATCCAAAACGCTGGTGCAACGGATGAACCGCCATCAAAGTAATCGCAGTCGTGCAATTTGGGTTAGCAATAATTCCATTATTCGCTTTGGCAGCTTCGGGATTAATTTCCGGCACCACCAAAGGCACATTCGGATCCATCCGAAAAGCAGAACTATTATCTATGGCAACCGCTCCCGCTGCCGCTGCCGCCGGACACAATTCCTTCGCCAAAGTACCGCTCGCCGAAAAAATAACAAAATCCAGTCCGTTAAAACACGTTTTCGTAGCTTCTTCGACAGTGATGGTTTGCCCCAACGCTTCGATCTGCTTTCCTGCAGAACGACTGGATGCAAATAGCTTGAGCTCAGACAGTGGAAACTGCCTTCTTTCAAGAAGTCCTATCAACTCCTGCCCGACCGCTCCGGTCGCACCTACAATGCCTACTTTGTAACCCATTATCTTTTAACGCTAACCGCACCGTAT
>JABITN010000035.1 GCA_018700525.1 Opitutales bacterium
GCTGCACCTGCTGCCGAAGAAGCTGCACCTGCTGCCGAAGAAGCTGCACCTGCTGCCGAAGAAGCTGCACCTGCTGCCGAAGAAGCTGCACCTGCTGCCGAAGAAGAGAAAAAGGACGCCTAGTTCTTTTGGACGTTATCGATTAATCTATTTGAAAGGTATATAATGAGCATTACAGCAAAACAGGTTGGAGAGCTTCGTGGCCAAACCGGGGCGGGCTTAATGGACTGCAAGAAGGCTTTAGTAGAATCGGATGGCGATATCGAGAAAGCGATTACGATTCTTCGCAAGAAGGGAATGGCATCGGCTTCCAAGAAAGCTGGGCGCGCAACTTCGGAAGGTCTCGTTGAGTCTTACATCCATTTGGGTGGCAAGGTTGGCGTGTTGATTGAAGTTAATTGCGAAACTGATTTCGTTGCGAAAACGGATGATTTCAAGTCTTTCGTGAAGGACCTTTGTTTGCATGTCGCCGCAGTAAATCCTGTTTGCGTTAGTCGTGAACAAGTCCCTGCGGATTTGGTCGAGAAAGAGCGTGAAATCGCAGCTTCTCAAGCTGAGGGTAAGCCTCCGGCAGCAGTTCAGAAGATTATCGAAGGCAAGTTGAATAAGTACTACGCAACTGCGTGTATGCTTGATCAGCCATTCGTTAAGGATAGCGACAAGTCGGTTCAGGACGTTCTGTCCGAGCAGATCTCGAAGCTTGGCGAGAATATGGTGATCAATCGTTTTACTAGGTTTCAAATCGGCGAAGAAAGCGAAGATTGATCTAGCGTTGGATTGGCAAAATTTTCAAAGGTGACCCGATTTGATCGGGTCGCCTTCTTTGTGAGTGGGCAAGCGGGTTTGGCGACCGGTTTTATGAATTGAGAATCTAGTTGCGTAGGATTTTGAATATAAAAGACTGGCGAATGATCATCGGTCTTGTTTTTCCGAAACCTGGAATTGAGGGGTTGAAATCCCTAGATGAAGCGTAATTCACGTCATGCTTATAAAATAGTTTCTTAGGCATCTGTGATTAGGAAATTCAATCGATTGGTGTCTGCTTTCGTTTTAGTATCTATATTTGGATTACTATTTTGGAGTTTTAAGCCCTAGAGGGTTCCGCTTTTCATTGCCTTCACAGCGTAATCGCATGCTCTAGCCGTTAATGCCATAAAGGTTAGCGAAGGGCTCATGTAGGAGGCTGAGGGCATGCAAGAGCCATCGGTGACAAATAGATTGGGTATGTCGTGACTCTGATTGTATTGGTTCAGAACAGACGTTTGGGGATCGAGTCCCATTCTGGCGGTTCCCATAAAATGGGTGGAATCTCCCATTATATGCGATCCCTCACTTACGTTGATATCGCTTAAACCCGCCACTTTTAGTATTGCGGTGATTTGCTCTTTCATATCCTTCCTCATCTTCATTTCGTTCTCCTTGAATTCAGCCGAAATGTTCAATATCGGAAGGCCCCATTGGTCTTTCTTTTCGGGGTGCAGTTCCACCTTGTTCGCGTAGTAGGGTAGGCATTCTCCATAGGCGTAGAGACTCATTTTCCATGGGCCGGGTTTGCTTAGCTTTTCCTTGAATTCTTTTCCTATTCCAATCTGGTTTGGGTCAATTCCGGCTCTACTGGCTCCTCCGTAGATTCCGTAGCCTCTTAGGAAATCCATTTCCTGGCGATGGACATTTCTAAAATTAGGGATGACTAAGGATCCTGGTCGAAATCCTCTGTAGTAGCTATCTTTATACCCTTTTAGGATGCCTGATCCTCCAACATTTTTATGGTGATCCATTAGGTAGCGCCCGAGCGTGCCGCTTGAGTTGGAAAGACCGTTTGGGAACCTCGATGTCCTAGATTGCATTAATATACTGGTGGAAGCCAGGGTCGAGGCGCATAGAAAAATCACTCTAGCGTAGTAGACGGATCGTTCTTTCGTAATACTATTGATCGTTCTGACGCCGGCCGCTCTTCCTTTTTCGTCGTCATAAATGATCGATTCGACGATTACGTTCGATTTGAGCGTTAGCTTTCCGGTTTCGTATGCTGCGGGTAAGGTAGAGCTATTGCTGCTGAAATAGGCCCCATAGGGGCATCCTGCATGACACATATCTCGTGATTGGCATTCGGATCTCCCTTTGAATTGGCCAGGCTTGATTTTAGTGAGATGAGCGAATCGATTAGGGATCAGTTTCCGGTTTTCGTAATGGTTCTCAATTCTGTCTTTGATGACTTTTTCGGCCGTATTCATCTCGAATGCCGGAAGGAATTTTCCATCGGGGTAATGGTCGATGTTTTCCTTGGTTCCGCAAACGCCTATGAATGTTTCAACATAGTCATACCAAGGTGCAATGTCCTTATATCTAATTGGCCAGTCCGTTCCATTCCCATCCTTTTGGTTCGCGCCAAATTCAAGGTCGCTCATACGGTAGGCCCCTCGCCCCCATATCAAACTTCTCCCTCCTGTTTGGTAGCCCCTAAACCATCGAGCGGGTTTATCGATTGGGGTTTCGATGGGATGGTCTTTATCGCTCGCGAAAAAATCCATGCTAGAAGCATCGAAGTTATATTTGAGGTGTTGGATGGAGTACTCCTCTTTAATTTTGCGAGTGTCGTAGCCTCGGTACTTATAATCCCATGGGGCTTTAAATGCGTTAGGGTAATCTTCTTTATGCTTAACATCCCTTCCTCGTTCGATGACGAGGGTTCTGTATCCGTTTTCCGTAAATTCCTTGGCTGCCCATCCACCTGTCATTCCGGAGCCGATTACTAGCGCGTCGTATGTGTTATTATCGTCCATGATAATTACATTCTATTGCCGATTCTAATTCTATCGCCTTCTTTGAGCTCGATAGAACCCTTGTAGGGGCCAGGGATTGGCGTATAGTTTAGGTTCTGTTTGATACCTTGTTCCGTTGAAAAATAGATGGTGATCACAAGGCTTTTAAAGGTGTAGTAGAAGGGAATGCGATCTCGGTACGATTTCCCCATCGTTTCTCGGTCTACTTTTTCCAAATAGGAATACCGTTCGGACTCGTTGAGCTCGAGGAAATTGTTTCCAGTCGTCGACTGGCACTCCGTATCGAATTGAGCCAAGCCAGCCAGAAATTGTCGTTTAACCTCATCCTCGAAAACGTCCATCAACAGCAAGTCCATGAAGCTATCTACTTTTAGTTCCGAGGCGGATGGGGATGTTGTGTGGGGAATAATGATGTCTGCAATTGCCTTTACCAAATCATTTTGTTCGGTGTCGAAAACCAGTAGTTTTCTACCGTTGAAAACCTCTTTTTGGCAACCGTTCAATGCGGTAGCTATTGCTGGAGCGAATAGGGCTGACTTCAGTATCCATGATAGCTTCTCAACTGCTTCTCGTCTTTTCATTGATTTATATCGGATTTGTATGGGCCTCTCGTTGGGATTGCTGCTCTGCAGAATCAGTTCTGCGATGCGCTCTCGAGGTGGAGCGGTTGCGATGTCCTAGCTCGGCAATATCCTGAGAATATAAGGCTTTTTTTTGCTAGGAAATTCAATTTTTCCGATTCGATTCGCGGGGTAATCTCGGGGGATGATTAGCTTGGATTGCAGGAACTGAGGATGGCTGAAAGTGAAAGAGGTAGAATTGGTTTTGCCGCATGAGCTACCAACGGTCAAGCCAACTGCGATCGTTGATCAGTTGCTGGAAGTGAAGCCGCTCAAAAAAGACGATTAAAGTGCCTCAGTGAGCGAGCTGCGTTACGGACAAGGCGGTCCTCATTCCATCCTATGCCAGACAGTAGGAAGGGACTTAATCTCTGCTCGATTTTCCCATTGCTCGAAGAAGAGAGTCCGGACGACTTTTCGTTAGTTGGCGAAGACTCGAACGATGAGCTTGTCCGAGCTGAGGTTCTGCGCAGGGCTACCGATAAGGAAATCTGGAAATTGCAGTGGGATATGGCAAGCACGGCCATTGGGCTGGCAATTGCACGATCAGCTTCACGATCAATTGGCAAGCGATTGGAAGGCTCTGGATGCGGCAAACGATTGTATTATAAGAATTTTCGGGCTTCGTCACGAGAAGCTCTGTTCGAGTTCCCGTTCGTTTGGTGGAGAACAAAACGATGAAGCGTTGTTGGAAAAGGTCTAGAGCTTGAAAAAAAGACAGGAGTTCCAATCTTTCCGAATGTTAAGTTTTGGATGGTTGATGCTGATAGTGACGGGTTCTAAAAATACACAATCCTCCAATAGCTAGGAAAACAGCTACTCCAGGACCAAATGCCCATGCTATTGATCGTTCGATTGAAGGAGATTGGGCGAGAGAACCTTGTTCGTAGCCGATCAAGGATAAATAGAGTCCCGAACAGGCGATCCCAAGCGCTCGGGCAACCTTCGACAGCATACGCCAAATTCCATAGTAGACGCCGGAAACGTCTTTCACCTGCCTTGATTTTTCCTCCTCGACCAAGTCTGAGAATAGGGATTCCAGTAGAACGATACTAGCTACCAAAATACCCCCGGTTCCCGCGAGGAGGAGTACGGGCCAAAGCGTTTTGGACGGAAGGTTCGGGTACATGACAGCGGAAAGAACAGCAAGTGACATTACGGCTACGAAGAAAAGGCGTGCTTTGCCGTGTTTTCGAGAAAAATGAACCCATAGGGGAGCGGCGATAATGATGAATAAGGTGAGTACCAATAGGATGACCCCGATCTGTTCTTCGCTCAGCTTGAGCGTAGTTTTGTAGTAGGGGAGGGCGAGACTCGAATTGAAAGACCGGCCCACTGCTATAGCGATGAACCCGAGCACCAACATAAGGAAGAAGGGAGATCGTACGCTTTGTTTTAAAACCTTAAAAGGGTGATAGGAATTGGCGGGATCAAACGCGTTCGAGGACTCCTTGTTTTTTAGAGAGTGCCAAATAGCCAAACTAGATATTAGGCAACCTATGGTCGCAATACCGCCGATAGCGAATCCACTGGTACCGCGAAGTTTAATTGTATCTGAAATCAAACTACTGTCGAATTGAAATGCCAAGTAAGCTGGCAGTCCGATTCCAAGTAGGAGCCCAACTGAACCGGCAACGATTCTCCATCCGAAAAAGGTCGCTCTCTCCTGCTCCGTATTGGAAAGGTCGTTAATCACCGAGAGGTGTGGTACGCTGAAAAGAGTCATGGCAGTATTAACCACGAGATACCAGATTAGGAGATTACTGAAGAGTGATGACTGCTCCGTATTGGATGGTGGGTTAAAGAGAAAATAAAATGCGAATCCGATGATACCAGCTCCTGCGATCAGGTAGGGAACGCGCTTACCCTTGACTGACGAAGCAGGTGTTTTATCGGAAAGGATACCCATGGCAGGGTCGCTAACAGCGTCCCATATTACCGCTGTAGCTATTGCCAAACCGGCTAGAGAAGGTTCAAGGCCTGCTATGATATAGAGCTCCAGCAGATATACTTGGAGCATGAGTTCGATTGCACTGAGTCCAATGGAAGCAAAACTGTAACCGGCTCTGGTCTGCCAAAGAATTGGTCCAGAGACGTTGGCGGATAAGGAACTCATGGATCAGATAATTCGCGGTTATGATTTGCTGTAAGTTTGCGAGCGCTTATTAAGCATAATAAAGTTTCAATAAAGCTCCATGTCGTAGGTAAAGTTTCCCAATGAGAGTAGTTGTTAAACTTAATACGGACTTTAGTTAAGGGCTCTATCCTGTTCATTGATTGTTCAATGGTTGAATTTACCTTGTTCGCGGAAACAGATCTGATTGGTTTAGGAAGCAGTAGCATACCGCGGGTCATGGGTCTTTTTTTTTGGGGTGGCCATGTTGACCGCTTCCCAAAGGAGTTCTTCGCTGCCCAACATATGATTATTTATGAGTAAAGATCAGTTAAAAGCTTTGATAGCAATCCCAGCGGTGATTTTGATTGGGTATGGTTTCGCGGTTGCTGGAAGCAACGGGAGAGACGAGGTCTCGGGTCTTTCACCTTTTGTAGCGTCTGTGGTTTTAGCATTCGGGCTGCAGTGGCTTGCGTTTATTCCGTCTTACATTAAGAAAACGGAAGGATTCTTCGATCTCGTTGGGAGCGTATCCTATGTTATGGGAACTGCTTTGGCCATGGGAATGAGCACATCGGTTGATGCGCGTTCGTTGATGCTGGGATTGATGGTATTTGTGTGGGCGGCTCGTTTGGGATACTTTTTATTTACGCGTATCCATAAAGCGGGGAAGGACGCTAGGTTTGATGCGATAAAGACTTGTTTCGTTCGATTTCTGGCAGCATGGACATTGCAGGGCTTATGGATCACCTTCACCGCAGCTGCGGCTTGGGCGGCGATCACTTCCGAGCAGAAGGAGCCTTTCGGAATCTTTGCCCTGATAGGTTCCCTTCTTTGGCTCAGTGGTTTTCTTATTGAGATAGCAGCGGATCGTCAGAAAGGCCAATTTAAAGAGAATCCCGAAAACAAAGGTAAATTTATTCGTTCCGGTCTCTGGTCCCGTTCGCGGCATCCCAACTACTTCGGAGAGATTGTTCTCTGGACTGGTGTAGCGATTATCGCCTTCCCTGTTTTGCAGGGATGGCAGTGGGTGTGTCTGAGCTCTCCTGTTTTCATAACGATCCTGCTGACGCGTGTGAGCGGTATACCGTTGCTTGAGAAGCGGGCCGACGATACATGGGGTGGCCAAGAAGACTATGAGGCGTATAAAAAGAGTACCCCTGTTCTCGTGCCTCGCTTTCGATGAACGTTCTAAAACAAGGAGTAATCAACTAGATGTTCGAGCTTATTTGTAGCTAGTTCGGATGGTGCCTCAGCTAGCTTCGTAATCTAAGATATTTGTTCCTTTTTTGGTTCAAAATCCCGAATAACATCGCTCGATGTAATTGTGTTCAAGATAGCCTTCTCGCTTCTTGTTGATAGGAGAGAGAATTGTTTCGGTTTTATCTGGAAGCTAGATTGAGGGGGGGTGATTGCATGGGTTAGAGTTCCATGGTTTGCTTGGTGGCACCTTCTCGTTTCTAGCAATTCCCAGTGACTGAAAGAGCAAATGTAACCAGTACGTACACGAGTAGTGGGATTAGCTCCAACCCCAAAGCCTTTCTCGTTTTTGAGTATTTAGCAGATTGAGGGAAAAATTGAATACTCTATCAATCGTGGTCCAATTATTCTATTAGCACATTTAAATCGGAATGATAGCTATCACCAAAATTACTTCGAGCCTTCTAATCAAGGCCGAACGAAACAGCTAGACTCAAGCTTTTATTCCGTTACCTCGTAGACTTCTACGAGCACTTCGCCAGTACCTCCGTCGGCTGAACTTACCTGAACCGTGTAAACCCCTATGTCGAGCGTCAACAACGCGGCCGCACTAGTAGTGTCATCAGTCATGAAGGGGCGACCTTGGA
>JABITN010000034.1 GCA_018700525.1 Opitutales bacterium
AGGCTGCAAATATCCCGTTAAGAGCATCGGCGAAGCCTGCGAAGCAGTTGGAGCCAAGTTCCAAAAGGAACAAAACGTATCGATCAAAACCAAGTTTCCCATAACGGTTCTAAAGACGGACAATCTTTTGCCCGAGCTCGGCGAGGACACCCAAGCCGAGTAATATCGGACCTGGGAAGGCGTAGCTCGCCTAACAAGTCTTTTTCGAACCTAGCGCCCCGCGACAAGCGCGCGGACCGCCTTCGCCGCCTTTTCCATCGCGTCGAGACTTAAGTTTGCGAAATGCTTCCACCTGCTCGGCGTTGAGGTGCTTTTCAATCGCGACCATGCGCTCCTGCATCAGAGCGTCCAATTGAGGTTTCATTTTCTCATGCTTTTCGCGCATCGCACTGCCAAATTTTTCGATTTCCGCGCGAACAAACGGAATCTGCACATCTGAAAGTTCAAGCGATCGCTCCAATCGAGAGGTCATTCGATCGATCTGGACACGGTAGATATCTTCCGGGTTACGCTGCTCAATGCGATGCGGACGATGCCCATGCTTCTGCTTTAAGTAATAGAAAGTGCCCCCGACGCCTGACAAAGCCCCGATAGAAAAGATAACAACCAAGACGGCCATCGCTCCAAATTTGCTGTTCTGCCTCATAGATACTCAGTCCAATCGTTGCCCACTAAAGCTTCGTCGAAATTCTCTCTTAGATCTAATTCATTTTCCGTCAGCTCGTTAACGTCAGCCGTGGTAGTCGTAACGATTGCCAGAAAGGCCGCCGCTCCAAAGCATGCACCTAGAGAGATACGCGCCAAGCGACGAGCGAAGAGCTCCAGAATACAATCGAGCAAACCGGCACGAATTTCGGCACGGCTCCAGGATGAAGAACGCACAAGCGACTCGAGCCGAGCACGTACGTACGGGCGAACATCGAGAGCAGGAGGCGATTCCTCGCGACTCCTACGCACGATCTTATCCCATGATGGAGGGATCTGTTTCTTGTGCGATTCCATTATTAATAAGCAATTTCCTTAATTTATTACGGGCACGGAAGCTCTTTACCTTAGTTTTTGATAGTCCCCAGCCCAATTGATCTGCAATTTCGGCCAGCGGCAAGTCTTCTAAATACTGCATTGTCAGTAGCGTCCGCTCTTCTTCTCTCAGCAACGCCAGAATTTTCTGCGCTTGCTCGGTCATTTCGAAGCTACGCCGATGGTCCTTGTTCTCAGATAAACGCTCTAACGTTAATTCGTTTTCCTCTGAATTGTTTATCGAAATGGAAGCTGGATTACGTGAGTTTTTCCGAAAATGATCGTAACCCGTGTTGTAGGCGATCTTTCGCAACCAATTCTCAAATGGAGCAGTCGCCTGCCAGGATTCGAGTTTGCGAAACGATTTAATGAACGTTTCCTGCACAAGATCTTCAAGATCCGCTTGATGAGGACAGAATCTGAAAAGACAACGCGTTATCATCGTCTGATGCCTGCGAACAATCTCATCGAAAGCATTCAAATCGCCTTTCAGCGAAGCTTTCACGAGTTCTTGGTCTGCCGCTTCTGTGATGTCGCTCATATAGGATTCCGAGTCGCAGTAGTTTCGAGCGAGCAGCTTGGCCTCTTTTCCGGACTTGACGAGCGAAACTCGCTTGCCGCTAGTCCACTTTGATTCGCTGGACAACTCCAGCAATAGATCCACAGCCAATATTCCTGTCATCCTCGCTATCGCCATAATTCCGATCGTTTGGCCCCATCGAACAAAAAACCTGAAAAACCACCATTAGATGATTTCTTCGGGCTACCGCGCATTCGGACCCTAGCTTTGTTCGTCGACTGCTCCATACATTTCTAACCTCAGAACGCTCGACAACACGAATAAGTTACAGGATGAATCCACTTGTGCACACAATTCTCTCAACTCGCTAAAAACCCAATTTCTCATTACCCCTGAAACAAAGTCGCCTAACTTCAATCTAACCATTTTCTCAACCAACGAAAAAGACATAACCCCGATGCAGGAATCCTCTTCGAATATGGAAAACACGGCTACAAAGGAACTCAAAACACCCTACACAATAGGCCTCAAAGAAGGCGACCCAGAGGCCAAACGCACGGAAATTCGACGTTATTTTCACGAGACCTACGATGCCTACGAATTGCTTTTCGAAACCTTGGCCTCCGATGAAGCGTACTACCGGCGAGCCGACCCTCTTAGGCATCCGCTCATTTTCTACTATGGCCACACCGCCACGTTCTTCGTAAACAAGCTGCTCCTCGGTAAGTTCATCGACCAACGCATCAACCCCGGCTTCGAATCGACTTTTGCGATAGGAGTCGACGAAATGTCATGGGACGATCTCAACGAACAACACTACGAGTGGCCCTCCGTCGAAGCAGTCAAGGAATACCGCGACCAAATTCGAATGGCAATCGATGACCTAATCAACGAAACGCTCCTCACCCTCCCGGTGGAATGGGAGAGCCTCTACTGGATCATTATGATGGGTATCGAACACGAACGTATCCATCTCGAAACCAGTAGCGTCCTCATCCGCCAACTCCCAAGCGAACTACTCGATTCAAATCACCCCGATTGGTCAATATCTAGCGAAACCAATGCTACAGCCCCTCAGAATCAATTGATTCCCGTTCCAGCCGGAACCGTGATCCAAGAAAAAGATCGCGAAGATGAACTCTACGGTTGGGACAACGAGTACGGACGCCACATATCCGACGTCAGCGAATTTAAAGCCTCCAAACACCTAGTCTCGAATCGCGAATTCCTCGAATTCATCAAAGACGGCGGCTACCGCAATCAATCCTACTGGACAGCCGAAGGCTGGCAATGGGTACAATACAAAAAGGTCACTGCTCCCGGCTTTTGGATTCAGCAAGAAGATGGATCCTATCGTTTTCGCTCAATGCTCACAGTTATCGACATGCCCTGGTCCTGGCCTGCCGAAACCAATTACCTAGAAGCAAAAGCCTTCTGCAATTGGAAGACGGAAAAAATGGGCCTTCCGATTCGCCTACCTTCCGAAGAAGAATGGTATCGACTTCTAGACTATACCCAGACTCCAGATGTCTCCGATTGGGAAAAAGCTCCCGGCAATCTCAATCTCGAGGATGCCGCTTCGTCGGTACCCGTCGACAAATACGCTTTCAAGCAAGGGTTTTATGACGTTGTCGGCAACGTATGGCAGCACACGGAAACTCCAATCCGAGGACTTCCTGGATTCCAAGTGCATCCCCTCTACGATGATTTCTCCACACCTACATTCGATACGAAACACAATCTAATCAAAGGCGGTTCTTGGATTTCAACAGGCAATGAAATCATCCGTTCGGCTCGTTACGCATTTCGACGTCATTTCTACCAACACGCCGGCTTCCGATATATCGCTTCGACAGCGCCAATCGAAACACCCGACGATCGCTACGAGATCGATCCTGAAGTTACACCGTATTGCGAGCTTCACTACGGAAACGAATATTTCGGCATAGAAAATTACCCAGAGAAACTGGCCCAAATGGCACTCAATCATGCCCAGGGTCGCCCCAAAGGCAAAGCTCTCAATATTGGTTGCAAAACCGGTCGCTCGACGTTCGAATTAGCAGTCGAATATGAGAACGTAACCGGAGTGGATTTCACTGCCCGCATGATTCGCATCGGAGTCGAGCTCAAAGAAAAAGGCTACACTCAATACACTCTTCCCGAAGAAGGAGAAATTGTCTCATTCCATCAGCAAAATCTCCAAGAACTGGGCCTCGACGCTTCGCGTCCGAAAGTGGAGTTCATGCAAGCGGATATTTCCAATATGAAACCACTCTTCAACGGATACGATCTCATATTATTGGATATGATGCTGGAAAACACTTACAGCCCACGTAAATTCCTCGATAGGGTACACGAACGGATCAACCCCAGTGGACTTCTAATCATCGCTTCCAGTTACGACTGGCAAGACGATCGTACCGATCGCGAACATTGGCTGGGCGGCTTCAAGATCAATGGCGAAAACGCAACAACTCTCGATCAACTTAGCGAATTGCTTGGAGATCGATTTACCCGTATTTCCGAACCAACCGAAATTCAGCAGGTCATCCGAAAGACGAATAGGACCTTCGAGCACAACGCAATTCAGGTCACCGTCTGGGAACTCGACAGCTAAACGATTCGATAGCCCAAGCGACCTACGCAAAACTCTCCATCTTTAATCCGACCTTCATAAGTCAATGCTCCCGAAAAATCGTCTCTCAAAACGAGACCAATGCATCGTCGAACATCGACATAGCATAAAGATTCCGACCATCAGGAGAAAGATCTAAAGAACGAGCCCCATTCAATCCCTCAACTCCATTCTCACCATTCTCACCATTCTTTGTTCGCGAAATATAAACCAAAGTTCCCGTTCCCTTGTCTCGGGAAAAATACTATTCGCGGCGCCATTCATCGAAGCGACGTACAAAAATGCTCCATCCGAAGAAAGCTTCATTTCATACGTGCCATCGAGGCCATCCCCACCACTTACCGCAACGATCCGATAAAAAACCAATTTCTCTAATGGCTCAACCGGCGGCTCTTCCTCTAACATAGATTCCTCCTCGCTTGACGGTTCTTCATCCTGCCCTTATATAGCGAGGGGCCTTTAAAAACCAGGAAGCCACTAGCCAAGAATAACCAAATAAAACTAAGTAAAAAGCATCTCATCGCAATAATTCAACTACACTTGGCATGAGCCATGCCTTTATCGTTAATCAGTAATTCATTTACGGATTCCCTTTCCTTTCGAATTTGAGATTAGAGTCCCAATCGACCGCAATTCGACGTTGCCAAGATCCCTAGCTTCCGTCTGCTTTAAACGGGATTCATGAACGAGAAAGAGCTGTACCTGCACACATCCAATAGAATCGAATCGCTGGCAGAGCGACTCGTACAAATTTCTCGAACGCAACCGCTTGAAACGCTCTTATCCCAAGAGACCGTTATGACCCTCAACCCGGGGATGGCCCGCTGGCTACGATTCAAAATCGCACAGTCCCAAGGGATCGCTTTCGGTTGGGAATTTCCTTTCCCAGGGGTGCTTTTCGAACGTATTTTAACTGGTTTCGACCGAGCTCATAAACAGAACGGCATCTTCGACGAAAACCTAGCCCGATGGGAACTTTTCGATCTCCTGGAAACCTTGGAAAACACCGAACAGTTCGCCCGTCTCCGACAATACTGCGACTCCGGTCCCGCCCGCAGATTCCAAATGGCCTCCAAGCTTGCCTGGCTCTACGACCAATATTTACTCTACCGCCCAGATACGATTGTCGACTGGGAAACCGGACGCGATCATAGCAACTGGCAAGGCGAACTCTGGCGACGCCTCCTCCCACGAGTATTCCCAAACGCTCGACGTCCACAACACATCGCCCGCATCTGGCAAACGCTACGTCTAAGTAAGTCCGACCACGTAAACCCCAGTCTAAGCGATTGGCCTGATCGAATAGCACTTTTTGGAGTATCCGCTCTCCCGCCTCTCTATCTCGACATCCTCGAAGTTGTTTCACGATTTCGTCCCGTTCACATATTCCTGCTCCAGCCTTCCGACATGTATTGGGCCGACCTTAAGTCGCGCAAGCAAATCGCTCGAACGTCGGAACGCATTGCCGCCGAAACACCCGAATTCCATTTTGACGAAAACACATTCGAAATCGGTAACCCCCTACTCCCTTCGTTCGGCAAACAAGGACAAGCCTTTCTCGATCTCATTCTCGACAAAGACCCAGTACAAGACGATGCAGCCTTCATCGAGCCTACCCAGAGCACCCAGCTAAGCTGCCTTCAATCCGACCTATTCAGATTGGAATCAAGAATACCACCCGATTCGTCTCAGTACCCATTTCCTAATTACGACGGAACTATTCTAATTCATCGCTCTTCGAATTCTAGACGAGAAATCGAATCGCTTTGGGATAATCTCGTCGATTACTTCGCCACTCATCCCAATGCCGACGCCAATGACATCCTCGTTATGGCTCCCGACATTCAAGACTATGCCGGACACATAGAATCGGTTTTCGCTAACGACCATAACGACGACCCTTCTATTCCATTTTCAATAGCCGATCAATCGGGAACCCAGGAATCCAGTTTTCTTTCCGGACTGATCGAATACCTCGAGCTCGCAACAGATCGCGCCAGCGCTAATCAAATCCTAGGACTGCTCAAATTGCCGCTTACACGAGAAGCTTTCGATTTTACCGATTCAGATATCGAACGTATCGAATTCTGGATACGTGAAACTGGAGTTACCTGGGGCTGGGACGCTGATCATCGCAAATCTTTCGATGCGTTCCCTACCCGTCGCAATACCTGGTCCGAGTTCCAAACCCGACTCTCCGCAGGAATGGCATACATCGACGAAACAGAACTCATCCCCGGAGACCTTTCTCCTTTCTGCGAACTTGAAGGTCAAAGCGCCGAACTCGCCGGTCGCTTCATTGAATTTCTTAAATTTCACGAACGTCTGAAAGATGATTGCAAGCGAACCGACTCCGTCGCGTCGTGGGCCCAGTATCTTTGCTCGACCCTCGATCGCCTTAAACCAAGCGACGAATTCGAGCAAAGCCGCTTTAACTCTGCTATCGAGACACTCCAAACCAGCCTACCAGCCCTAGCTTCCGTCGCAACCAACGGCCAAGAAGCGATCGCCTGCGCCCTCCAAGCTCTACAAAACAGTTCCCCAAGCGGAGGATACCTCAGCGGACGTGTCACCTTTTGCTCGCTCAAGCCCATGCGCAGTATTCCGGCAAAAGTCATCTGCCTCCTCGGAATGAACAGCGACCGGTTTCCGCGTAAATCAATCCGCTCCCCATTCGATCTCCTATCCGAAAACCCACGAAGAGGCGATCGCAACACGCGCGACGAAGACAAGCAATTCTTCCTCGAAACCATTCTCGCGACACGCGAACAGCTATTCATTAGCTATCAAGGGCTTTCTCCGGTCAACGAAGGAGAGCGCGAGCCCTCTATCGTCGTCACCGAGCTACTCGACTATCTCGAAACCGCCCAACCAGAAAAAGGACATTTTTTGGCCGTCACCCACAAACGCCGGTCCTATGATCCTGAATACTTCAAAAACACATCGCTCTTCACCTACTCCTCCATTCGGGCAAACAATTGCCAAACATACCTGAATCGTATTTCGACTCCTGATCCTCATCGAACAGAACCTCCCTCCCTGAGCGAATTGGAGTCCTCGAAGACCGAATCCAGCCTCTCGATCGATGCTTTCATTCGCTTTTTCAAAGACCCGCAAAAAACATTTATCCAATCAACTCTCGGCGCTCGATTCCCATCAATGGCGGATGCTCTTCCCGACAGCGACGATCTTCAGCAGAATCCACTCTCTCGCTACAAGCTACGCGATCGATTTGCCAAGGCTCTGCGCGAAGGCGAACCCATCGGCTCCATCAACCAGGCCTCCATCGCATCGCTGAAACTACTCCCACCTGGCCACCTAGAACGACTATCCTACGAAACGCTAAGCAATCAAGCCATGCAGATCGAAACTATTTGGAATCATGAAGGAATTTCCGAACACTGCGACACCCTTTCCATAGACGTGACAATCGCCAATTTCAGATTAACCGGTCAGCTACGCCGCAATTGTCAATCTAACGCGCAATACTTCATTCATCC
>JABITN010000033.1 GCA_018700525.1 Opitutales bacterium
ATAGCGACAGAAAGCTCGCTTCTCGAAGAAGATCGCCGAAAGCGCCGCCAAGCTCAGCATCGTCACCGCGAGTATAGAAGTCATCATCGGCGATCGAGTCGCATCCCAGCCAAGCTCGAACCAAGTGAGCGCTATGAAAAAAACAATCGCAGGGAAGATATTGCGAGCCCACTTCGGCCAGGGATATTCGAATCCGAGCTTCTTGATTCGAGATTTGAATGACAACGAAGTCACCATCGAAGAGATCCCCTCCCACGGGCAAATCGAGCAAAACGCTTTGCCCGCCCCCAATATTAGAAAAATCAACAGAATCCACCACCAGGTCCAAGTGATCGCCGGACCGATATTCACCTTTTGATTGCCCCACAGCCCCGCCGAAACCACCAAGAAGAAGGTAATTATGGATACAGACTGAGCAATGAGAGGGAAATACGGAAGCCGAACCAACGATGCCAAGGGTCGAAAACGGAACAGATTGAATTTCCAGTAGTCCTTCTTGACCCCGATTTCGCTCTTCGCGTTTATCAGAAGATGGGAAAGCACGATTATCGCCGCCAAGCCCGCAACGCCCATCCAAGTAGGAATCCCTTCCATAACATGGATCACCGTCTCGTCCGATCCCGGCAGGCATACCTCCAAAGTACGCGTTCCCGGCATTCCTTCTAAACTCAGACCTGATGACTGGGCGAAGATTCTCATCGACCCGCCACCCCATCCTTCGCCCGCAATCGATCGAGCCGCTTCGTCTCGCGCCGATCTTGGGCGACGCGCGCCCTCCGGGCTCCAACTGCGGCGATCGCAATCAGACCGAATAAACTGCCCGCGACCCACGGCCCCCAATGAACTTTCTGCGATGAAAGCGTAAAGGGAATCTCGCATTTCAAATCGCCTCTCCCATGCAGCGTCACGCGCAATGAGAAGTCGCCATCCTCAGGCAAGTCCTGATGAATCGAATACAAATTCTCCAATTCCGCCGATTCCTGACGCTCGCTGTAAACGATCTCATCCCCGTCGAGAACATCCAATGTTGCCGGTCCGATGTAGACAGCCGAGTTTTCGAGATTGAAAATGACCAGAAAGAGACGAACCGTTTCCGGCGATTCCATCTTCGAACGATCGATTCCCTGAAAATCGTACACCACTAAAGAAAACTCGTATTTGCCGCTCTGCCCGAGAAACTCTTCTTCGGGAATTTGAGGATAATTCTCGAAATAGTTATAGTGCGGCAATCCCTTGAAATGGTGAGCACGGAGCGCTGGCGAAGCGAACAAAGCGATGAGAAACAAGAAGAAAAAGACCCATTGTTCACAATGTAGGGCCTTCGCTTGCGAAGCGCCGCGATAGAAGAGCTCCACTTTCCTATGCAGTACGGCGCAAGCGTTGCCCCTACCCTTCCATTCTCTTCCTAACATCATTTTTCGCCCCGATTTCCAACCGACAAGCAATTAGAAGGACACATCGTCAAACAAGCTCCACAGAGCGAACAATCGACTGTCTGATCCAGTTTAGGACTAACATTCATAGGACATACTTCAGCGCAAGTATTGCATTGGTCAATACATCGATTCGCATCGCGTCGCACCGAGACGAGCGAACGCCTTCCAATAAAACCGAGCAGTCTTCCGGTCGGGCAAACATACCGACACGTAAATTGCGGCCCAAAAAACAAGTCCAACAATGCGAAGAAGACTATACTCCCCAACGAGATAGACAAAGTCCCCATCGCAATCCCATGGAAAAGCGTCTGCCCCACCGCGAAATAAGGCAATATCAATGACCATACGCCATGTCCCGCCCAAATCGCCGCACCAGTCCCGCCAATTAAGACACCCCAGGCGAAACCCCGATTCAATTTCAAATCGGGAAGCAAAAACCATTTCTCCAGTACGTGCCGTATCCGAAACATCGTATAGAAAGCCAACGATGCTGGACAAACATAGGCGCAAAACACTCGTCCGAAGATCAAGGCCAAACTAACCGGAACCGCCAATCCAAGAACGAAACCCCACGTCCAGCTCCCTCCTTTTGCGAATACCGAAATCGCCGCAACCGGATCCGTAAACGGAACCCCCAATACGCGAATCGACCAAGTCATTCCGCCATTGCTCTGAGCCACTTCTATTGGATCTCCCAAAAAATCGAATATAGCATCCGTTGCCTCGTAAAACACCCGAACGGATTTTCCAGACGCCAACTCCACAAGACGTGGATTATTGTAAGCCGTCTTGTAGTTGAGGTACTCCGTCATCATAGCGAAAAAGCACAGCAACAAAACCACGCCCAAACGCGTTACGATCGACAAGGGCAACAATACGTTCGTAGCTTTCATGACAACCTCGCCCTCGCTAATCGATCTTCCCATTCCGAACGGGGAATCACTCGAATCGCCTGCGGCATGTGCACGCAAGACTGCTCGCAAAGACCACAGCCGATACAGTATTCAGGATGTACCATAGGTTGCTCGAAAAGCCCAATGGTCATCGCTTCACCAGGCAGTGGACAGGCGCGATAACACACCCCGCAAGTGCGGCCCGCATAGGAATAGCAAACATCCTCCGACAAAACGGCCACACCCATATTGACTGCTCGCATGCCTTCCTTGGTAGGCTCGAGCTTCTCTAGCGCTCCCGTTGGACAGACTTGAGTGCAGGCCATGCAGAGAATGCACGCCTGAGCTCGAGCACTTATTTTCGGAGTCGCCAAGTTCTCGATTCCACCCTCCAGACCGTAAAGCGTAATACACTTATTCGGACACACGTTAACGCATTGAGCACAACCGATGCATGCATCGAGAAAAGCGTCTCCCGGCAAAGCGCCGGGAGGGCGTAAAAAGCGGCGAAATCGAGACTTCGCAGGCAACTTGTCTATCAATGGTATCAAAAAAGCGGCGACCGCCCCTCCAATGAGAGATTTGATAAAAGAGCTCCTACTCGTCTTTCGCGATATCCATGAATTTTTCATTCAAGCGTTGTTATGGAAATCGTTAAAAGAGGATTTTATATATTATAATTTACTCATAGTATATCCGTAGGGGCACCGCTTGCGGCGACCGCGTATGTAAAGCCTTAGCAGCTTCTGCGGATCGCCGCAAGCAACGCCCCTGCGAAAAAAACCATTAGATTTTCTCTACGCGACAAGCGTTCTTCTTGAAGTCCGCCTGTCCGGAAACAGGGTCGAAAGCCCGGTGCGTCGTGCCATTGGCAAGCCATTTGTTCTTCTTCGGATCCGCCGAATCCGCCACGGAAAGATTCCATGGGCTGAACAAAAAGCCTTTCGGCACGAGATTGCGAGCCGGCTTAACCGTCGAGTCCAAACCGATCGACACACGCGCTTCCACGCTTCCTCGTCGAGTCACGATCCTCACCCATTCGCCATCTTTCACGCCAAGATTTTGGGCGTCCTCCGGATGCATCTCCACGTACATCTCCGGCACGAGCTTGCGAGTCGTACCCGAGCGGATCGTTTTCGCCGTATGGAAGTGCTCATAAACGACGCCTGTCGCCCACCAGAACGGATATTTATCGTCAGGCGTTTCGCCAACCTTATCGCCCAAATGCTCGAAGTCCGGGAGCTCGGGAGTGATGCCCGCGTCGCGGGCCTTGACCAGCACGTCCAAATGGTCGATCGCGAAGTAGTCTGGATCCGTCCCCAGTTTTTTCAGCTCGTCGGTGATTTCCTTGTACTCAGAGTAATCCTGGTGGCACATGTGTATGTGCAACTTTCCATCGGAATGGCGGAAAAACGCGTACGGTTTATCCGGCCAATACTCCTCTTGCCCCATGTAACGACGCTTGGTGCCGCCCGCCTTGGCGATGGCTGCCGTGGGCGCCGGCCACTGAATGCCACGCAAGTCGCGAATTTGTTGATACGGCGACTTGCCAGTCTCTTTCTCGACTTCAAGAATACCAGTCAGATCCGCATCAGATCCTTTCGAAGCCTGTATGAACGAACGGAATACTTCTTCGGGATCGTAGTAGCCATTCTCCTTGCGTTCCCAAGGGGCAATCTTCTTTGGATCGAGCCCGAGGCGTTCCCCGATCATCTTCATCTTGTCGATCACCATATCCATATCCGGACGAGTGCCCTTGATTGGATTAGCCGTTCCATCGCAAACATAGAATCGACGCTCGGATTGCACATAAGTCCCTCCAACCCATTCTCCCCATGTTGCCGCCGGCAATATAACATCGGAATACAGATTGTTCGGAGCGTCTTTGTAAATCTCCTGAGAAACCGTGAAACAACGCGTCAAGGCCGGTCGGGACAAATTGTAAGCATCCGGCAAGTCAATATGAGTAGCATAGATAAGGAACATGACGTTCACATCTCCTTTAATCGCACGCTCCATCATGCCCACCGCCATACCGGGATTAGCAGCACTGGCGACCGCGTCGAGACGCTCTCTAGGGATGCCCCATTGATCGGCCATATAGTGGCGATGTTTCACATCATCCAAACCGATATTGAAGGGAAGCCTGCCTGTAAGCCCGCCAGTGAGCCGTTCTCCCATCGCATTGGGCTGACCGGTTTGAGAGTGCGGACCGCAACCCGGACGACCAATATTGCCCGTCAAGGCCATCAGATTGATCAAGCTCATCGTATTGTGCTGACCATGTAGATGCTGGTTGTATCCAATTCCCCAGAACGACAATACGCCTCCCTGTCCGCGTTCGCGGCCCTTAACGCTCGCCTTCGCCCAAATCGCGGCGACTTTATAGATCTCTTCCGCCGGAATCTTAGTCCGATCGACAACGTCTTCGGGTTTGTATCCAGCTTTCACTTCCTCCACGTACTTTTCCCAGCCAGTGGTATGCTTCTTCAATAGATCCCAGTCAACCGCCTCGGGATGCTTCTCCATAATCGCATAAGCAAGCGCGTTGTGAATGGAGATGTCG
>JABITN010000154.1 GCA_018700525.1 Opitutales bacterium
CATGGCGGTGTGAGCGTTTTTGGAAACGCATTTCTGCCAGCCACAAACAGCGGTTCCATATTCAACGTATCCGGTACCACCGCTGTCCCGAACATCAAACCCTCGCTTCTAAAACATGAGCAGCGCAAAGCCCTGGATATCATCAAAGAGCTCGACTATGGTTTCGCTGATCGAATGGCTGCCAAGGATGCGGTCATGTCGTCCGTCCGAAACGCCGAAACGGCCTATCTGATGCAAGAAGCGGTTCCTGAACTAACGGACATTTCGAAAGAATCGAATCGTACATTGGAAGCCTACGGGGTCAATGACCCCACGTGGTACAAATCCGAATACGCGCAACAATGCCTAATGGCTCGTCGCCTTATCGAACGAGGAGTCCGCTTCGTCGAACTGTCATGCTGCCCCTTCGAAAAGGGAGTTCAGAAAGCAAACCCTTGGGATCAACACAACAAAATCGAAATCGGCCACGGAGCCATGGCTTCCCAAGTCGACAAACCCATCGCAGCTCTCATTCAAGATTTGAAGCAACGCGGACTGCTTGACGACACCCTGCTCGTCTTCACAGGCGAGTTCGGGCGGAACCCCTTCGCTCAAAACATCGGTCGCGACCACAACCCCCAAGGGTTCAGCGCGTGGCTCGCCGGCGGAGGCACCAAGGGGGGAACCGTTTTCGGAGCCACCGACGAATTTGGCTACCGAGCCGTAGAAGAGATATCCAATATCTACGAACTGTGGGCAACCGTCCTACACCTCCTCGGCGTCGATCACGACCAACTAACCTTCCGCTACAGCGGACGCGATCTACGCCTAACTGACGTACACGGTAAAGTCTGGCACGACATTATTGCTTAAAACACTTAGGTCAGCGATTGTCCGGTGCAGCCAGGTTCATCTACCAAACACACCCACTTTTGCCCAGTCCTAGACAAATGACCAATTTTCACCCTCCGTGCGTAATAGTTAAAGAGATGAGAAATATCGCCTACAGCAATCGTCGACAATTCCTCCGAAACGCAAGTGGACTGATGGCTCTGCCGTTCCTCAATTCCCTACCCATTCCTCCAGCGACCGCCGCTCAACCATTCTTAGAGGCACGCAAACGACTCGTCTGCGTCGGCACATTCCTTGGTATGTACCCCGGCGAATGGCATCCCAAGAAAGGCGATAGCCGCGCTCCTCAAATTCTTGAGCCCCTCATGGCACACCGCAACGACTTCACAGTCGTTTCCGGGGTAGACCATGGCATAAATGGCGGACACAAAGGCACCCCTTCATTTCTCTCCGGAGTCTACAAGCCCGAGTACATCGGCGAGTCCATTATGGTTCGCAACGAAATCACTATCGATCAACTCGCAGCCAAAACGCTGAGCCGTAACAGTCGTTTCCACTCTCTCCAATTAGGAGCCTCCGAAGGTAAGCCAACCCAAACCCTCTCCTGGGATGAGAACGGCGTTCCCTTACTTCCCGAAGCAGACCCAGTCAAAGTATTCCAAAAACTGTTCGTAAACGATCTCAACCCCAAGGCTGCCAGTCGTGCCATGGGATTCAAGCGCAGCGTCTTGGACATGGTCGCCGAAGATGCCAAAGCTTTGCAAAAGGAAATCGGATACGAAGATCGCGAGAAAGTTGACGCCTATTTCTCATCCATTCGAGATGTCGAGAAACGTATCGAACGCCAACAGCAATGGGTCAATACTCGCAAACCTGGAGTCCCGCCGCTTATGGAACGGCCGACCACGTTCCACGAAAACCTGGACCTCATGTACGAATTAACAGCGCTAGCACTGCAACACGACTCGACCCGAGTCGCATCCATCGAATTGCCCGCAGGCGGCCTGCCCATCATCCTCGACGGAAATCAACTCTCCGGCTATCACGGCCAATCTCATCATGGCAAAGACCCTGAAGTCATCGACGAACTCGTACGCATCGAACAGATGCACATCCGTTCGTTGGAAAAATTCATAACTCGCCTCAAAGGAATCGTCGACGACGACGCCTACCTTTTCGACCGCACGCAAATTTTGTTCGGGAGCGGCATGGGTAACGGCAGCTCCCATTCTAACAAAAACCTACCTGTCCTCGTCGCAGGAGGCGATCTGAATCACACAGGCAAGGACATCATCTTCGAAGAAGGCAAGACACCGCTATGCAACGTATTCGTAACCATGCTACAGAAACTGGGTATAGAAACCGAAAAATTTGCAAACAGCACTGGGAACATCAACAACGAGTTAGCATAAAAACAATTGCTGACCCTTTACCGTATATGCTTCGAACTATTTGCATAGTCACGATACTCGGAGCATTATCCAGTCTTTCCGCATCGCAAGAATTCGAGGAATTAGTCGCTCCATTCTTCGAATCCCACTGCATAAAATGCCATGGTGAAAAAAAGCAGAAAGGCGACGTTCGGCTCGATCATCTCGAAACCGACTTCTCGCGTCCTGAAATTGCGGTCGCCTGGCAGGACATATCGGACATGCTCATTATCGGAGACATGCCTCCCGAGGAAGAAGAACGTCCCGACTCCTCTGAGCTTTCAGGAATAATAGACGCCATCGACACGCACCTTCGAAAAGCAGCTGAACAGCAAGGCCACAACGGTCGCATAGAAATTCGCCGCCTCAGTCATTCCGCGCTGGATAACACCGTCAAGGACCTCCTCGGCATAGATCTTAAACTATCCGAAAACCTCCCTGCTGATCCCGAGCTAGATGGATTCACCAATTTAGCAGTCACCTTGGACGCCAACCCCGAAATGGTGCTCAAACTGCAAAACAACGCTCAAACAATCGCCAAACGGTCCATTGCAAACGGACCGGACGTAAGACAAAACCGAATTTACACAGTGGGCACAATTGGCCACGGCCACAATGTCGAAGAGCGTGACGAATTCGTCGTCACCTCCTCCAGTCGAGACCGCAAACACGTGATGTGGCCCTTGGGCTTTGTCGCCCCGCAAAATGGACTCTACCGTATTCTCATCGAAGGCTACGCTCGCGATTTCCGAACCGAACTCGAGTCTAAGGGAATCGAATACACCTATCTTAGCAGCAGTTACGAAAAAAGCCTCAAGAAGCGAGAACGCCGTACAGACGGAAAGTCAGGGCTGGTCGCAATAGTCGCTATTCAGGCATCCGAAGCTCGGCATATGGATGCCGCTAGTGTCCCCGGTCGTCGCGTCGGATTTGCCTACGTCGGGGATGAAACCGAATCTAAAACTGTCGATGTTCGCCTTCACAAAGGAGAAAATATAATGATCCACTACGCATCCGCAGCGGTATTGAATCAGTCGCCCACAGCCACCGTCCAAGGCGAGGAAATGCTGGTAGCTGATCTCTTACACATAAAAACGATCGAAGTATCCGGCCCTGAAATCGATTCGTGGCCTCCTCCCGCCCACCGAAAATTGCTCGGAACGGCAAAACCAAAAGATGACTCCATTTCCGATTTTCTCCTCCAAGCGTTTCGTCGCCCCGTACCGGAGAGCACAATACAGAATTTCGAGCGACTTTACGCCTCGGGCATAGAGCAAGGCCTGAACGAAGAGGAATCGATGCGCAATGTCGTTGAAGGCGTTCTCTGTTCGCCGCGTTTTCTTTTCAATTACGACTACGGAACAGGTGACGACGCGTGGGCGCTCGCCAGTCGCCTCTCCTACTTCATCTGGAACTCCATGCCGGATAGCGAACTCCTGAAGCTAGCGAAAACAGGCCAGCTACTCAAACCAAGGACTATACGCAAACAAGTAGTCCGTATGCTAGCAGATGAAAAAGCGGAACGTTTCGCGCTGGATTTCACGGCCCAATGGCTAGGGCTCAAGGACATTGAGCTCATGAGACCCGACCCTAAGCTCTATAAGGAATATGACCCGTTGCTAGAATCGCTCATGTGCCAAGAAAGCGAACGGTTTTTCATACAGGTGCTGAACAAAAACTTACCCGTTACCTCCTTCATCGATTCGGAATTCGTCATGATCAATGAACGCTTGGCCAAGCACTACCAAATCGATGGCGTCAAAGGAGACCGTTTTCGCCCAGTTGCACTAGAAAAAAGCAGCAAGCGCGGCGGCCTGCTCGGACAAGCAAGCATATTGAAACTCACCTCCAATGGCACGCGCACATCACCGGTCGTCCGCGGAGTCTGGATACTGGAAAATATTCTCGGAGCTCCTCCCTCTCCCCCCCCAGCCGATGTCGAACCTATCGAACCGGACGTTCGCGGAAGCAAAACGATTTTCGACATGCTTTCACGCCATCGCGAAATCGAAACCTGCGCCGATTGCCACAAAAGCATCGATCCATGGGGATTCGGACTGGAGCACTACGACGCGATCGGCGCGTACCGAAAAAATTATCGGAACAAGAAATCCGTCTACGCCAAAGGCACCGTTCCTGGAGGCTCATTCGACGGCGCTGAGGACATGAAACAAGTCCTTCTGGAGCGCTCCGATCAATTCACCCGAGCGCTCACCGAAAAGCTCTTCACCTATTCCCTAGGGCATCCGCTAACCTTTTCCGAACGAATCGTAGCCGACGACATAGCCGCTGAAAATCTCGCCAACAAAGACGGCTTCAAGGATCTAATCATCGCGATCTGCACAAGCCCCCTCTTCCGAGGCGAAGCAAGCCCTTCCGAATTCGCCCAAAAGTAGTTTGGAGATCGCAGGCGCCCCCTATTCCCGTTTGTAGTCCGGATCCTTTAGAATGGTCTTCGCTTCGCCTGGGTCCAACGAAGTCGTAGTGAACGAATAAAACGGGTCGTCGTTCTCTTTGATCCACCGATCCAATTGCTTCTTCAGTTTGCGTTTCATTCCTGCATGCTTGGGATCATCCGCTAAATTCTCGATCTCCTCCGGATCCTTATCGAGGTGATAAAGCTCCTCGCCCCAATCAGTGTATAAATTGTATTTCCAGCCCTTTCCACGAATAGAACGTATTGGATTTACCCAAGTCTGCTTTCCATAATACTGCCCTATAACATAATCGCGGTCCGGAGCGGAATCTCCTCGTTCGATTATCCCTGCCACTGACTGCCCATGACATTCAGGTGACTTCGTGCCAGCCAACTCAAGAAGCGTCGGAACCGTATCCACATTCACCCAATTGTACGATGATTTCCGATGAACCGGATTCCCAGGCATCCTAACTGACATTGGGATTCGCATCATGTGCTCATACATAAAGGGTCCCTTGAAAACCAGTCGGTGAAACGTATCCATGTCTCCATGATCCGAAGTGTTTACGATTATCGTATTCTCAAACAATCCGAGATCCTTCAGTTTTTTCACAATTTTGCCCACATGATCGTCATAGAGTTTAACTTTCTGACGATAAAAGTCGCGATACCCCTTCCAAGTTTCCTCATCGGCATTTACGATAAATTCGCCCTGATTAATTTCCATGAATTCGCGATGAATTTTCGGTACCGAATCGAAATTCTGTCTTTTCCAAGATTCGCCTAGAACCACGTCATCCGTATGCACGTCGCTCTTTCCTGGCTTGTAGTGATAGATGTCATGAGGGTCCAAATACATCAGAAACAGGGCAAATGGTTTATCGTCACTCGCATGCCGATCGAGAAAATCCATTCCACGAACCGTAGTCTTCGGGTCGGGGCCTTTTTTCGTTTCTTCGTCCCAACCTGAATTTCCTACTGAGTCGTTGCCGAGATGCCATTTCCCAAACAAAGCGGTCGTGTAGCCAGCACTTTGGAGCATCGAGCCGATCGTAGGCAGTTTCAAGTCAGTACCGCCCGAGGCGCCGCTATTGTTCATCATCTCCGTCTTGTGAGGATAATACCCCGTCAACATCGACGAACGACTAGGCGAACATTGAGGAGTCGTGCAAAACGCGTTTTCAAACACAGTGGATTCCGCAGCCAGAGCATCTTGGTGAGGCGTATCGAAAAAGGGATCCACGGAGCCCAAGGCCTGCCAATGCTGCTGATCGGAACAGAGATACAGGATATTCAATTTCTTTGCCGATCCGGCAGCCTCCGCTTGGGTTGCGAAATTCGGAAGCGTCAGCGCGCCAACAGCTGCGCCGGTTGATTGGATAAACTTACGTCGCGATTGATTCATAATTGCTTAATGGATTTGAAAGGCACAATGGCGCCAAAATTGAAATGAGGAACATTCGAAGAGAATTCGCTCCGGGGAAATGGCTAAAAAACAACTAGATTAGATTGGAAAACCCATTTGTGAATCAAATAAATTCGGATACGGATGTCGCTTTGCATTCCCGCAAATTCGGGAAAGGTGGCACGTGACGCCCCGGCTCGAGTTTTCTAACAGCTAATCCCCTTCGAAAAACCTCATACATGCAAATCATTCAAAATGACCTTAGAGAATTTGATAACCACTGATGACACTGATATGAATAAATTGTGCTTAACCATCAGTGTTCATCCGTACTTAAAGAAATCCTAGCTGAGGTTTTTCAGGCTCTTCTTTGCATCAGCGAATATGAACGTTAGTTCTTCGACGATACACTAAGTCGACCTATGGAACGTTTTCCAACATACCAGCTCGCGCATTCACTGTTTTGTAGAAATCTCTTTTAAACTGTCCACCCCGACAGAAACAGTGGAAACAAGGAATATATCGTATGAAATTAAAATTAGCAGGAATTAGCTTTTCATTAATGGCAACGGCGATTGCCATAAACGCGGCGGATTTCGCTCAAAACGTTCGAGTCGTGTGGTCGCAGAAGCCTCAAACCGAAGCGATGGTGGTCTGGGACGGCGATGAGATCCTCGATGGATCCGTTTTGCTCTACGATACTGTTCCTCGAGTGAGCGGACACCGAGACTATGCTTTCAGAGCCAGTGTAACCGGAATGGGACTGTACCAGGAGGGCCCTGCAAAAAAGCCGAAAGACGCAGAGGACGATTGGGCTCCCCCAGCTCCATCTACGGGGTTTTTCTACCATCACGCTCCGATCAAGAATCTCACGCCCGACACGGTCTATTATCTCGCAGTCCAAACAGCCGACGGCATCGGGCGCGAATACCATTTCAAATCCGCCCCCAAGGACGGCCAAACCTTCAAGCTTATCTATGGCGGCGATTCGCGCACCCACGTTGACGTAGCCCGCCAAATCAACGAGCAGATTAGTCAGATGGTCGAAAGCGACCCTTCCATCGCCGGTCTGCTCCATGGCGGCGACTACGCCGTTACGACCCGACGCGACCTCTGGAAACAGTGGCTCGAAGCCTACAATTTGACCACCACCGAAGACGGCAAGCTCCTTCCGATCATTCCCGTTATCGGCAACCATGACGTGCCAGGTAACAGTCCGATTTTTCGACAAGCCTACGGATATCCCGGCGGTTTGAAGGACTACTACTCCTGCCGACTCACCCCATCCATCGCCATTATTTGCCTCAACACGGAAATCAGCGCCGAAGGCGACCAACGGATTTTTCTTCAAAAGGCTTTGACTCAGTTAAAAACGGACCAGGTTAAATGGCAAATCGCCGCTTTTCACAAACCGGTCTATCCGGGCGTCAAAAAACCCAGTGCCGGCAGGGTGAGCTGGGTGCCGCTCTTCGAAGAATATAACATCGACCTCGTGCTCGAATCCGATGGGCACTGTATCAAACGCACCGTTCCCATACGGGGCGATATAGAAGCCGACGACGGCATCGTCTATCTTGGCGAAGGCGGCTACGGGGCCCCCCAACGCAACCCAAAGCTCGACCGCTGGTACTTGCAGGGCGACAACGCCTTCGCTGGAAAAGGCGACCATGTCATGATCCTGGAATTCGCGCCTGACATCATCCATTATAGTGCCATGCTCAACACCGGCGAAATCATCGATTCCGCCTCGTTTAAGGCGCGTCGCTAAAATGGGCAAAACGCAACTTCCGATCTTGACTTCCCTCCCGGCGGCATTGGCAGCCTTTGCCTGCACGTTGACCTACCTGACCTACGCCTGGAGGTTCAATCGCTATTCCTGTAAAACCTTTTCATTCCTATGGGAGGAAAATGGCCTATCGGAGGAACTCGCTGGAAACGTTGAAACGACCATGATTGGATTGCTCCTCATCTCCGCCATTTGCATTTGGATTCCAAAGATTCGATGGATCGCTCTGTTCGGAGCTTTCGTTATGCTTTCGGAAATGTACTCGGAAACGTTCATGACCTCCGCCAAATACCCCTTCCTCTATTGGACAGAATGGGCACTGCGATACTCGACTCCCCTCATTGCCATCCTATTTTTCCAAACGTCCGAAAAAGGAAAACTCTGGAGCGCCTGTATAATGCGCCTGGCCATCGCTGCCGTTTTCACTGGACACGGGATAAAAGCCCTGTATGCCGATCCACGATTCATCGACTACTTGCTCGTTACATTCCGGCGCATCGGGATGGAAACCCAAGAACCCTTTGCCGTGACGCTTCTACTGATAATCGGAACCGTCGACATCCTGCTCGCTGCCCTCATACTCTTTCGCAAACCCAAACGCAACCACGGCGTGCTCATCTGGATCGCGACCTGGGGAGCGATCACTGCCCTCGCCCGAGTCACCTACGGAGGAACCGGAAACTGGCACGAGGTGCTCATCCGCAGCTCTCACTTCCTCGTTCCAATCGCCTTGCTCCTCACCTATCGTGCAGTCGCTCAAAGCGACTCCAAACGAACCGCATAGAACTCTTAGCGAAAGACTACCGCAACTCCAACCGGGGAGCGCTATATCCTTGTTCTCTAATCTTCTCCAACAAAGCCCTCAAGCTCCTCGCCTTTTCGGGATTCGTATCCAATAAGTTATGCTTTTGCCCTATGTCTTTCTTCAGGTTGAAGAGATACGCTTTCTGTTCGCCTTCGCGATAATACCCGCGCTTTTCCTCCCAGGGTTCGTGAATCTTTTTTCGGGAATAACCGCTGGATGTATCGACTAGCAACCAGTTGCCTTCCCTAATCGCATATTTGTCCGCAAACGTATTATGGATATGAACGTTTCGCGGACCGACTTTCTTCTTCCCCTTAAACAGGGGCAACAAATCAAACGAATCCTCCGCCTGATCATCGGGTAGTTCAAACTCCACTACCGAAGCCACAGTCGCCGTGATATCGATCTGCGAAACCAACTGATTAGAAGTCTTGCCCGCGGGGACGTTACCTGGCCACTTGACGATGTAAGGCACGCGATGTCCACCTTCATAGATATCGCGCTTGAGCCCACGCAGTGGAGATGCCGACCAGTGATCGTATTTCGCGTCTCTCGCATAGGCATACGCTTCCGGACCATTATCCGCAGTGAATATCACCAACGTATTTTCCGATTGGCCCGACTGCTTGAGGGCCTTGAGCAACTGCCCGATCGAATCATCAACCTCGTACACGAAATCACCAAAAGGACCTGCCTTCGATTTTCCGTCAAATTGATCATTGGGAATAATCGGCGCATGCGGAGCTGGATAAGCAAAGTATAGAAAAAATGGCTCCTCTTCCTTCGACTGCGCCTTGATATACTCCACACCCTTTCTGGTGGTGGTTGGGATATTCTCGTATGGATCCCAATCACTTGCCATCGGACCCGGGCGACACTCCCAATTGCCTTCCTTGATCTTCTTCCACTTCGACGTATCCATCATCGTATCCGGAGCCTTCACTACCTTATCGTTTTCAATCCAACAATAGGGCGGGAAATTGATCACCGTATCACCGAAATAATAATCAAACCCATGATCCAATGGCCCATCGGGGACCGACTTCGTCCAATCATAAGAATCCGGAGTCTCGACCGGCTTCCCTTTTTCCACACGCGGTGAAGGGTTCTTTCGAACGGCCTCCCAGTCCCAGCCCAAGTGCCACTTACCAATCGCTGCCGTATTGTACTGCCTAGCCTTCAAAACCTCAGGCAAGGTCAACTGCTCTTCATCGATGACCGATGGACCGAATTGCGTCACGATGCCATGAAATTTCCGCCAGTGATGCCGCCCCGTCAGCAATGCGTACCGCGACGGCGTACAAATCCCCGACGAAGAATGCCCATCCGTAAACCGCATTCCCTCCTCGGATAATCTGTCGAGATTAGGCGTCGGGATTTTAGAGTCAGGGTTGTAGCAACCCAAATCGCCATAACCTAAATCATCCGCATATAAAACGAGGATATTCGGACGACTTTCATCCGTTGATCTATTAGCGAGCAATGTGAAAGACGAAGCCAATACGGCTCCCAGCACAAACAACTTACGAGTCAGTTCCATTATCTTTTATTATTTCCTAGGCTCTTTCTTATCCAAATTCTGCTGAAGGTCATAATCGCTAACTTCAGATACAACCCCCTGCTGAGGAACATCATTCTTCGCTACCCAACTAAGCGTATTCAATACAATCTTACGAAATGAGTCGTTCCCCCAATTCACATGAAAATGACCGCCAGTAAAACCAAAACCGCGTCCCCCATCGGGACGTTCGACAACCCAGTGCATGGCCTCGTCGCGACCCGATGAAGCGATGATATGATCATACGGCCCCTTGGGGTACACATACGGACCGTCACGAACGTCATCCGAAGCCTTAGCGACGAGGATAGGCGTGAACGAGACCCCTTCTCGCTGATCCGGCTTATTACCTTCAATTCCTCCGATAAAACGCATATTGAAATACCACTCATCCTTTATCGAAAACGGCTCAACTCCTCTCGTAACTGGATGATTCGGCAGCGAATCGAAATCAGGCGACCAAATCGGATTACACGAATACATATTCTCGTAGTGGCCGCCAATCCAAGATTGAAACTCCCGATTGGCCACGCCCGGCGGCACCTCTACACCGTAGTGCATGCATCCAAATCCAACACCCCTATCGACTAGCTTTTTAAGGGTATCCAAATTTTCACCCTGCAAAGCTGGATGCTTTCCGCCCCCATCTGCATAAATCACAACGGCATCTGCATCTTCGAAAGTCGACTCGTCATCCACCCAGCCATTGTCATGGACCTCGACCGTCAGCCCCTCCACATCTTGGAGGCATTTTTCGAGCAAGAGACACCCTGCGCGAAACTCATGCATCAAAGGCGGGTGACTCGGTTTACCAGCGATGATAACGAGCTTTCTCTCAGTTTTGGTGCAACCCGCGCCGATCAAAAGACACAAAATAATCGATGACAGAAACAGCTGATGAATAGGGGCAAAAAACTTCATGCCTCACAAAGACCAGAAATCGAACGCTAGTCAACCAAGAGGAACGTCTTAGAATTACGGCCCATACTCGCTGATGCAAAAAGGAACCTGTTAAACCGCAGCTAGTTTTTTTGTACCACAGATTGCACTGATAGACACTAATGACTAGCGAAATTCAATCATATCTCGCAACTTCATATATCCGCCCAGAATCAAGCTGGAGGTTTCCCCCGATACATACGACAACGCTGCTCCCTCACCTTCGCGGTCGCTTCATCGGATCCGTCGTGATCGGAACCGAACCACCGATCCCAGGGAGCATCCACTGTCCCATAATTGCATTCGAAAAAACGGTGATGCAATTGGTGATGAAAATCAGCCGCATCGACAACGGCCGTGTCTTTGACGAGCAACTTCTCGAAACCGGCATGGGAGAACGCCGGCCCTAAACACCGACTGTACAGATGCACCAGAAGAATCACTGGATGCGATGAAATCACGAAATGAACCAGCACCGACGAAATGTAGATCACGTGCTCCACCGGATGCATAGACATACCCGACCAAGGACCGATTTGGATATTGCGGTGATGCAGTCGATGAACCCGTCGATACAATGGCGGCCAGTGCAATAACCGGTGAACCAAATAGAAATGCGACGACGTCAGCACAGGTAATACAAGTAACCACACCAAGAATACAATCGGGTGATCCAAGAACGCAAAACTAGGAACAACACCGTTAGAAAGGGCCCAAAGATAGAGAACCTCATAAGCCGACCAAACCGTCACTCCGCTGGCCAACGACCAAAACACATTGTCCCAAAACTGATTCCGAAACGAAAACTTGCCACCTTTCTCCAGCTGTTCGCGGGCATCGTACTTGAGTCTCTTGCCCTGCGCTCGAAATGTAAACAAGTACAAGTGCAAGCCACCGGTAATCACCGTCATAATCAGTAAATTCCGCAGAAAAATCGGCAAAATCCATTCAACCGACAACGATTGCATAGATGACAGGTCCTGCAGAAAATATCGGAAGACAATCCATGCGAGAAACAAAAAAAGGCCGTTCCGAGACAAGGTCACCCAACGCTTAGTCAACGCCAGGACAAAAGCCTTCGGGCGAGGCGGCCAATCGAACAAAGGCGAGAAGATAACCGGCCCCCGATGGTTCCAAGCGTCTCGCCGTTTCACTTGATTCTGAACATCGTTTTCCGATTCCTGCATACTCCTTTTTTCAAATCCTAATATCTCTTTATACCCTAAAACCAAATACATCAATCATGCTTCCCAATATTGGCAGTAAAATCTTTCATAATCGATTCCACAGCCTCAAGCGTTGCTCCTGTTTTTACCGTTCCCCAATAGAAACCGTGAGTGACTTCTGGATAATGAATCGCGGAAATGTCTTTTCCTAGATTCTTCATTTCGGGAATAAGGACTTCAAAGTTCGTCTTGTAAAAACCGTCATGCTTGCCCTGAAGCATCAGAACCGGGGAGCCGACATCCTACATCCACGAACGCATCTCCACTTTCCGATTCGGCATAAATCACGTCGTAGGATTCTCCATGATGACAGTGTCGTCGGCTGGACTGGCTTTCAACCCTTCTTTCGGGTCCAGCAGCACTACGATTGCGGGCTCTCCCGCGATCACACATGCCAGCCCGACTTTCGAAGTAGTAGCAATTGCAAGAATAGCTCCACCAATGCCGCCATAAAGAACCACCTTTTTTAGATCCACACAAGGAAGTGTTTTCACTTTTCAACAACCAGCGCGGCAACATAAACCGCGTCTTGAAACCAAGCTGGACGACCGCTTTTAGACTTCCAATTGAGTTCCAAACTTGAATTCCTCGCGATCAAGAGGTGCGCTTGGATCGGCTTTAAGATGAGCGTCACTTCGAAAATTCTTCCAAAATAACTGCTGCGTATATTTTACAATACATTTTTCAAATCGAACTCGAACCACCTAATCAACTACCACAAACACCTAATAAAGCAGAGACGCAGCTTAGAGAACTTGAGTGGACTTACCTTGGTCTCGAAAATCCTTTTTAAATTCAAAATGAAGAAATCCAAGACAGATCTAAGCATTCATTGATTGTTCATTTATCGTTCTAGAAAGATTATAACGGGAAAAATAGCCCCAAATCCAGGATTTTTGTCACAATTAGGAATTATGAACAACTTATGAAGTATCTTTAACAACTAAAAGCTGTTCATATTCATTGCTTCTGCCTCTCTTATGGTCGATTACTTCTACAGATTTTAAAAAGCTCTCAAACCAACCACCACAACTAACCGACAATCACCATGAAAATTGAAAACATCAAAAGCTTAGCACTCTTTCTTGCATCAATCAGCTTCACGGCTCTCGTTCCTGCCGCCCATCACGGAGATGCCCACAAACAGGCAGATATCGTTGCAGTAGCTAGTTCCGCCGGGGTTTTCAATACTTTGGTAGCTGCAGTAACCGCGGCCGACCTAGCCTCAACTCTGCAGGGAGATGGGCCGTTCACAGTGTTCGCTCCAACCGACGAAGCATTCGCCAAGCTGCCGGAAGGGACTGTTAAAACACTCCTTAAACCCGAGAGCAAAGATAAGTTAATCTCTATCCTTACCTACCACGTCGTGTCCGGAAAAGTCATGGCTGCCGATGTGAAAGCAGGAGAAGTTGTCACAGTAAACGGCTCTAGTCTCACCGTATCGTTGAAAAACGGGAATGTCTTTGTCGACAACGCCCAAGTCACAAAAACTGACGTGAATGCCAGTAATGGAGTAGTGCATATCATCGATTCCGTTCTCATTCCTTAACCTCGAAACCCACCCTGGACAAATATAAATATCGGTTCCTACATAGGGGCCGATAATTAATTCAAAAAGAGCAAACAAAAAACCAATACAACCTCCTAGCAGAACCCTTTTCATGGGAAGATACGGTATGTTCAATCTATCGTATTAGGAGAAAAGCCCTCCCGGGAAAAACGACGTAAGATGCGTAGTTTATTCCTAAGTATTATTTTATCAAGCCCGCCAACAGTAACACTTTTCTTAAAATTCCGTCGGAATTATAATTATTCGACCGCGCGGTACACAACCGGAGAAGTTGAAATTCTACGCAATCTCTGTGTATTTCTTTTCAAATACAGAGTGCGATTCCCTCTTCTGAGAGAAGAAAGGCCGGGAGTATGAAAATCCATTTTTAATTGTGTTAAATCATCATAATCAACCCTTCCGATAAACCACAACCAAGCGAGTAGAGGGAGCATTGAACGCCCCTTTTACAACACTCCACATAAACGATAGAACACCTCCATCAAATATACCGGATTAAAACATTAAAAACCTAATCCAAAGAAAATATGAACAAGAAAATCGACAACATAGTTAAAGTGAAGGGCCTTATCTTCGCTGCAGCAGGACTATCCTTTCTCCTTTCCGTTTCCCTGTGGTTCACAGGAAGCAAAGAACAAGGCTTGTATGTAGGGATTTGGGTCCCATCAATATGCTCAGCTGGTTCTCTCTTGCTGGTAGGAGGTCGCAATGGATGAGCTAGTACTTCTGATCATTGGCTTTTGCATCACTCTAATTTTTGGTGGTGGGGCGCTGATACACGGCATAACGCAACAAGGCGGCTCGCGTTCCGAGCCCAACGACGGTGATGGTTGATTGTGCGCCTTATGGAGTTCGTTAAATTAGGGTCATTCTACAACAGACTAACAAAGTGGCGGGGAGCTCTGAAGCGTTCCCTCTCTTAACATGACCCCAATCACCATTACCACAATAACCCTGCTCATGATCTCGGTGGTATCACCTTCCCTCCGTTCTCAAACCATCGCATCCTTCGAAAATCCCAGCGACCTTAGGGGCTGGAACGTTGTCAACGACAGCGTCATGGGCGGTAAATCAACCAGTGGCTTCGAGCAAACGCCTGAAGGAAATCTCCTCTTCCGGGGTGAGCTTTCTCTGGAAAACAACGGCGGCTTCGTCTCTATACGAAACCAACCCAACTCTTTTGTCCTGCAAGACGTCGAAGGACTGAAGCTAATGGTCCGCGGGGACGGACGTACCTACTATCTCGACCTTCGCGGACGCGGTCGAATGACCTCCGGTTCTTTCCGAGCAGCCTTCCCCACTCAGGAAGGCCGGTGGACAGAAATCTTCCTCCCAATCTCGAAATTCGTTCGCCAATCCTTCGGTCGCCTCTACCCAAACGCCCCCCTGAACCTAAGCGACCTAAATTCCCTCGGCTTCACCCTCTCTGACAAAAAGCCTGGTCCCTTTCAACTTGAAATCAAGTACGTCAAAGCCACTCCAAGCGCTGCTTCGGAAAACACCGCTCGACGTTCTCCCACCCCCATTCCGCAACCCCAGGGACCCCGAGCTCTTATCGAATTCGCCATATCCCGCGGTGTCCCACTCTTCAACGAAGGCCTTCCCAACGCCTGTGCAGCGATCTACGAAATCGCCTGCCGTTCGCTCATCGAATCCAACGCAATTCCAGAACCAGCCAGGGCCAGTCTCATGAACGCCCTTGAAAAATCTGCTGTAACTAACTCCGACACCGGAAAAGCCTGGATCCTCCGTAACGGACTAGATAACGCCCTACGGCTGCTTCCGCAAAGGTGACCTACTCTGATTTCGGCAAAGATCTTCCAATTTGAATTTGACGCATCGTCGTGTTGAGCTTCCGATATTCACTACAATGAAATTGCCGAATTCGATATCCACTTTGTTTCTTTCCGCTTCTATCCTGTTCAGCGCGAATGCTTTCGCCCTGGGCGAGGATGTGAGCGAGGAGGTTTCAGAAGCGACCCGATTGACTTCGGCGAAGGAGAAGCTGAGCATCGAGTCGGATACCGTGGTCCTGTACGCCAAGGGGCTTTGTTGCCCATCCTGCGCTATCGGCGTTCGAAAGATGATCTCCAAATTGGATTTCGTCGATCGCCGCCGCTTCAATAAAGGCGTAGAGCTAGATACGAAAACGCAGCTTGTCACCGTCGCCATCAACAACGACAGCCAAGCCGATTTCGACTCTCTCTCCAAAGCAATCGACAAGGCCGGATACGATCCAGCAAAGGCCTATTTCCTTGGGGACACAGGATTCGTCACGCGGTCTATAGCTCTTTCCACCGAGAACTGACTCCCATGAGTCTTCAGAATCTGGGCCTTGGCTTCAGCCTTCTTCTCGGTGCCGCGTTTTCGTCTGTATCCAGGGCGGACCAGCCGATTTTCAACGAGATGCCTCGCTGGGACAACGGATGGGGATTCCAACTGATCGAGGAGTATCGCCATGATAGCGACCTAATGTCCGGCGACGTAGTCGTGGCCGATGGATTTTCCGAGGACGTTCACCTGCTCCACATAGAAGGCGTCTACACTTGGGACAAGTCGGTGAGGATCACAGCCAAGTTACCAGTCGTTTTGGACGCTCGCAGGGAATTACTCTCGGAATTGGGCGGAAAACGAATACAAAGGGACGAGGGAATCGGCGACGCCACGATCGCCATACCTCTCAAACGTTACTTCAATCTAAACGGACGCAGCGGATCATGGACTCTAACTCCGCAAATCAGAATTCCACTGTCGGATAAAGACGAATACGAAATCTACGATGGAGAATGGGGCCAAGGTGTTTTCGCAGGCTACGAAACCGAAACGCATCGCTATCTATTCGCGGTCGGAGCGTCAACGTGGGTCTTCGGAGGAGCGGATCCATTTCAGGCTTCTGCGAACCTAGATCTAGGATTGAACATCAGTCCGTTCGGTATTTATGGGCACATCAAATGGGAATCCGATTTCATATATGAAGACGACGGAACGGAGAAGCTATACGTCGGACCAAAATTGTATTTAAAATTTACAGATATGGTGCACGTTCAGGCACTCTACAAAACCGAGATCCACTCACGACGCAATGAACTGGACCACGGAAATTCTAGCTTCGCCAGTTTCGGGATAGCATTTGTGTACTAAAAAGACCGTTCGTCCCTCGCTCTTGGAGCTTCTCAGCCTTGGGTTCCGCCAGTCCTGTATACAGGGAGTCTGATGAAATCGGATTTCGCTCAATCGTGAGCAAAGCGTCGCTTAGGCATGCCTTTCAACCGTTTCCCCTGTTTCGCAATTATGTCCTGTGTTTTTCGGTGTCTACTAGCCTCACTCTTCGTAAGCTTGCCATCCACATTATAGTCGGCCTAAGGATGCTCCTCAAAATAGCTTTTCAACAAGGCGTCAATATTGGAGGCGGATTGTGCGTAGGAAAACACTGGAGCTACAACTAAGATCAACAACAAGCTCGGAAAAAGTAGGATACTTATGTGGTGAAACCCCTACACGGTTACTAAAAAAGTTCATCCAATCCCCCCCCGGGACTCCTCCTTTTTCTCAAAATGACCCTCCGCCTATGATTCCAATCCAAACTTCATCTAGCTAGGATTCGCACACCGCCACCAGCTTCTCGGGATACCCACCCCAGTTGCGATGATTATAGAGGCCAAACCAACTGCCAATCGCTTGAGCCCGTTTTGCAAACGGCACCATACGCTTGGCGGCAGCAGCCATTTTTTCATTTTGGGAATCCGTTCCGGAAAAGGGCATATCTTCCAAATCTGGGGACGCATGCCATATTTCTCGAACAAAGCGAAGGACTCAATTCGCTGCTTCTTGCATTGCAGAATCTCCTCTTCGAAATCCGGATTGTCATCCGCCCGCCAATTGTAAACTAAACGGCCGATCCCCAGCTCTGAAAGCAGTTTCCTTCCCTCAGCAGGACTCCGGTCTTTCGAATCCCACTGATGAGCGACACACCAGACAGCGAGATTGCCCGTCTTGAGATTGGAAGGTATCTCAGCGCGGGTATCCGCTAAGAGGAATGAGCTTATAGCAAAAAGCACGGAAAGCAGAAACGACTTTATGGTTTTAGGTTAGTTCAGTTGTAGTCGGGTATCAAGGGAGAAGCCAAAAACAAAGGGATGAACTCTATTAAAATCGCCGCTCCCAATCGATCGTATTCTTTTTTTAAATACACCGATTCACTTACTACTCATTCGAGCCGAATCGTTTGAGGAACGCTTCGGTGCAGAAGGCTACAAACATGGCTTTGTCTTTTTCAGGATCGACGTCGAGCGGTGACGTCCCAGGAGAACGGATGGCCTTCATGCGAGCGTCGCATGCGACGACTGCCGGAAGAGCTGCCAGGGCTTTCTCGCCGAGCAGCTCTATGGCCCGGGCAGCGTGCTGAACCGCCGCTAGGTTTTCGCCTTCCAACGCGTCGGCCAGCGTGGAGATAGATTTCCCGAAACGGCCATGGCGAGCGAGGGCGTTGGCACCTTCGATGCGTGCATTGGGGACTTCGTCATCGAGAGCTTCGATAAGCGAATCGACCGCCTCCTGAGAAAGCGATTTCGCAGCGCTGAGCCCAATGGCGCCCCAATAGCGGACGCCGGGATCGTCATGAGCTAGATTGGCGAGAAGTTCGTTTTCCGTGCCTTGTCCCACTTGCGAAGCGGCCTTAATGAGGCGCGACTGCTGGTAGTCGTTCGAGGAAGCGCGAGCGAGCTCATAGAGCGTGGTGCCTTCGCTAATCTGCCAAGCGAGGGCTTCCGGAACGAAGCCCAGGTCGCGGCTGTCGCGGAGACGCTGATCGAGCTGCATTCGCATCCGCTCGAGAACATTGCTGTAGGCAGGCGAACGAGCGAGGTTTTCGAGATTCTGTGGATCGGCGTGACAATCATAGAGCTCTTCAAGAGGCCTCGTAGGCCCAGCGAAGTGTTCCTGCGGGCCTGTCATAGATCCAGTCCTTGCGTGGGCGTAAATTTCATGACGGATCTCTCCGAGGTCAGGCCAGGCGGTCGGCTGGTTGTAGCCAAGGTGCGGCATATAATTGCGAATATAGAGGAGACGTTTGTCACGGACCGAGCGGGCAAGATCGTGTACTTCATCTACACGATCGCGATGACCATAAGTGTACTCGCGCGGCGATGCGGCGGCGGTGCCCAGAAAAGGCTGCCCTTCCATGTAGTCCGGGATTTCCAGGTCGGCGAGACTGAGAACGGTGGGTCCAAAATCGTCGAAACTGACGAGGCGATCGGAGCGACTACCGGGGGCCGAAGGAGCGAGATGCTCGTACTTTTCCGGAAAACGAATTATGAGGGGAACGTTAAGACCGGAGTCTAGCAACGTTCGTTTGTGGCGAGGCATGCCGGATCCGTGGTCGGAGTAGAAGAAAACGATAGTGTTCTCCGCGAGCCCATCGTCTTCTAACTGCTGGAGGATGGCACCGACATCCTTATCCATCGCGGTAATGCAGTCTTGGAAACGAGCCAGCGTTTTGCGAATGACTGGAGTATCGGGGTAGTACGGCGGCACAGGTGCTTCGCTAGGATCGTGGATTTCGCCTGCCTCGAGTTTGCTTTGCACTTCCGACAGGAATTGCTCGTAGGGCCAGACCATAGTACGACTCTGATGGGAAGTCATCAGGTTGAAAACGGAGAAGAAGGATTGGTCGCCCTGCCGGTCTCGCCAGTGGGCTTGGTCACTGCTCTCGTCCCAAGAGGCTGCGACGATGCCTTCCCAGTTGCCGTTGTTGTAGTCGGTCTTGACATTATTCGTGGTATAGTGCCCTGCCTTGCGGAGGATACTCGGAAAACCAGTCATGTATTCAGGAATTGGAAACGCTGATCGCATTTGATGCGTACCTTGCGATGTAGCGGGCAGCCCGTTAATGAGACAGGAGCGTGATGGCGAGCAAACCGGAGCGGTCGCGAAAGCATTGGTATAGAGAACACCGTCGGCGGCAAATTGGTCGAGGTGGGGAGTGATCGCGTAGGAATCTCCGTAGCAGCCCAAGACTGGGCTAATGTCTTCAGTAGTGATCCAGAGAATATTTGGCCTGTCCTGAACTTGTGGAAGTGGCGTATCTGTGGCGGATGAAGAATTAGTCATAAAAAGAAATACAAATCACATTTCAGGATTGTACGCTACAATGCAATGGATTTGGAAGACAAAGAATATTCGCAGCGTATGTTTCTCTAACCTTTTGGATCGTTCGAAAGCTGCCGAAAGACTCCTAGTGCATCATCTCAAAAGTTTAATACATACCGACCGGTGAAACGACCTTTAGATCAAAAATGTGACCGCTTAGAGGCTCCCTATTTTGAGGCGGTTTCTTTGAGTCGAATATTTCGGAATGCAACGATGCAGCCTTTGCCGTGATCCTGGAATGCGATCAACCCTTGAGCGCGACTCATTTCTGAATCCTGATCAATAACAGTGGCAAAGTGAACGCCATTGATCTTCTGGATGACCATGTCGCCCGTGGCGATGATCTCCATGGTATTCCATTCGTTTTCATTGTAGTGAGACTGAATTTTGGCGGTCTCTTCAAGCTTGGTATTTTCTCGGGTCCCGTCTTCCGCTATAATTGCCCTTTCACCCGCGGTGGTCATGAGGAAGCGGGCTTCACGTTTGGGGTGCTCCTTTTCGATCAAGGAATGATGCCAAAGCCCCATGACTTTTTGGCGGGCTACCTCGACCTGGTATCCAAAAACCTGCCACTCGCCAAGATCGTCGCTCCGGACCTGGACGCCGGAATTTCCTTCGTCCCAACGAAACTCGAGGCGGAGGACGAAGTCCGATGGCTCGCCACCGCGCCAGATGATCCAGTTCCGTTCCTCGGAGGCGCCGGTGCACCAAATTTCACCGTCACGGACCTCCCAAGCGCCCGGCTTGCTATCCCAGCCATCGAGATCGACTCCATTGAAGAGAGGGATAAACCCAGGCTCATCATCCGCGCTAAGCGCGGACACCAGAATAAAAAACGCAACAAAGAGAATCTTTTTCATAATTTGTACTAAGGCTAATAATCCCAGGGGTCTCTCGCAACGATTCCCGCGTCCCCTTTTATTCCGAATCGCTATCTTAAATTTATCAGATACGCGAGAATTTCCCGCATATAGCCTGAGCCTAAAGAGTCTATCTAGTTCTCCACCGGTTTGCAAATGAGCGTCGCCAGGTTGTTTCTTTCTCAATCATCTAGCGCAAAAGCGACATGGGCTGGACGGGTACTTCCGTGGAAATGATTCCCGGCGACCCCAGGACCAAAAGCGACTACTTCCACACACCAAACATCGAAAAACTCGCCGCGAATGGCATGCGTTTTTCCGCCGCCTATGCCCCCGCAGCGATGTGCACTCCTAGCCGTGCAGCAGTGTTAACCGGTAAAACCCCCGCCGAAATTCACATCACCACCCCGGGCCCTGGCTTGGGAACCAACGCTCACAAGCTACGTCCACCCACTCAACTACGAGAATTCCCTGAGACGGAAACCTCCATCGCCGAAGCTCTTAAACCCGCAGGTTACGCTAGCGCCTACTTTGGCAAATGGCACCTAGGTCAGGGCAATCCTGGACAGCACGGATTCGATGTCCACGATGGCTCCACTTCCAATGACACTCCCGAAAACTCAGGGCCCGACAATCCTAAAGACATTTTCGGACTCAACGAACGGGCCATCGCCTTCATGAGGAAAAGCGTGAAGGAGGAGCGTCCTTTCTACGCCCAACTCTTCCACTACGCCGTCCATAGCCCTACCGCCACCAAAGCGGTATCCGAAAAGAAATTCGGCACGCTCGAAAAAGGAAAGCGTCACAAGAATGCCCCGTTCGCCGGTATGACTTGGGACTTCGACCAAAGCATAGCAGTTGTGTTAGAGGAAATCGAGAATCTCGGCATTGCCGACAAAACCTATATCGTTTTTATGTCCGATAACGGAGGTCCGAGCTATCCACGGTTCGGCACCTTGGATAATGATCCTCTAAGCAAAGGCAAAACAACTCTCTACGACGGAGGGCTTAGAGTTCCTCTCATCGTAACCGGACCAGGGATCCCAGCCAATACCCATAGCGCCGAATCGGTCATAGGCTGTGATCTCTTTCCCACTTTCTGCGAATGGGCTGGAGTTTATGTTTCCGGTAAAATCGATGGCTCTAGTCTTGCGCCTCTTCTCAACGGAAAGGCTAGTAAATGGGATCGCCACGTGGACTCGCTCCTATTCCACTCGCCACACTACGGACGCGGGCCCGATGCCATACCCACCACGGCTATTATCAGTAATAATCTCAAGCTGATGAAGGACTGGGGAACCAATTCCTACAAACTCTTCGACCTCAGCAAGGACATCGGCGAAAAAAGAGATCTGGCCGCCACCTATCCAGAAAAGCTGCAGAAGCTTATAACTGTAATGGATAATCGCCTACGTTCAGTCAACGCCCAGCTTCCCATAGTAAATTCCGACTACGACCCGAATGCACCCCCACCAGGACCG
>JABITN010000030.1 GCA_018700525.1 Opitutales bacterium
GCGCGCTCCAATAATGTCGTAACAGTCGATTCGAGACCATGAGCCCGGTCATTGACTTCGACATACCAATACACCTCCTGACCCGCTGATTCACTTGGCGGCAAAGTCGCTTCCCATAATGAGGATTCCCCCACCCGTTTCATCGGGGTCGATTGATAGCGATCCTTGACATCCCGAAAGCGCGGTCCTTGCAGATAACAGTAGTGAACGCGTACGCTTTCGATATCGGATTGACTGTGTACCACCGCACTCACGTTCAATGCACCTTCATCCACTGTCCCCAAGGCGCTCACCTTAGTAACGGGTCGGTTCCAAAAACAATGAGCAACCCAGGCTCGAACGACGTCTACGTGTTTCGACGTGCCCATCCCATGCAAATAGTTCGGAACATAGGCAAAGCTCTTGTCACCTTGATAAAACGGATAAAACCCATGGTCGTCGAAACTGTTGAAGAGATTATCATTAGTGCCGATGACGTACATCATAGGAACGTTCACTCGGGAAAGAAATTGGTAGGCATCGATGTAGGCCATGTATTCGTATCCTCGAGTTGTGTACATATCCTCGAAATGCACCATGTAATCATGCTTCGACCCTTCGTGAACCGTACGGACCGATCCGGGTTGCGGCAATGCCCCAGGGACAGGAGAATGCTCTTGGATCAAATGACCGAAATTACCCGGACGGGCGATGGACACGAATCCTTTGATACGCTCGTCCACCGCGGCCGCAATCCATATCGACTGGGCACGCTTGGAGCTGCCAGCTAATACAAACTGCGTTGCCTCTACACCCTCGAGCGTGCCCAATACCGTCATGGCCCGCATATAAACTTTCGCCAAAGCGATCCAGTGAATCCAATTCGGGTCGCCCGTTTCGAAAAATTTAGCAGCGGTATAACGGCGAATCGGACCCTGCCCTTTAACACCCCAATGATCCCCAGGCATATTGGTCTTAAGCAGCATGGACGGAATCCCCAGCTCGATCGCGGTAAGAGCTCCGTAATCCCGATCGACATCGAATCCGTCTTCGAGATTGGAACTGGCGCCCTGATTGATAAGGGCCATTCCACGCTTCGATGTATCCATACCCCCAGCAGGCAGATAGACACTCGCCAAGTGACGAATCGCTTCCCCTCCCCACGTTTGAGAAAAGAACTCCAATTCAATGAGTCGGACCCTCTTAGAATCGGATTCCAAAACCGGCACGATTTCATTGGAAAGAATCTTAAGATCCAATGTATCCGGATTCTTAATTTCGACCGTGTCGAAAACATTAGCTGGCGGAAGCATGGGTTTCTCGGCGGCTTTAACACTCGAAAGCGTAAGAAATAAGATTGCTCCAATCTCAACAAAAATAGTGAAGTACCTTTTTCTACTCATAATAACCTATATCTCAAAATCTTGATCGACAACCAATCCGATCACTCTCTCATCAGCGCTTTTTCAAAGAAATAGTCACTGGATCCTTTCCGTGAGCCAGGATTTCCTTTCGCGTAAACCAGGCCCGCTTGTATTGGCCATTCGTATACCGTTCAGTTTGGTTGGCGAAACGTGGCGATTTCGGATCGTCGCTCTGACCGTAGGGCACCATCGTGTAGACCTGAGGAGGATCGCTCATTTCCGCCATCATCATTGCATCCGAACCTGCCGAACCCAACCACTTGCCGTCTTTCGACCGTTTCTTAGCATGCGAGATCTGCCACATTCCCTGGGAAACACTATCAGCCGCCCCACCCGGAAAGCGCATCCCGTCGGCCAACTGAATGACATTTATATCGCCCCACTTGGGAGTTGGCGTTCCGTACAGTTTCACTAAAGATGCGACCGCTTGGACGAGTGCCTCGTGAGCCTGCTTCACTTCCTTCTGCGGAACCTTCTCTGGATTATCCGGAAGCATCGGAAGCGTATTGCGAACATCGGCAACTTCATTCAGCAAACTGCCGCCAGCCGCCTTACTCGTGATACCTGCAAGTGCAACCAACCACTCGCGATACACGCTATAACCCTGCGATTCTTTCGTCGCTCTAGGATCGGATTGCCACTGTTGCAGCGCCGTCATCGCCCGATCGACACTTTTTTCGCCGCCGTTCCCATGTTCCAGGTAGGATCTATCAATCAATGGAAAAACCCATTCCGCTGCCACGATATGCGTATCCAAAGACCAACTAAGAAGATCCTTAAGACAGTGCTTCGGACGCCCAGTAATAAGATCAACCGTGCGCTGTGACCGCGATGGAAAAAAGGCCCGCTCCGGCGACGTGAGCAGCCAATTCGGGAAGTCGTCCTTATTCAGCCCCCAAGCGCCATCGCCTACCGTCCAGTCCGCAGTATTGCTTGCCTGATAATAAGAGCCCGAATCGTTTTCGGACTGCGGCATTTTATCGAAGGCAAGAATTCCACCGTAGAGCGAGTCCCGCTTGCTACCGTCAACCGCATTCAGCCAATCGTACTGTTCGCTCCGCTCCATCAAGCGACTCCACCAGCTGTAGAAAGTATTGCCCTTGATATCGGTATAAAAAACATTGCCGCCGTCCATGTGCCTCTGGGCCGTCGCTTGCTTGAAGTCGCCCAGGTTATTCGAAACCAATGCATTGTACAACTGCTCCAAAGCCCCGACTTCATTGTACATACTCATTCCGGCGGAAAACAGCTTCCCTTTTCCGCGCTTCATGACCGGTCCGTGCACCGTCGAGGCCACCCATCGAACAACGGTTTCGCCACCCTTCACTTCGATGGACTCCTCAATCAGCTCCAAGTCTCGATATGCGCCGTCAAACCAGTACTGCTGCGGATTCACGGGGTTCGTTTTCAGAACGAAACAATCACCGCGATCACCCGGGTTTCGTGTAATCGTCCAAGCTATACGATCGGTAGCGCAGAACAAAAACAAGGGCAGGCCCGTCGAGCAGAATCCATGAGCTTCGACCTCCGGGGTGAGATAATGCTTCTCATACCACTTATTGGGTCCGCCCCAGGGTGTATGCAAATCCGATAGCATCAAGCTATTTCCCGAGGAGCTGCGAGAAGGAGCGAGCACCGCACCATTGGAACCTTCCCCTGCAATCGGATCGCCCCCTTGCCCGAGAAGATCCTTCTGAGCTTGAGCCATCTGTCGGTAAAGGCCGCCAAACAGCAAGATCGTCGCAATCTCCTGCGGCTCTAATCGACGAGCGACTTTCGGCAGCGGCTGAGTGGAGTTTTCCATGTAGTGGTTCACGCCCGCCGCAAATCCTTCATATACTTGGCGGACCGGTTTAGGAAGATCATTCCATCGAGCATAAGCCGTCCGCCGAGCGCCCGCGATGCGAGCCATATAATCGCGCCCGACCTGACTCGGACCCAGTTGGCCTGCACGCGTTCCCGTCGCCGTCAGAACATTCAGCATCAATAGATTGAGACGATCCTCCGCTTGAGCATACCCGTCGCCGAATGCCGCATCCGGCAAGCTATCCGCGATAATATAAGGAACGCCGAATTCCCCGCGAACAATCGTCGCCTCGTAGGCGCCGTTCCCCTCCGTCTCCGCCCGACTAATTAGGCTTAGCAGCACGCTCGTAACGACTACAGCAATGGCCCTGAACCAATTCCTAGAAAAATTCACTTTGATCATTTGAGGTATAAAACTCTTTCTTCGCTGAGTGCTAAAATAGGTAACGACCGATCTCCGATCGGCCATTGTCGGTAAGTTGGTGGCCGCTCGGAAACCGGCCGCTACCTGAAGCCAGACCTAACCGGGTTGCTTCAAAATCACCGCGATGTTGAACTCAATTGTTTGTTCGATTAAGACCTCTTCCGTAGCGTCGATTTCATCAGGATACCAGCGAGCTATACCAATCAGCGTATTCATAATATGCTTAGTCGCGATTCGAATATCCAAATCCCGTAACTGCCCCTATTTACCCAAGTCCCTCAGCACCTCTTGAATGAGGGAACGATAGGCCTGCTTGTGCCCGAGAACTTCCTTCTGCTGCCCGGAATCCAAGTGAGTCATTTCTTGCAGCAAAATGGATAGCTCCAGTCCGTGTTCGATCGCTCCGCAAATATGCAAGCGCATGATCTTCCGCAAACGCTCCTCCGGATCCGCGATCAAGCGACTCGGCTCGATCACGCAGCGTTCCACTTCGTCCATCGCGTACAGCATGATCCGAAACAACAAATCCTGCTTCCCGGATATGTAGTGATACAATCCCGCCTTCGTTAAATGCATAGCCTTGGCAATATCGCCCATCGACCTTCCCCAAAGCCTTTTTCAACCATTAATTTCGCCGCCACTCGATAGACTTCCAACAGACGTTCCTCCGCTTCAAGCGATGGACTATTAGGGGTATTGAGAATCGTGGTCGAACCTTCCGTAGATCCAATAATCACCCAAAAAGACGATCGACCGAACGTTCGGTAGTCAAGAAAATTCAAGCTGGAAGCCGTCAATCGGATATACCTCAATCCCTTACAACCCACCTTCGGAACCCCTGACCCATTCATCTCGACAGCGAATCAAATTAAGGATTATTTAAAATCTCAACCCCCCAACTAATCAACGCATGATATACCCCTTTTCCTCCGCCCAAAACCGAATACTCAATTGCCATTGTCCCTTTATCGCTCTCTGTATTTTGCTAGCGACCGCTACATACGCTCCCGCCCAAGATCGCGGTCTCGTCCGCAATGACTCTGGAGCCTTCGAAGGCTACACTCTCTACGCGCCACTTCGAGGAACCGAGACTCTGTTTCTCAATATGCAAGGCGAAGTTGTCCACAAATGGACCAGCAAACATCACCCCTCAAACTGCGCATATCTGATGCCGAACGGCGACCTTATACGTGCCGGCAAGGTTCTCGGCAATGAAGTCTTCGGCAGTCGCGGACCTAGCGGTGGACGCGTAGAAAGGTTCAACTGGGAAGGCGAACAACTTTGGGATTTCGTATACTCTAGCGATCAACACCATCAACATCACGACATCGAACCCTTGCCCAATGGTAACGTTCTCATCCTCGCTTGGGAAAAACGAACCAAAGAGGAAGCAATCGCCGCCGGTCGAAAACCCGACACCATATCCAAAAACGGAATACATCCAGATACAGTCGTTGAGGTGAAGCAAACCGGTCCCACTTCTGGAGAGATCGTTTGGCGCTGGTCCGCATGGGATCATCTCATTCAAGATCACGATTCCTCGAAAGCCAATTACGGCGACGTTGCAGCCCACCCGGAGAAAATAGACATCAACCTCAACCCGCGTCCGCGTACCGATTGGATGCACACCAACGCTATCGACTACAACCCAGAGCTAGATCAAATCGTCCTCAGTCCACGTAGCTTCAATGAACTCATCGTCATCGACCATAGCGTCGCGACTAAAGAAGCTGCGGGATCGACCGGAGGGAAAGCCGGCAAAGGCGGCGACATCCTCTATCGCTGGGGCAATCCCGCAAACTATCGAGCCGGAGCGCCAGAAGACCGAACCCTTCACCAACAACACGACGCTCGATGGGTTCAAGCAGGTAAGCCTGGAGCAGGTAACATCACAATCTTCAACAACGGATCCAATCGTCCCTCCGGCAAATACTCATCCGTCGACGAAATCACTCCACCGATCAACGCCAACGGTTCATATCAAATCGCTTCCGGAAGATCGTTTGAACCCAAACAACCGCACTGGTCCTACACCTCCCCAAACACGAGCGATTTCTATTCGTCCTTCATATCCGGAGCCGAACGTCTCTCCAATGGCAACACGCTCATCTGCGACGGCCCGGAAGGAATTTTCTTCGAAGTCACACCCGACAAACAAATCGTCTGGCAATACAACAATCCCGTCACCCTACCGCCCGCAGGTCCCGAAGGTCCAAACAGCGTCTTCCGCGTCACCCGTTACCCCAAAGACTACCCGGGTATCATGCTAAAGTAAGCTTATTGGCATCAAGCTACAGTCCAATAAATCTAATCTATGTACATTTGAACTGTAGGGGCTATGCTTGCGAAGACCGCACAGAAAAGGTTCTTCCTACTTGCGCGGTCGTCGCAAGCAACGACCCTACAAAATTAGATCAAACAGATGCGGCTGACTGGGACAGTCAGCGCTATCCAACGCAAATTACTAAACACCTACAGCATAAAAAAATAACCCCTTCAAACATCCACCCAAACATTTCCGCCTAAGTTGCTCTCAACCGCCTTCTCGATAAAACGAAGTCCCATGACCCCGTCTTCGACTGTCGCATATTTTGAACCGTCAGCTCCCGCGTAATTGCCAGACTGATACGAGCGAACATCTACTTCAAAACAACGATGCAGGCGTGCGAACGCATCATGAAAACCTTCGCTGTGCCCCCATGGAATCGTAGATTCATCCATCAAATCCTGGGGTAGATCTTTCAAAAAACCGTCATTGGCATGGATTCCGCCACGCCAGTAAACACGCTCGGGCTGGTCGATCAGATTCACGATCAACTTGTCCGATTCTTCCTGAGACCATCTCACTGATCCGCGTTCGCCAGTTACTTCAATTTGTAAGTCATTTTTATGACCAATTGCGATTTGAGAAGCTCTCACCATAGCCCTGCTGCCATTATCCATCTGACAATATGCAGTGAAATGGTCATCCTGCTTATATTCCTCAGGCACACCCGTTGGAACGAAGTTTTCCAAATAAGCACTCAAGCGGTCGACTTCTAAACCTGTCACATAGCGAAGCTGCATCAATGCATGCGTGCCGATTCCAAGGCCACAATTGCCATTCTTTACGCTCTCGGGATTAACCGGCAACCGGCCCTCTTTGAAACCTGGTTTCATTGAACGGATTGCTGCATGCGACTGCAAGTAACTCACATCCGACCAACGAATCTCGCCAAGCAATCCACTCCGAACAATGAAACGCGCCAAACGACTCGTCCAATGCCCTAAATACGTATGTGCCACGCAAAACGGTATTTTGCGATCGCTAACAATCGCCTGAAGCTCCTCCGAATCCTCAACACTAGCCGTAAGTGGCTTCTCGCAGAACACAGGGATCCCTGCTTCGATAAAGCGTTTGGCCGGCTCGAAGTGTGCGTGGTCTGGTGTTAGAACCACGACGTAACCCACTCGATCCTCAGCAACCAAAGCCAACTCCCCGTCCACCATGGCATCAAAGCTCTCGTATCCTCGAATCGGGTACGGCCAGTTCCCCGCAGCTTCCATCGATTTTTTAGGATTCGACGATAAAGCCCCCGCCA
>JABITN010000029.1 GCA_018700525.1 Opitutales bacterium
ATTCGCGCCAATCGTCGACCTCGGCGGTACGATATGTATGCATTGCACAGTGAATGACGATTGCAGGGGTACCGGCTTTGTGGGCGCTGACTACTTTACTGATATAGGCTGGTTCGGTGGTATTGGCGTAGCATTCGTTGTGGACGACTACATCGTACTCGGCTGACCAATTAGGGTTATTAAACAACTTTGATTGGAAGTCTTTGGAGTCACCGCCTTCGTGAACGATGGTCCAATTAATCGGCGCGCGCTGCGAAAGGGCAGCCGTTAGGGTTTGCTTTTGGAAATCGTAGTCGTGGCAGCATCCTCCCGTGATCAGTAAGGCGTGAATGGGAGTATCGACGTCGCTTTTCCCACAGCCGGGAAGAATGAAAGTGGCAAGAGCAAGGAGAGTAATGGAGAGATTTCTCATAAATAGGATAACGCGTTCGAGGTAATGGAAATTAAAGAACAGAAGCTTAGGTTCCCTCGGATCGAGCGTCTAGCAATTACTTGTCGAGGTATTGGAATTTTCTATTTTCGAGTCGGCTAATGAAGTCGCTATTGGAGTTATCGGAAGGTTGGGGAAGTCTCGGAACTGGGGCTGGAAGGGCCTCTGCTTTCTGGAAGGCGTTGGATTTCGAATAACGGATGGACATTTTATTTGGGCGTTCTATCTTTGTGCCGGATCCGCCGTGCGTGTTTCGACGATTTAGAGGAGAATCTTCCTTAGAAAGACACATTGCTTCGGAGTTGATCCAATAGCTAAAACGAGCGAATTGATTCTGGGTGCAGTTGATGTCACCAACAAAAGAATCAATAGAAAGGAAACGGTCATGTTCCGCAGTATTAAGGATCTCATTAGTTATCCCATCGACGCGGTCGATGGTAAGGTCGGAAAAGTTGAGAATGCCCTCTTTGACGATCGGTATTGGCGTCTTCGTTATGTAGTGGCGGATACGGAAACTTGGCTTCCCGGTAAAAAAGTCCTTCTGAGTCCGGCGCATTTAAAAGCCCTTGAAACAGGCTGGGTCGGGAATAGTTTCCCTACCGATTTGAGCAAGTCTCAGATTGAAGATTCGCCCGATCTGAAGACAGACGCTCCGGTGTCGCATCAGTACGAGGAAGAATACGCCAAGTATTACCAGCTTCCTATGTACTGGGTTGACCCTTACATGTATGGTTCGGCAACGGGTCCTGCATACGTGCCACAGTAATCTCAAGAAAAGAGCGAATCGGATCGGCAAGCTCATGAATTCCGCTTGAGGCAGATCGAAGGCAAGCATCTGCGCTCGGCTCAAGAGATTCTTGGCTATCACATCCAAGCGAAAGACGATTCATTTGGTCATGTCGCAGATTTTATTATCGATGACGAAACCTGGCGTCTCCAATACTTGATGATTGACTCTAAGAACTGGCTGCCGGGGAAAGACTCGATTATTGATATCGGTTGGATTGATAGTTTTGATTGGAACGACAAGACGGCAAAGGTCGGTCTGCTGAGAAAGCAAATCGAAATGGCTCCCAAATTCGATCCGTGTGATCCGGTTAATCATGATGCCCAACAAAGGCTTTACGATTATTACGGAAAACCTCGAGATCGGGAAATGCCTGCCGCTCCTATTTTTTAGGGCGAGGCAATTACTGGGAGGATCTAATTGGTCCTCCCTTTTGAGGATTCGGAGTGTCAGGCATATGGCTATCCTGCGATCAGGACGCAGGTTGAGCTTGAGCTGCTTCCTGGATTTTGGATGATACTGATTCGTTCGGGTTGAAATGCACATTGGCGCTCTTGGACGTTTCCTTTCAATGGTAATTGGTATTACAGGCGGTATTGGGTGTGGCAAGTCGACAGCAGCTAGAATATTCGAGCGGCGAGGCTTTCGGCGGGTTGACTGCGACGCGATCGCTCACGAGTTGGTCGCGGAGGATGCGATTGTTCGCGAAACGCTTATCAATACGTTTGGCGAAGATATCCGACGGGGCGATGGTTCACTTGACCGGAAGAAGATCGCCGCTATCGTTTTCGGGGATGAGCGACGCTTGGAGGAACTGGAAAATATCTTGCACCCGGTGATTCGAGAGCGGTGGGAATCGCTGATCGGAGAAGAGCCAGAAGGGGATTGGATTGTGGAGGTGCCTTTACTGTTTGAAAAAAACCTTCAGAATAGGGTTGATTTTACCGTCTGCGTGTTCAGTGATTTACCATCGCAAGTCGAACGTTTAGGGCAAAAAGGCATGGACCGAGCTCAGGCGTTGGCGCGCATTAATCGGCAAATGCCGACAAAAGAAAAGGCGGAGAAAGCGGATTGCGTACTGCTAAATGAAGGATCCCTCGCTTTTTTGGAAGATCAAGTAAACCAACTACTTACCCGATTTTAAACTTAATATAGGCTCATCTCAATTTTTGTAGGAAATCAATTGCCGCTGTGGCGATTGATTCTAATTCATTTGAGCCCTTCGAATTTCCCTTTAGCTCCTATGTCTAGCGAATCAGAATCGACGAATGAAAAAAGCGTTCCCATGGAATTAAATTTGGGCGACAGCGCTTCAATTCCAAAGAAAGCTGCCAAAAAAGCTGCCAAAAAAGCTGCCAAAAAAGTAGCCCGAAAAGTGGCCAAGAAAGTCGCTCGGAAGGTTGCAGAGAAGGTAACTCCCGAGGAAGGAGTCACGGCTGCTTCAGCCAAGCCGGTCGAGATGCTGCGCGTGTCTCCGGTTAAGGTTGTGGCCGAGAAGCCAAATGAATTTCGTCCTGTTGATTTCAAGGGACGTGGATCTCATTTTGATAGTGTGGACAAGGTCGAGGTCGCTTCGGACGTTACGGTCGATAAAGTTAAGAAAGCTGAGAAGCCTGCCCAGGGAGCAGAGCCTTCCGAGTCTTCGGATAAATCGGAAGCGAATTCCGGTGAGTCCACTCAAAAACGCCATGGCGAAGGATGGGATCGGGATCAGCGAAATCAAGGCAATCAGAACAAGCACAACAACCAAAAGAATCGCCAGCAACGTCATGGCGGCCCGCAAGGTAATCGAAATCAAGGCAAGAAAGGTAATCAGCAAGCTCCCAATAAAGGTCGCCAGAAGAACCCAAAAGGCGGACACCGGAACGACCGTAAGGGCGGCGGGGGTTGGCAGCAGCCTTTGCCTCCGAAAGAGACCGATCAGGTCGGCGGAATTTTGCCTGCTGCGGCTCGTTATGCTAAGTTCGAGAATGTCGAGGCTATCATTGCCGAGCTGGATCTGACGCAAGAGACGATTGATCTGGCCGAATTGTACGAGGTGACAGTCGATCAAGGACGCGTAGGCGCGGAAGCTCTGGGAATTGTTTTCGAGGATAAGCCGGGGCGGAAGCAGATCATCGAACAGGTTTTCAAGCTAGCGGCGGAAAAGAAACGTTTATTCAAGGACAAGGGATTTTTGGACCTGACTGAAGAGGGCCATGGATTTGTCGTCCACACGGCGAGCAGTTATCAGCTGAAGCCAGAGAGCGTTTACGTGCCGGCGGCGGTGATTAATCGATACAGCTTGAAGCGTGGACATGAAATCGAAGTCATCGCGACTCCGCCACAAGAAGGCGAACGCTGCCCTGCGGCGGTCAAGATATTATCGGTGATGGGAGGCGAAGTGGAGGCTATCGCCAATGTGGCGGCATTTGAGGATTTGACTCCTTATTACCCGACGGAGCGTGTCGTTCTCGAAACGCCTTTGCCGAGTAATAGCAAGAAAGACGTTTCAATGCGTGCGTTCGACATCTTGACCCCGATCGGCCTAGGTCAGCGTGGTTTAATCGTCGCTCCTCCGCGGACTGGAAAAACGGTATTGCTCCAGGGACTTGCCCATTCGTTTCAGGAGAACTATCCGAATGCACACCTTATCGTTCTGCTGATTGATGAACGTCCGGAAGAAGTGACGGATTTCAAGCGTGCGGTTAAGGCTGAGGTGGTGAGCTCGACATTCGACGAGACGCCATCGAGTCATGTGCACGCAGCTGAGTTGGTTGTCGAAAAAGCCCGTCGCATGGTCGAGGGCGGCAAGGACGTAGTGATCCTGCTCGATTCGATTACTCGCCTGGCTCGAGCCTACAATGCTCTGGCTAGCAACAGTGGCAAGATCATGAGCGGCGGTATCGAAGCGACTGCCTTGCAAAAACCGAAACGCTTTTTCGGCTCGGCTCGCAATATCGAAGAGGGCGGTAGCTTAACGATCATGGGTACTGCGCTTGTGGATACGGGCAGTAAAATGGACGAAGTGATTTTCGAAGAATTCAAAGGTACCGGTAATATGGAAATCCATCTAGACCGAGACCTGATTAATAAGCGTGTCTTCCCGGCGATTAATTTCGAGCGAAGCGGAACCCGAAAGGAAGAGCTACTTTATCACCCCGCGGAGTTGGAGAAGGTGTACGGACTTCGCCGTGTGATGCAGGGAGTTCCCGGCGTCGAGGCTATGGAAATGCTGATCAAGCGATTGAAGGCAACCAAGTCTAACGCCGAGTTTCTTATGTCTCTCAAATAGATAGCCGCTCCGTACTTTTATGCCTGATTCATCGATCATCCTTCAGCTCGTCGCTCGGAAGGGCATGGTGTCTCAGGAGCAGATTGTTGCGGTCGAAGAAGGCTTGGATCGCAAGAGCGACGATACCTTGTTCGAGGCCTTGGTTCGTAAGGGGTTTTTGGAGCGAAAGTTGGTTTTCAAAGCGCTGGCGGAAGAGTTTTCAATGCGTTTTGTCGACTTGGATGCTATGGATCTGCCTAAGGAGCCGAGCGAATATTTGGAAGAGACTTTGGCGAGGCAATTCCGAGCGTTTCCATTGGAAATCGAGAATGGCTCGCTGCAGGTGGCGATTTCCGATCCGCTCGAAGTCGAGTCGATTGACAGTCTTTCGCACATGTTGAAAGCCCCGATAGAGCCTGTTTTGGCCGATGGAAAGCAAATTGAGCGAGCGATCAACGAGCGCTATTACCGTCGGAATGGGGAAGATTCGGAAGGAGGAGGGAATGCCGAAATCGAAGAGGCAGATGTTCAGCTTCGAGATGAAACGGTCGGTACCGGACAGGATTCGCTGGACGAGTCGGATGCGCCTATCATTCGTCTGGTGCAGGTGATCATCGCCGAAGCTATCCGCAAGCAGGCTTCGGATATTCACTTCGAGCCGTTGGAGCGTCGATTTCGCGTGCGTTTGCGGGTTGATGGAGAGCTTCAGGAAATGTCGAGCCCGCCGTCTAAGAGCCTACAATTGCCGGTTATTTCCCGTATCAAGGTGATGGGAAGACTGAGTATTGCTGAAAAGCGTTTGCCTCAGGATGGGAGAATTCAGGTTAGGGTCGAAGGGGTGGATTACGATCTACGCGTGTCTTCTCTGCCAACCGCCTATGGAGAAAGCATCGTTATGCGGATCCTGGACAAGACGGGTTTGATGAAGGGATTGCCGGAATTGGGTTTCCTTAGCGACGACCAAGAGGATTTTGAAAAATTGATAACGTTGCCTGACGGAATTTTACTGGTGACCGGACCGACGGGCTCGGGCAAGACGACGACATTGTATAGTTGTTTGAATTTCGTGAATAAGCCCGATCGAAAGATCATCACTGTTGAAGATCCGATCGAGTACCAGATGCCTGGAATTAATCAGGTTCCTGTTCGCAAGCGTATTGGAATGACCTTTTCGGCGGCTTTGAAGGCTATGCTTCGACAGGCGCCGAATATCATCATGGTCGGGGAAATTCGAGATAAGGAAACTGCTGAGATCGCCATCAATGCCTCGTTAACCGGGCATATGGTATTCAGTACTTTGCACACCAACGATGCTCCCTCGGCAGTCACGCGATTAGTGGATATTGGCGTGAAGCCGTATCTGGTTGCCACATCGTTGCGGGCGTCTATGGCTCAGCGTTTAGTAAGGCGAATTTGCCCGGATTGCAGTCGTCCGCATGAGCCTACGCGTCGAGAATTGGCTGCTATTGGCTTGACCCGGGAGGCGTTTGGCGAGGCTCGTTTTATGAAGGGAGTTGGTTGTCCGCGTTGCCATAACCGTGGTGTGAAGGGACGATTCGGTATTTTCGAGATATTTGAAGTGAATGATGAGATCGAAAAGCTCATTTATTCCGGGGGAACCTCCGCTCAAATGCGATCAGTAGCTAAGGAGTTGGGCATGAGGACAATGCGTGAGGATGGAGTCCGAAAAGTACTCGCAGGACTCACGTCGGTGGAAGAAATATTGTCCGTAACCGTAGATGAGCCGACTGCATCAACCTAGAATGAATGAGACGTCGCCGAGTTCAATAAGTGCCGCAATCAACCGATAAGAATCTTATGAGTTACGAAATGAACGATTTGCTCGAATTGGTATTCGAGGAAGGCGCATCCGATCTTCACATTCAGGTAGGGAAGCCGCCAACATTGCGCCTACATGGTTCGATGGTCTCGGTTGAGGGGCCGGATTTGACTCCGGCGGATACGGAATCGCTTATGCAGTCGATCACGTCGGATTCATGCGTTCAAGCGGCGAAAACCGACGGCGGCACGGATTTCGGTTTCGCTTACATGGATAAATCGCGTTTTCGCGTAAGCGTTTTGAGGGCTAAGGGCAACTATGGGATGGTTCTTCGGCAGATTCCCAATGAATTTCTCGACCTCGAAGACATCGGTATTCCCGACAAGATCAAGGATCTGCTCTATCGCCCTCGCGGACTCGTGCTCGTAACTGGACCGACTGGGTCAGGTAAGAGTACGACGCTCGCTTCGATGATCAATTATATCAACCAGAGGCGCAGCGGTCACATTATTACGATCGAAGATCCGATCGAATATTATCACGATCACAATAAGTGTATCGTCACCCAGCGCGAAATTGGCGTGGACGTTCCTTCGTTTTCGGAAGCGATTCGAAGGGCATTACGTCAGGACCCGGACATCATCCTCGTTGGGGAAATGCGCGACTTGGAGACTATCGAAGCGGCCATTAGCGCGGCGGAAACGGGGCATTTGGTTTTCGGAACATTGCACACTAACAGCGCTGCTAAAACGGTGGACCGTATTGTCGATGCGTTTCCGGCGAACATGAAAGAGATGATTTGCACGCAGTTAGCATCGTCACTCGTGTCGGTTATTTCTCAGGTGCTCTGTAAGAAAGAAGGTGGAGGCCGGGTCGCCGGACTTGAAATTATGGTCACCACGACTTCGATCGCCGCTTTGATCCGAGATAACAAAACCTATCGCCTCGAATCGGATATCCAAACCGGAGCGAAGCTAGGTATGTTTACGATGGATACGCACTTGATGAGTCTCTACAATCGAGGCCTCATTTCAGCTCGGGAAGCTTTCGAGAAATCGCAATCGCCCGAAGATATGCGTAAGCGTCTCGAGGATCTCGGAGCAACCGTCGAACAGTGGTAAGGCTATCGGCTCGCGTTGAATGTAAGTATCATCGATTTCCCAAAATTAATCCTTCGATTGTTTTGGAAATTTAAAGTGTTCATGAACACTATTTGATTGACGGCTTTGAAGGGCGGGCGTGTTCTGGGGGTATGGCACTTGCTCGGGCAGTTAGACTGGAGCCAGATTGTCTTAAGGAAATTATAGGGGAGGGAGTCCTTTGGGCTGCTCAAGCTGATAGGGAAACTTTAGGGACTGGCATCGATCATATCGACCGGGCTTTGAGAGGAGGGTTGTCGACTGGCGTGTTGTGCGAGTTCGTTGCCTCGTCTCCGAGCTCGGGCGGTCAGACCTTGCTGCTTCACTTGCTGGAGGCGATGCGCCGCGAGCGGCGGTTTGCGGCTTTGGTGGACGGGGCGAACGCTTTTGATCCGCAAACGACGCCGTCGGTATTGCTGGAGCATTTGTTGTGGGTACGCTGCGAGTCGGTGGGGCAGGCTTTGCAGGTGGCGGATGTGCTACTGAGGGATGAGAACTTGGGAATGGTTCTGGTCGATTTGAGGGATTGCGACGCGTGGGCGTTGAGACGGATTCCAGCGAGCGATTGGTATCGATTGCAGCGATTGGCGGGCAAGTCGAACATGGTGTTGGCGATCTTTACGCCACGTTCTATGATTCCGAGCGCTCAAATTCGCTTGGCTTTGACGGGGACGCTTTCGGTGAGCCAGAGCGATATGGCTTTGGGCGAGGTGGCGAAAGGGTTGGAATGCGAGGTGTTTCGGTTGCGCAAACAGGAAACGGGCGAGTTTTCCAAAATGATCCAAGCAGGATGAAGAGGTGTTTTTTGTAGAATGTATGCGGTGATTGATAGTTTTCGGTTTGCGTTGCAGGCGGTGTTGCGGATGGAGGCTGGACTTGGGGCGTGGCCGGTGATTTTGGTGGACGAGTCGTTGGTGAAGCCGGCGGTGGTCGATTGTACGCTGGCTGCGGCACGAGCGGGAGTGATGCGTGGCTTGAGCGTGGCTCAAGCGATCGCGCGTTGCGAGGATTTGGCGGTGCGGTATTGTTCGGCCAAGGCGGAGGCGATGGCGTCGAGGGTTTTGTTCGATTGCGCGTATTCTTTATCGCCTCGGGTGGAGGAATCGGGATTGGGTTTATGCGCGATTGGCTTGGCTGGAGTGAATCGAGAGCGTTTGGAGTTTCGGTGTCAAGAGATGGTATCGGAATTGCGGAGACAAGGGCTACGAGCTCGGATGGGTATTGGCGCTACGCCGGACGTGGCTTTGTTGGTAGCTCGGGAATCGAAGGGAGTGTTGACCGTGGATTGCGAGACGTCCCAGTCTTTGGAGGATTTTCTGGATGGATTGCCGATAGTGGCGGCTGATCCGCCCGATGCTGTCGGGGCGATTTTGGAGCAATGGGGAATTCGTTCGGTAGGGGCGTTTGCCCGTTTGTCTCGGGAATCGGTTGGAAGGCGATTAGGAATGGAGGGCTTGGCTTTTTGGGATCGGATATCGGGACGGGAGGAGCGACCGTTGCGGATTTCGGAATTGCCTGTGATTTTCGAGGAGTCATTGGATTTCGAGTACGAGATTGATGTTCTAGAACCTTTGTTGTTCGTTATTCGCCGATTCCTGGATCAGCTTTGCCTGCGCTTGCGCGTGGCGGGAAAGGTTGCAGAATCGCTTTATTTGAAGGCGGAACTGGCTGACATTCGTTTGGAGGATGGGGAGCGGGTCGATGCGATGGAGGTGTCGCTGAAAATGCCGGATCCGACTTACGATGCGGATGCGTTGTTTTTACTGTTGGCGGCGCGCTTGGAGCGTTTGGAAATGGTGGCTGCGGTCACTGGGCTTACACTTAAGATTGATCCGATCGACCGCAGCGATTATCAGTTGGGTTTGTTCGAGACGAGCTTGAAGCGGCCGCATCGTTTTACTCAGACTTTGTCGCGCATTGGGGGGATCGTGGGATCGGAGAATGTGGGGCGACCACGTTTGGAGGCGAACGGTCGGCCGGATGGGATTCGTATGGAACGTTTACCTGTAGTGGTTTCGCCAATGCAGGGCTTGGGTTTGAAGGCGGCGTTTGGTTTTGCGTTGCGGCGCTACCGTCCGGCTTTGGAGGCGGAGGTCGAGATGCGAGAACGACAACCAATATGGGTTCGTTGCGCAAAAGCGGCTGGGAGCGTGAGCGATTGTCGCGGGCCTTGGGTGTGTTCGGGGCAATGGTGGGAGTCGGGCGGATGGAATCGAGTGGAGTGGGACGTGGAGCTGAGAGCGGGCGGCGTTTATCGTTTGGCGAATGAGATGGGACGATGGTGGGTCGAGGGAGTGTATGATTGATAAGGATGAAGGGTGAATGTGGGTATGTTGAGTTGCATGCGCGGTCGGCGTTTAGTTTTTTGAGGGGGGCGTCGCAGCCGCGGGAATTGGCGGAGGCGGGCGCGGCTGTGGGGTTGGAGGCTATGGCCGTTTGTGATCGAGGGGGCGTGTATGGGACGGCTCGTTTTCATAAGGCGGCTAGGAAGCAGGGGGTTAGGCCGATTGTGGGTTGCGAGCTGGCGATGGAAGATGGTTGCACTTTTCCTGTATTAATAAAGTCGAGACAAGGGTATCGGAACCTTTGCAAGTTGCTGACGCAGGTCCAACTGCGGGCTGAGAAAGGGCAAGGGAGCGTTCGTTGGGAGGAGCTGGCGGAATTCGCAGAGGGGATGATCGCGTTGACGGGTGATGATGAGGGGCCTTTGCATCGAGCATGGGTCGAGGATGGGCGCGTTGGGGTCGAGCGGGCGTTGGGGCGTTTTCGCGGAGCGTTTGCGGATGAGGATTTAGGGATCGAGGTTCAACGGCATCATATTAGAGGAGAGCAGCGTTGGGTATTGGCTTTGCGCGATTTGGCGGAATCGGAGCGACTTCAAGTGGTAGCGACTAATGGGGTTTGCTATGCGACGCAGAAGGGGCGAGGAGTACAGGATATATTCACTTGTCTGAGGAAGAAGACGAATTTGGACGAGGCGGGTTCTTTGTTGAGCTGCAATGCCCAGCGTTTCGTCAAGTCGCCTAAGGAGATGGCTTATTTGTTTCAGGATATGCGGGAGGCGGTGAGCAATACTTTTCGGGTGGCGGAGCGTTGCGAGTTTTCGTTAGAGAATATTGGATACGAGTTTCCTCGTTTTCCGGTTCCAAAGGGGGAGTCGATGGACTCGTTTCTGAAGAAGATCGTTTGGTTCGGTGCGGAGCAGCGCTATGGCAGTTTGAGTCTAGCGGTGAAGCGACAATTGAGGCACGAGCTGGATGTGATTGGGAAGTTGGAATTTTCTGGATATTTTTTAATTGTCTGGGATTTGGTAAATTATTGTCGCGAGCATAATATCATGGCTCAAGGGCGGGGGAGCGCGGCGAATAGCGCGGTTTGCTATAGCTTGGGGATTACACCAGTGGATCCTGTTGGGGGGGGGTTATTATTCGAGCGATTTTTGAATGAAGAGCGGCGAAGTTGGCCTGATATCGATATCGATTTGCCGAGCGGGTCGCGCCGGGAGCAGGTGATCCAAGAAGTGTATCGCCGCTATGGACGTCATGGGGCGGCGATGACGGCGAATGTGATCACCTACCGTGGGCGCAGCGCGGTTCGGGAAATCGGAAAGGTGTTGGGTTTCGCTGAGGAAACATTGGGGCGGTTCTCTTCGTTGTATGAGAGTCATAACTACTCGCATGAAATTTCGATAGAGGAGCAGTTCGAGAATTCAGAAATTCCAGTGGCGCATCCTCGGGCGGCAGCTTTTGCTCGTCTTTTTCCGCGAATTGTGGGCCTGCCGCGCCACTTGGGGCAGCATTCGGGCGGTATGATTATCTGTCAGGGAGAGTTGGATTCGCTGGTTCCTTTGGAGCCAGCTAGCATGCCGGGGCGGACGGTGGTACAATGGGACAAAGAGGATTGCGAGGATATGGGGATGGTGAAGGTGGATTTGCTGGGGCTGGGAATGATGGCGGTGATGCAGGATGCTTTCGAGGCGGTGCGGGCGAAGGGGCGGAGCATTGATCTGGCGAGTATTCCGAAGGACGATGCGGCAACTTACGCAATGATGCAGAAGGCGGATACGATTGGAGTCTTCCAGATCGAGAGCCGAGCCCAGATGGCGACTCTGCCGCGAATGAAGCCGAAGTGCTTTTACGATGTGGTGATCGAGGTGGGGATTATTCGTCCTGGTCCGATTCAGGGCAATATGGTGAATCCTTATTTGGAACGACGGGCTGGGCGTCTGAAGGTTGAGTACATCGACGATTGCTTGAAACCGATGCTGGAGCGGACATTGGGGGTGGCTTTATTTCAGGAGCAGATATTGAAGGTAGCGATGGTCATGGCTAACTTCTCGGGAGCTCGTGCTGAGGAGCTGCGTCGAGCGGTGAGTTTTTACAGAACGGGCGATCGGATTGGGCAAGTGATGACGGATTTGGTCGCGGCGATGCGAGAGCGGAACGTGGCGGAGGATAAGATAGATCAGGTGGTGAAGTCGGTTTCTAGTTTCGCGCATTATGGGTTTCCGGAGAGCCATGCGATCTCGTTTGGTTTGTTGGCGTACGCGAGTACGTATTTGAAGGCTCATTACGCGGCGGAGTTTTACGTGTCGCTGCTGAATAATCAGCCTATGGGGTTTTATTCTCCGGCGACTTTGATCCAGGATGCGAAACGTCATGATATTCGAGTGCGTGCGGTGGATGTGTCGGTTTCGGGTTGGTTGTGTTTAGTGGAGGACGAGCGATCGATTCGGCTCGGGTTGACGATGGTTAATGGAGTGAGTCGCGAGCATGCGAAGGTTATGCTAGACGCTCGGGAGGCTTATGATTTCGTGGATTTGAGGGACTTTAGAAAACGAACGCGTTTCGATAAGGACGAACTTAGAACCTTGGCTTCGGTGGGAGCCTTGAATTGTTTCGAGAAGAGTAGGCGTCATGCCTTGTGGGCCGTTGAATCGGGCTACGATCCGGATGATTTGTTTGCGGATGCAGCGGACGAGCGGAGCTTGAGTCCTTTGGAGACGATGACGCATGTGGAGCGTTTGCGAGCGGATTACGAGGGGGTTGGAGTGACTGTGGGGGCTCATCCGATGGGAGCGATCCGGGATCGCTTGAAGCAGGTGTGGACGGCAGGGGACTTAGAGCATACGCTACATGGCAATCGAGTGATTGTTGCGGGGCAGGTTATTTGCCGTCAACGTCCGGGGACAGCGAAAGGATTTCTGTTTATTTCGCTCGAAGACGAAACGGGAATTTCGAATATCGTGGTCATGCCGCAGATGTTCGAACGTAGTCGATTGACGATTACGCAGGAGAAGTTTTTGAGAGTTTCAGGGACCTTGCAAAATTTTCAGGGAGTGATCCACGTGAAAGCAGATAAGATTGAAGTGCTCGATTTGAGGGAACTACCCGCGGCGAAGTCTTATGATTTTCATTAGTAGCACACTCGCTTTAGCGTGAGCCTTGATTATTTTGACTTGAATGCTCACGCTGAAGCGAGTGATCTTCGGATTACTCCACAATTAGGGCTGCGTAGTTCTTTTTGCCTCGGCGGAGGAGAATGTACTTTTCGAAGTGGACGTCAGCTAAGGTGAGTTTGGCTTGGGGGTCTTGTATTCGCTGGTTGTTTACGTTTACTCCTCCTCCTTCAAGGTCTTTTTTGGCGTTCTTGCGCGATGTGGATAGGCCGGAGCTTACGAGGGCGTCGAGGATGGAGACTCCTTCGCCTTGCAGGTCGGCGGTAGAGACGTTTGTGTTTGGAATTTCGTTGGCTACTTCGCTGAGGGCGTTTTCGGAAATACCGTCGAGTCCACCACCGAAGAGAATTTTACTCGCGTTGATGGCGTCTTCGGTTGCGGTTTCGCCGTGCACGAGTTTCGTCATTTCGTAGGCGAGAGCTCGGTGGGCTTCGCGGGCTCCCGGATTTTCGTTGTGCTGCGCTTCGAGGGCGTCGATTTTCGCGTGATTAAGGAATGTGAAGTATTTTAGGAATTTGATTACGTCGCGATCATCGACGTTTATAAAGTATTGGTAGAATTGATACACGCTGGTTCGAGCAGGATCCAGCCAAATGGCGCCGGCTTCGCTTTTGCCGAATTTACTGCCGTCCGCGTTGGTGATTAAGGGGAAGGTGAGGCCGTAGACGGTCTTACCGGCTTTTTTACAGGTGAGTTCCGTGCCTACTGTGATGTTGCCCCACTGGTCGCTGCCGCCGATTTGCAGTTCGCAGTTTTCTGCTTGGTTGAGGTGGTAGAAGTCGTATCCTTGGAGCAGCATGTAGGAGAACTCCGTGTAGCTAATACCGGCTTCATTGTCTCCGCCAAGGCGCGATTTGACGCTTTCTTTGGCCACCATGGAGTTGACCGTGAAGTATTTTCCAACGTTGCGGAGAAAATCGAGGAAGCTGATGGGGTCGACCCATGAGGCATTGTCGACAAGCTGGGCAGTGTTGGAGAGCGATTCGTTGAAATCGAGGATGCTGGCGAGTTGCTTTCTGACGGCGGCGATGTTGCCGTCGAGTACTTCTTTGGTCAGTAATTGACGTTCGGACTTTTTTCCTGACGGGTCGCCTATGCTGCCGGTTGCTCCGCCTGCGAGAGCGATAGGGCAGTGCCCGGCGTTTTGGAAGCGGCGGAGCGCGATAAGCGGTACGAGGTTGCCGACGTGGAGCGAGTCAGCGGTTGGGTCGAAGCCCGCGTAGAGGGTGATTGGGCTTTCGGCGACACGCTTGGTCAGCTCGTCGAGCGCCGTGCAGTCAGTGTAAAGTCCTCTCCACTGTAGATCTTCCAAAATCGTCATAAGAAAGAAGGTTTTGGAGAGATAGCGGTAGCGTGTCGAATGGAAATTCGAGCCGATGCCTGAAGCTTTCGCTAGGCTTCTCTATTTAGAAAGTTGGAGGAACTATTTTGGCGACTTTGTTGTGACGGATGCGGACTTCGCCTTTGATGGGGTTGCCGGTTCCGTCGAGGTCGCCTTGATAAATGAAAATTTCGTCGGTGTCTTTGCGAATGGAGAACTTTTTGAGCAAAGGTTCGCCGAGAATGGCTACTGCTTCTTCGGGACTCATTTTCAAGGCGACGCGGTCCCAGATCTCAGGTACCGTCCAAGCTCCGCTTGCACGGACGTCTGCTTTTCGCAATTCGATGCGGAGGTTTTCGAACCATTTATCCTTGGAGCCTTTTGGCGGCGATTTCGGCGTTCTCCTCGTAATTGGCGAGGCGGCTTTAAAGAGAAGCGACTTTTTCGTTAAGAGTGCGGATCTCGGCGAGAATTTGATCGAGCGTGGCTTGGTTGGCGTCGGCACAGAAGGCGTTGCTGGTTAGTAAGAACGCGGCTATTATGAAGGAGACTAGCTTCATGTTTTGAATACGGCATGGGCCTTGTCAAAGGGCAAGCGTCTACTTTGCGGCGAAGGCGATGAGACGGTCTATGATGTTTTACCGAATGATTGCCCGTTTTTGCAGTTCAATTGGCATGGTGTCGGAATTCGTCTTCATGTAGTTGATCATTCTTTCTAGCCAGGTCGAGATGGAGTGTGCGTTGTAGCGAATACGAGGCTCGATATCCATGACGCCTTGAAGGGTGTTCATGGATTGAATGTTCCGGGCGCTACGTTTGAGAGTGATGGTTTCGAAATAGGTGTTCGAGGTTCGAAGCGTGTCGATTAAGGTCTTTTCACTGAATTGGAAAGCGGGAGAGTCCTCGGCTCGAATAAGCATTATCGGCGAATAAATATTGCTGAAAATTTTCTCGTACATATTGCGGCGACTAGGGTCGGTGCGACGCCATATTTCCTCGGTGGTCAATTCACCGCTTTGTTGGATGATGTCTAAGTAGGATTGTCTGGAGAAGAGCATGTAGTGAGGCTCTTCGAGAATGAATCCGCTGAATGAGTAATTGCCGGCAAGGTAGGTTGAAAGGTTCGCGTATTCCTTTGTGGACATCAGGAAGTAGCTGTTTTCGTCGACTTCCTTGGTATCGCGAATCTGGTCGAACATGTTGACCCAATCGGATACGCGGGCGGATCGGAGGGTTTCGAGGTCGCTGCCGATCGCGTAGGCCACAATAAAGCCTTGGCCAAGCAAGTTGCTGCCAAAGGGCGAATTGACCAAGTAGCGAGTTTCTCTTTCTCGCCGTTCTTTGCGTTTCGAGCGATTGAAAAACCCTCGTAAAGGAGCGGTTGTCATTGAGGCCGATTCTACATCGATGACGAAAACGGCGGGCGCGAGTTTCGCTTTTTTGGGGCGTCCCCAAATCAAGTTGACGCGTTTGCCTGATTGGAGGCGGATCGATTTGGATTTTACAATGATATCGTCTTGAAAGAGGCCGCGTTGGAAGGGGTAGTCGCCGGTGGTTAGTTCCCTTAGTATGGCTCGCTCCTTGGCGAAAATCATATCCGGCGTGAGAATGCTTGGTTCAGTTTTCCCGTCAACCGCGGTTGGTTCCTCGGTTTGAGCTTGGGCAATTTGCAAAGCACTCCCAACTACCATTATTGAGGCAGCAAATCGTATGATTCTGGAAGGGTATGCTTTCAAGATTCCGAGGTGTGTTTGTAGCTGTTAGGATCTATAGAGATAATAGCGCCCACGGAAGCGCCCGAGTTTTATCAATATACTGACGAGCGATTGGTTTGCAAGATCGAGCTTAGGTTCAGGATATTTGCTCTTTGTGCTGGGTCTAAAAAAACGCCCGCTCCAATTGAGGAGGCGGGCGTTTGAAAGTTTCGAATTAGGTTTTGAGAACTATTTCTTCTTTGCTTCTTCGCGTTCCTTGGCTTCCTTGATTACCTGCTCAGCGACGTTTCTTGGGCACGCGTGATAATGCGAGAACGCCATTGAGAACTGTCCGCGACCGGAGGTCATTGTACGAAGCGAACCGATGTATCCGAACATTTCGGAAAGCGGCGCTTCGGCCTTAATCTGAACGCTTGTCGCGGATGGCTCTTGCGACTTGATCATACCGCGACGGCGGTTGAGGTCGCCGATTACGTCGCCAATGTGGTCATCGCTGACGAAAACGTCGAGTTTCATTATAGGTTCGAGAATCTGTGCCCCAGCCTTTGGCATCGTCTGGCGATAACCGGCCCGAGCAGCAGTCTCGAAGGCTACAGCCGACGAGTCGACGGGGTGGTAGGAACCGTCCGTCAAGGTAACCTTGAAGTCTACTGTTGGGTAGCCAGCGAGGACACCACGATCGATAGAGCGTTCGAAGCCCTTTTCAATGGCCTGCCAGAATTCCTTTGGAACGTTGCCGCCAACGACCTTCGATTCGAACTGGAAACCTTCGCCAGATTCGAGCGGTTCGATGATGTAATCGATCTTGCCGAACTGACCTGAACCACCGGATTGCTTCTTGTGCGTGTAGCTGTCTTCGATGCGCAGGGTGATAGATTCGCGGTAGGCAACCTGAGGTTTTCCTACGTCGACTTCGACACCATAGGTGCGCTTGAGTATGTCCACCTTGATATCGAGATGAAGCTCGCCCATGCCTTTGATGATCGTTTCGCCGGAATCATCGTCGGTTTCGACTCGGAAAGAAGGGTCTTCCCGAACCATTTTGCCGATGGCTATGGAGAGCTTTTCCGCGTTGGCCTTATCGCGCGTCGCGATTGCGATCGAGATAACGGGGTCCGGAAAGACCATCGGCTCGAGTGTCGCAGGGTTGTCAGGGTCGCAGAGCGTGTGACCGGTCTGAGTGTTCTTCATGCCGAGTAGGGCAACGATGTCGCCTGCTTGAGCTGAATCGACTTCCTCGCGGGAATCGGCATGCATCTCGACAATTCGGCCGATACGCTCGGTCTTGCCAGTGAATGTATTAAGAACGCTGGTGCCTTTGCCTAGCTTGCCCGAGTAGATGCGAGTGAAGGTGAGGGCACCGTATTTGTCATCCATGATCTTGAATGCCAAAGCGCGGAGAGGTTTATCGATGTCGACAGTAGCTACTTCTCCTGTTTCGTTACCTTCCAGATCGATTTCTGGCTGTGGCTTAACTTCGGTTGGCGAAGGTAGGTAGTCGACGACTGCGTCGAGGATTAGTTGCACGCCCTTATTCTTGAAAGAGGAACCGCAGTAGGTCGGGAAAAAGTCGAGGTTGATGGTGCCCTTGCGAATGCAAGCCTTGATATCGTCTATCGAGGGCTCTTCGCCATCGAGATACTTTTCCATCAATTCGTCGTTCTGTTCGACGGCTGTCTCGATGAGTTTCTCGCGCCACTCTTCGACGTCGTCCTTCATGTCTTCAGGAACGTCGACAACTTCGTAGTTCAATGGATCTCCGGATTCGTCCCAGACCCAAGCCTTGCGGGTGAGTAGATCGACGACTCCCTTGAGTTCGCTCTCCTTACCAACAGGCAGAACCATGACGAGCGGCTTTGCTCCAAGTACTTCTTCGACTTGCTTGACGACGCGCAGGAAATCAGCACCGATGCGATCGAGCTTATTCACGTAGATAATGCGGGAAACCTCCGAATCATTGGCGTAGCGCCAGTTGGTTTCGGACTGGGGCTCTACGCCGCCGGATCCACAGAATACGCCGACGCCGCCATCGAGAACCTTCAAGGAACGATAGACTTCGATCGTGAAGTCAACGTGACCGGGAGTATCGATGATGTTGAAACGGTAATCCTTCCAAAAGCATGTGGTAGCAGCCGACTGGATAGTGATACCACGTTCCTGCTCTTGTTCCATGAAGTCGGTCGTTGCCGCTCCATCGTGAACTTCGCCGATCTTGTGGATCTTGCCGGTGAGCTTGAGAAATCGCTCAGTTGTGGTGGTCTTGCCTGCGTCGACGTGGGCGAAGATTCCGATATTTCTGTAACGTGATAGGTCTGTTGCCATATTGCTTTTCGTTAAATTGCGATTCAGCGAGATTTCTCTCACGGAATCATACGCGCGTATAGATAGTTTAGCGTCTGGCAACGCAATAATGCGCTTTGTGGTGAATGGGGCTCTTTTTGGCGGTTTATGTCTGAAAGGAGATTGTTTTCGAGACGATCAGGCACGTGGTGCAAAGGCGTAATCGTCGGATCGATTTAGAGGGTTAGGCACGATTTTGCCGCTTCTCAAAACAATGAATCTGAGTTTGCGTTTGAGAAGAAAAGCAGCATGGTAGCCAACATGTTGAATGAGCCGATAGTGAAGAGCTCGGATTCGATTCCGGCCGATGTGGTCGGAGCGGGTACGGGTACGAAACGTCAAGTGCTTATCAGCGACCAGGATGCGCCCAATTTCGCTCTGAGACGTTTTATCATGGAGCCGTCTGGCGGAATGCCCAAGCACACGAATTCCGTTGAGCACGAGCAGTACATTTTGCGAGGCAAGGCCCGTGTAGGGATAGGCGATACTGTGTTTGGGGTGAAAGCTGGCGATGCGGTATTCATTCCTGAAGGAGTTCCGCATTGGTATGAGGCGGATGCTCAGGAAGGTTTCGAATTTTTGTGCATCGTGCCGAACAAGGAGGATGTTATCGAACTCTGTGATTCCGCTGCATGCAAGTAGTGTGAAAACTTGAAACCAAAATGTGTTTTTCTTCGTTCTCTTTTGTAATTGTAACTTCCACTCAGCCCATTACCTTTCATGAAGATTTCTGGATACTTGAATAAACTGTTTGCGATAGTGCCTCTTTTCTTAGTTCTCGGAGCCAATTCATTGGCTCAGGATGATGATGAAACGGGCGGCTATCTTTTTTTTGGAACAGAAGTGAGCGCTTTGCTCGGAAAGTCGCATTTCCCAGTTGTGGCGATGGACAAGAAGAACCTCTTTCTAGACGTTGGCACGGAGGTTAAGAAAGTTTCCTTGCGCTCGCCATGCTCAGTAAGGACCGAGTTGGTTTTGACCGAGCGTTTTGTGGACGTTTTGGAGATGAAATTCAATACGTCGTCGATGGAGAATATCAAACGTGCCGCACGAGCGGTCTCGGACATGCACGTTGCGGAGTTTCAAAGCGAGATTGAGATCGCTCGAATTCAAGGTATCGGCTCAAACCTTGCGGGAGCGGGAGATGCGATCGAATTGAGCGATGCCGATCAACAGCGGATTGCGGATATTCGTCAGAACAACGATGAATTTCAAATGGGAATGCAGGAAGGTTTGGATCACGGAGCGTTCGAGGCTGACGAGCTTGCCGATACGGTCCATGTCAACGGTACTATTATTCCTAAAACGGACGTAGAAGGGGCGTATTGTATTGTGGTTGTGGACTACGATCGGCGGGACCCATCGACCGGAGAAGAGGAAGGGCGGGGAAGGTTTGCTCGGGCCAGATATATCGGCGATATGTTCGAAGAGGAGATTTTCGGGTTACACGTGCGCTGTGCGGTTGGGGAATTCAATACGGAAACAGCGACTTACTCTTTGTTTCTTTTTGACAAGGACGGCGAGCAAGTGGCTATGAGCAATTCTCGCGGAATCAAGCCGCTCACGGTTCAGGAAGTCGCAATGTTTCGAAAACTAGCGGCTAAGACTGCGTTGGATAGAGAGAGTTAAGGTTGGTCTTGGATGCGATCCGATTGCTTTGAGTGATTCGGATGGATTGAAATCGTTATCGGAAGATGCCTTGCTTAAGTCGGTAGTCACTGTTCTGTATTACGCAGGATAGGAGGTCGGTATGGCGTTGGGTGTTTGTTGGCCTCCAAATTGTTTAAAAATGGTAAACCGGAAATTCATTAAAGCATACGCATTTTGGGCTGTGCGAGTGGCGAGAGGGTTTTCGGCAGAGGAGTGACCGAGCGGATATCTCTTCTTGGGGGTAGAGGCAACTACGTGTTTGGGAAAGAGCTACTTGGATATTGTAGCCGTGGATAAGAAGAAGATCCATATTAATTAGGGAACTAAGGTAAAGAAGGTAGCTCAAAATTCCGCTTGTCGAACACGTTTAAAGACGAGAATTTCGGATGAGTTTGTGGAGGTCCTAGAATTGGATTTCGACACGACCTCAATAGCGAATCTAAAGAGATCTTCCGATGCGATTGCGGACATGCAATTGGGCTCAGTTTCAAAGCGAGTCGAAGATTGCTCTGATATTGCAGGGGGAAGGGTCGACTCAGGATAAAAAACTCAGATCAACGAGGTTAAGGAACGGGGCGATGATTTCCAGGATCAGACGAAGCAGGATATTGATTCTAAAAATTACGAATTGGACGAACTGGCGGATACGGTTTACGCGAACGGAGAGTTCTTGCCGCAAACCTACATTTCGGGAGCTTATTGTATTATCGTCGTTACTTCCCAGCGCCAGGATTTCAAGTCGCGGGAGTACGTCGGAAAGTATCAAGACGCTCGAGCAAAATATCTTGGGGATCTTACAAAAGGTAAAATTTATAGACTCAAAGTGAGTTGCGCTCTTAGCGAGTTCAATTTAAGGAAAGCTGAATACCAGATTCACTTGTAATCCGAAGCTGGCGAGCATGTGGCGATGAGCAGTTCCAGGTCGTTGAAGCCGCTTACGCACGAACAGTTCAGCAATTTCATGATTCGTTGGTGAAAACGAAGGGTTAGATAATCGTTAATCGAATTTCTTTTTAACTTACTTGCCCGTCGTCTCCAGGGTTGTTCTACTTACGTTTTCCTATTGGCCCCTGACCCCTCCCCATGTCCGATATTCCTCTTAATGTGTTGTCGCTTATTGCGTTGATGCCAATTGGCATCGTAATGATTTTTTTGGTGATCCTCCGATGGCCTGCAAAGAAAGCTATGCCACTAGCTTATGTGGCGACAGTTGCCATTGCCTTGGTAGTTTGGAAGACTCCGAGCGTTCAAGTGGTCGCGGCCAGTATTCATGGAATTGTTACGGCGTGCAACTTATTGTTTATCGTTTTCGGGGCAATTCTCCTTTTGAATACCCTTAAGGCGTGTGGGTATATTCAAGCGATTAGACAGGGTTTTGTTGACATATCGCCGGATCGAAGAGTGCAGGCCGTGATTATCGCTTGGTTGTTCGGCGCGTTTATCGAAGGTGCAGCAGGGTTCGGAGCACCTGCGGCGATCGCGGCCCCGTTGCTCGTGGCTATCGGTTTTCCGGCGATGGCGGCAGTTGTTGTTGCATTGATTATTCAAAGCACACCCGTTTCTTTTGGAGCGGTGGGCACGCCGATTTTAGTTGGCGTGAATACGGGACTTTCGGGGCAGCCCGAGGTTTTGGTATTAGTTGAAAAGCTCGGTATGTCGTATGAGGCCTATCTGCATCTCATAGGAGCGACTGTGGCTACGATTCATGGATTGGTGGGTTCGTTCGTTCCGTTAGCGATGGTTGCTATAATGACGAAGTTTTTCGGAAAAAATCGTTCTTTTCGAGAAGGTTTGGCTATTTGGAAATTCGCTTTGTTCGCCGGGGTGGCGTTCACGATTCCTTCGGTTTTGCTGGCACGTTTCTTGGGGCCGGAGTTTCCATCATTACTTGGGGCTTTGGTTGGATTGTGCGTTGTTGTGCCGGTGACTCGCAAGGGATTGTTTCAGCCGAAGCGGATTTGGAGTTTTCCGATGGAATCTGAATGGGAAGCTGAGTGGCAGGGAGAGGTGAAGATTGATATTCACGATCATGCAGGCAATGTTTCGAAGGGGGAACTCTTTAAAGCGTGGTCACCTTATTTGATGGTTGCGGCCCTATTGGCGCTAACGCGAACAATGAGTTCGGTTAAGGGGTTTATCACCTCGGATGCGGTAACGTTTGCTTGGACCGATATCTTCGGGAGCGGAATTGCTACTAAAACTCAACCGTTGTATCTGCCGGGGTTTATTTTCTTGGTGACCGTTTGTCTTTGCTACGGAATTTTCCGAATGAATGGCGAGCAGATCAAACGCTCATGGAAAGAGTCGGGCCATACGTTACTTGGAGCGGCGTCAGCGTTGCTTTTCGCGGTACCAATGGTGCAGGTGTTTATTAATTCAAGATCCGAAAACCTGGCCCAGATGCCAATTGTGTTGGCTGACGGGGTCTCGGTATTGTTTGGTTCGCTATGGCCTTTGATTGCTCCGAGTATCGGTGCGATGGGAGCGTTTGTCGCCGGAAGTAATACGATCAGCAATATGCTGTTTTCCTTTTTTCAATTTAGCATGGCCCAGGAAATTGGAGCAACTGAACATATCGTCGTAGCGTTGCAAGCCGTGGGCGGAGCCGCCGGAAATATGATATGCGTTCACAATGTCGTATTTGCTTCGGCGACCGTCGGGTTACTCGGACGCGAAGGAAGCGTTATTCGTAAAACGTTGCTTCCAATGATTGGGTACGCCGTTCTTGCTGGAGGAATCGGCCTTGTCCTGTTGCATGGATTCGGTCCGAATATCGGCTCGGTCGTCGTTGTCGGAATTGGCTGTTTTCTCGTCTGGCTTATTGTCCAAGGAATTAAAGCTGAACGAGCCGAGAGAGATTAGCGTTTCACATCGATCGAACGATAGGCTTGGATCAATTTTTGTTCGCCCTCGGGTTCGCGGTTTTTTATGCCGTGCTCCATTCCGATTACTCCCTTGTAGCCTTTTTTATTCAATCATGACATGATTTTGGCGAAATTTATTTCTCCTGTATTGGGCTCTTTACGTCCGGGAACATCACCGACTTGGATGTAGGCGATTTCGTCCCAAGCAGCCTTCATATTAGCGATTAGATTGCCTTCGGTTGTTTGTTGGTGAAACAGATCGTCGAGAATTTTGACGGAAGGGCTGTCGACCATCCTGCAGATTTGATGGGGGTGGGAGATACGCTGCAAGAAGAGTCCTGGGTGACTTCGGTGATCGACCGTAGTTTTGGAATTATCCGCTTAAGGAGAAGCTCGAATTGGCTTATTGCGATTTGAAGGTCAAAGGAACCTGGATTTTTCTGCTTTACCTTTTATTGCATCTTCGAAAACGTTGCTTTTCACATTCAATCAGGAGACAAAACGATTATGGCAAAAGCAAGCGCCCGACATATTTTAGTAGGAACGGAAACGGAGTGCGATACGCTCAAGACTCAAATCGAGGGAGGTTCGGACTTCGCTGATTTGGCTCAACAGCATTCGCAATGCCCATCAGGAAAGAGCGGTGGCGCTTTAGGCGAATTCGGCCCAGGAATGATGGTTAAGGAATTTGACGAAGTCGTTTTTTCGGCTCCGGTAGGCGCACTTCAAGGGCCAGTTAAAACCCAATTCGGCTATCATTTGATAGAGGTCACTAATAGAGAGGACTGAGCGAAGCGGGTAGCGTTTTTATTTTTCAAGGAGAACCGTAATGGTTCTCCTTCTTTGTGCTTCAATGGGTGCGAAGAAAAAAACCAGGTCTTTCTTGGTCAGGTTGAGTTATTTTTGTTCGATGGAGCGTCGGACGATAATTCGAGGCTGATGGTAGTCATTGTTGTCGATGACTAGATTAGCGTGTTCGTGTGGGGAATGTCGCTGGAAATATTCTTTTTGTCCGGGAATGTAGCGTTGATGGTATTTTTCGAGGGTTGCGGATTCTCCGCCTAGTCGTTGGCTGTCGCGTTTCAGCGCTCTGTTAATCACGGTATCGAAATTCGTTTCGATGAAAATCCTGAAATCGAAATGATGGGCAAGCTGATTGCAAAAAAGCATGACGCCTTCGAATATTAGAATCGAGTCGGGTATAGATTTTTTGATTTTAGCCTGTGTTTTCTGGTTGGATACGAAGTCGAAAAGAGATTCTCTGTAGTTGAGGTCGCCATTGGGCCCGAGGGGATGCAGGACATTCTCAATGACGGCTGCCTTGTCGAAAGAGTCTTCGACATAACCGACCGGGGAGTCTTTGCCTTGGCGGTATCGGATCTCGGGCGGATGGTGAAAAGCGTCGATAGAAGTTCTGATGACTTGGCGACCGAGTTTGCGAAGGGGTTCAACGAGTTGATTGGCGAAAGTGGTTTTGCCGGAAGCGCTAGCGCCGTCTATGCCAATGCGTAACGGGTGCGGCGCTTCGAGAGATTGGATGGCGTCGACTGTTTCGGCTAGAACGTTTTCTATGTTCATGTTTATTTGCAGGCGAGGATACGTTCTTCGAGGAGCGTAGCACGTTTTACTGAACGCTGTATAGCCGCTTCGAGGGCGGTTCGATTGCCGTAGATCGAAAGCCTGCGCTTTGCTCTGCTGGCGCAGGTGTACACGAGTTGTCGAGAAATGAAGTCATTATCCTCCGAGGAAAAAACTCCAACGACTTCTTCAAACTCAGATCCTTGGCTTTTGTGAATAGTGAGGCAGAACGCGGGCGCGTGTTTCGGCAGCCAGTTGAGGCGTACGGGCTTTAAGGCACTGTTGCTGTCGCTGAACCAAGCGAATAGCTCGCCCGATGAACGTTTGGGCCAGACGATTCCTATGTCACCGTTAAAGAGTTCTAGATCGTAGTTATTCTCAAGAATGATGATGGGCAATCCGGCATAAAATGAACCAGGCTCCATTTCGTGGAAACGACTGATGCGAGCATCGGCAATTCGGTTGATGGATTGTGCTCCAAATAGGCCGCGATTGAATGGCGTTAGCGTGGCGAATTCCCCTATTGAGTGGAAGGCGGATTCAAGATTCGCGGCATTTGCCCGTTCTTTGTGAGCTTTAACGATTCTATTGATAATCGGCTCGAGGGACTTGGTAGAGCCATCTTCAATGGGATCGAATGAAAAATCGTCACGCTTAGCGTCGAAAAGAGTTTCGATTGTCGGCGTATCGTTGCTCTTGCAGGCCTCGCAAAATAGGTAGATCGAGCTCTTTTCGGAAAATCGGTAGGTTTTTTCCAGAGCAGTGGATTTGCCGTAGAGTGGGCTTTGAGGATCGTTGGCCGATCGTGTAAGGTCTCCAAAGACAGACCCGACTTCTACGGACGAGAGTTGATTATGGTCGCCTATCAGAACGAGCGAGCATTCCGACGGAATAGCGTCGACTAGCTTTTGCATGAGTGGAAGGTCGATCATGGAGGATTCGTCGACGACGAGAATGTCGAACTCGATTAGGTTCATACGATTTCTCCGGAAGGAAACGCGATTAGGAAGGCCTTGAAGCAATCGATGGACCGTCATGCATGGGATGGCGAGCAACTGGGCTTCGAGCGTTTCGTCCAATTCGAAACGCGCTAAACCATTGCGTATCGACTCGGACAGACGTGCCGCTGCTTTCCCTGTCGGAGCGATTGCAGCGATGCGGCAGATCCGTTCGGATTCTCGGGATTGAATCGCCTGTATGAGGTAGTCGAGTACCGTTGTGGTCTTGCCGGTACCAGGGCCTCCGGAAATGATGTAGAAGCGATTGAGAAGTGCCTGAGCGACAGCTTGTTTTTGAAGGTCGGGTGCATCGGGGTCTTCGCTCGAGGTGAAATGCGAATGAGTTGCTTTGCTAGAGATATCAATCGCTAGACGGTTTTCATATTCGAAATATTTTCGCAAATAGAGAGCAGATTCACCGTCGAAAACGAGTGGTTTTGAAGCTGATTTATCACCGATGCTTGGGCTTTCCAGGGCCGTGGATCGCCATGTTTCGAGTAATGGCCAATTGTCGCTGCCCAATTCTGAAAGGCTTGGAGGCAATTGAGGTGAGCAAAGGTCGAAGTATGAGTGACCCTCTCGGATGGCAGCGAGGCAAAGAGCTGCTGCGGCAAGGGCGAAGGGGTTGGTTTCGGAGAAATCGTTTTCGAGTAAGTCAACGAAAACGCGATCCGCTGCGGTAAACGGTTCCAGGTGCAGAGCGTGTTTAAGAGTCTCTCTTATGCTTTCCGTACTCATTGCATAATCGCTACATCCAAAGCGTCGAGAAAGGTTTCATTTGGTCGGTCGAAAAATATGCCATTCGTGCCGGAACGTTCAATGCCACGTATAAATAAATAGAATACGCCTCCGAAGCGTTTATAGAAAGACGTTTCCGGCCATCGGGATTGTATGTGGCGTTTTAGCGCAACGCAGTAGAGGCAGTATTGCAGGTAGTAATCATGCTGGGCCATCGCTTCCGATATAGCACTTTGCGAATAGGCTGTAGGATTAGCGCCTAGATGGTTCGTTTTCCAATCCAGGATATAGAGCTTTCCGTCACTTTCGAAAACGAGATCGATGAACCCTCGTAGGAGGGAAGATCGAACGTTTGCCTTACCGAGTTGGGAATGAGCGATCCAGGTTGCGGGTATGTTTTCTGAGGGATGCTGCTCGAATACGTTTGCGATTTTACGCAGCATATCCGGCGAACTTGGATAGGCGAATTCCAGTTCCGCAATTCTCTGTCGAGGGGCGATGTGGCTGAGAGAGATCGATTTGATTAGCGGTTTTTCGAGTATTATACGAGTGTGTTCCTCAATGATTGCTTTGTATTCATGATATCCATATCGTAATCGATAGAAGCTATCGTTGATAATTGATTTTAGATTTTCCAGTTTTTGGAAATCGATCTGTTCGAGGATATTGTGAATGAGGTTTCCGGTATGAGCTCCTTTGGGAAGTTTGAATATACTTGGGCCTGTGGATTCGGTTTGGGCATCGATAATGGCTTCAAACGGGTCTGATTCAATAGGGAGAATCGGTTCATCGTTTTCGATCTCTTCTCTAGGCGCCGCGAGGGAATGGGCTAGGTGGGTAATAGCCGAAAAGCTTAAGATGCGCTCGGCAATCGGGATTACGTTCTTCCGAACTGATTTTGCGTGGACTTCGGAAGCAGGAGAATCGCTCTGCGGCACCATTAGAATAGGTTGCGCTTGCTGAGGTTCGATTTCACGAACCGCACATTCTATGGATGTGATTGGGAATTGCTGAATTTTATTGAGAAGGGTTGAAGAGACTTTCTTTTCTTTGATAAGCGCATTTGCGTTTTCGCGACCAAGGATGAGTTGGCAGAAAGAGGAAGGGGGAGCTTTCGAATTGTTTTTGATTTCTTCGGGGATAAGATAGAGGTGACTTTCGTCAACGGCTCGCGTAAGAGCCACGTAGATAAGGCGAAGATGTTCCGCGTATTCTTCCCGTTCTGCGGCTTCGAGGGCATTGGAGCTTTGGTTAGGAGAGAGATCGATGACGAGTCGATTGCCGCGATCGGTAGCATGGTAGAGGGCGTGTTCGTGTTTAGCTTTGGGTCGCAGTGAATTCATGAACGGACAAATGACGATAGGAAACTGGAGTCCTTTGCTTTTATGAATGGTAATGATTTGAGGCTTTCCTTGGTCAGATCTTAAGCGTGTTTGCCAGTCTTCATGCGTAGAAACGTTTTCGTCGGTTTTGTTTTCGAGCCAGGTTAGAAGTCGGTTTGGCGTTGAGCGGTGAATACGGTCTTCGTTTTGGAGAAGTTCGCTGAGTTGACAGTAGTTGGCGTATTCCTGCTCGCCGCCCGCTTGACCAAGCAATCGACTGCTGGTACCGGTTAGGTCGAGAAAACGGTGAAAAGAGGCGTCGAAGTTTGTTGAATACCAATTGCGAGACCAGTCGTGGAGGAAGCTGACGATTTCGTATGAATCGGGATCGAATTCGTCTTCTAGCAGATTCTGCCAGCTATTACCGCCGAGCGTTGTGAGGAGGAGGGCCCGGACTGCTTGGCGTTTTGAAGGATTAGCCAGGGTTTTAAGCAATAGAGCCATGTTCTCAGATTCGTTCGTTCTAAAAACACTACGTTCAGCCTTGATTACGCTATCGATACCGCGTTGGGCGAGACTCTCCATTATTATGTCGGCTTCTGCGTTTCGGTTAACTAAGAAGGCAACTTTCCCTAGGTCGAAGCCGGGATCGTCTATGAGGCGCTGAGCCAAATC
>JABITN010000028.1 GCA_018700525.1 Opitutales bacterium
CGGCAACGGCGCAGACCCGGGTGCTACTATTCCCATTCGAGAGCTCCCTTCCGCCATTCGTATATGAAGCCAATAGTCAAAACGCCAAGGAAAACGATCATGGACCAAAATCCAAACATGCCCACATCTCCGAACGCGACGGCCCACGGGAACAGGAACGCCACTTCAAGGTCAAAAATGATGAAGAGAATTGCGACGAGATAGAAGCGAACGTCGAACCGACCACGTGCATCTTCAAATGGCTCAAAACCACATTCATATGGCGATAGTTTTTCCGGATCGGGTTTTTGAGAGGCTATTACCAAGCTCGCGACTAGCATCGCACAGGCAATTCCAACAGCGAGGCCGATGAATATCAAGATCGGCAAATATTCGCGTAAGAGATCTTCCATCACCCTTCCAATTTCGTGCCACGCGGACATCACCGCGAAACGGTCCCAATATCCCCTTGCCGCGCGATCATACGCGCCCCTTGCGAACACGCAATATAAAGTTTGCGCGCTTTTAAATCAAAGCGTTAAGCCGGAATTGAAATCGAAATCTGGAAGAATGATGAAGAAAGATAATCAGCTTGCTTCAAGCACACAGATTCGGGTTCAGTTGGACTCGGACAAACGGATAGCATCGCCCATAAATTCGTCGGATGTATCGCTGGTTGTTAGGATGTGCTCCGCCGGAATTGTTTATCGTAGGCGTAACTCTGATCGACGGCGAATCGTAGGTCTGATAATTCAATACCCTGCGTATTGAGGATTTTCGACAGTGTCTTCGATTTGTCTTTCGAAATTATGATTTCCCGAGTCTTTGAACGTCGCGGACTCGGAATCAGGCGAACCGACTTTAACTCCCCAATTTCAGGTGAAACAGCGTCCTTCTCGATTATATTGAGCAGTTCCTCCGGAATATCCAAAACATTTTCTTCCTGCGATACATCTAGAGGCGGGAATAAGGCGAAGGTGTATTCTGCGCAACTCCTCAGAAGATCGGCAGGCACCAATTCGACCTCGGCCAACAATTGCAACATGATAGAATCGAATGCCGACTTGTAATCTTTCAACAAAATTACTGTGTATAGCGTGTTTAGCTTTTCGAATTCCTGATTGATCAGCCGTGAGAAATTCGTTTCATCGGCAAAATACGCCTCAATATCGTTCGAGGTATCAAACCATTCGCCGTGAGATTTCTTCTCGAAATCAGCAAAAAATGCAAAAAGCTGCACGCCCTCGGGACTAAGTTCGTCACCCGTTTCTTCTACCTTCCGAAGTAAACGAATTAGAACGTCAATAGGATTGATGCCATAGCGGAGTCCCAGTCCAAGAATCGGCTTATAAACCTCGACATTCCACGCACAATCGATCAAGAAGTGGAGTTTACGCAAAAAGAATAAATCTTCTTCCGACATCGTCGTTGTTCGCCGCAAACTTTCTTCGTACTCAAATACTTTAATTTCACTACCATCTGGCTGACGATAGATTCCGGCATCTCCATGGATCAATCGATAACGTGATTCGAATCCATACATCGAGCGCACTTCCGGCAGGTTCGTTTCGGCACCCGCAAGCAAGCGCATATTATTACTGGTAATAATATCAACACCGAAACTGACCAGTGAGCGCAATGCCTCCAAATGAGATTCTAGCGTTTCGCCTGGCAGTGGAACAATAAGATCGGAATAGGTCTTGTGGCCAAGGTCGTGAAATTTCTTCTGATATTCAACGTACGTTTCAGTTGAGATGTTGTCCCGCTTGATCTTCTCCAAAACGTCTTGATCAAGACTTTGTACCGCCATTACAGGGACGACCATATCTCCCAAAATTTCACCTATCTCCAGATTGCGTTCTGTCGCATTCTTCGCGAGCCAAACATGTACTTTGTCTGGATATCCCTTTTGGTCTTTCGCATTCCTAATGGATTTAGCGATTTCAACATCGCGTTTGAGAATACCAAAATTTGCGTCACAAAATATCCATACGTTCGAACTCGAACGCTGGGACACGTAATCAATTTCCGCGAGCGCGATATCCAAATCCAACCGACGAACCAAATCCTTCGATGCCGACCCCCAGGCACAGAAAGAACATTTAAACGGACATCCCCTGTTTGTTTCGAACATGGGAAACAATCCCGCTTCGAGGAACTCATCCAGATAGCCGTTCAGATAAGGCGATTCGATGTTATCGATGACCTTTTTCAGCTCACGCTCACCTGTCGCATGCAACTTACCGTCTTGAATTCGGATAATATTTGGCGGCAATAATTTAAGATTTCGATCTCCGCTTGCCCACCATTCGATTAATTCTGAAAATGGTTCTTCACCGCCACCGACAATCGCGCAATCGAGATAGTCGTGTCGCTTGAGATAATCCAATTGCAGATCGCTGTTTTCGTCAATATTGGGACCACCGGAGACGATCAATGCGTTGGGAACCAATCTACGCGTCCAGGAGCCTATTTCCCGAGTTAAATTTTCATTCCAGCCATAATTAGCGAAACCAATAATGTCGGGCTGCTTTTCAGCAACCGCAGACATGAATTCCTCAGGATTTTTTTTGATCCTAATATCAACCTGTTCACCGTAACGTGCGACTGCATAGGATTTCACATAACCTAAGCTGAGTGGAACAGGAATTGATTGGTTATCTACGGAGTATGTATGAGCAAGATCGCCCAAAATAATTGATAAACGTCTGTTTATTGCAAATGCATTCCATACCGAAACTTCAACCGCATCGTACGTTCTCGCAAAGTGATCATACTGGAACAACTCCCGCTAATCTGCAATTTCGTTCATGCCTAATTTTGCCAAGGCTATTTCCTCAAACAATTATAACAGTGAAATGCGAACAAGTTATCGCTCGTTAAGGGTGTAGGCCGACTCCCATAAAATCCCGAATTTCGTAAATTCAGGGAGCGCGTCATATCGATATTAAAGGGAAAAGTGGCGGGAGTGACGGGACTCGAACCCGCGGCCTCCGGCGTGACAGGCCGGCGCTCTAACCAACTGAGCTACACCCCC
>JABITN010000027.1 GCA_018700525.1 Opitutales bacterium
CTGGTATTCGCTTTTCCAAGGACGCGCCGCAAATTACGCGGGTATTTCCGAATGATACCAGGACCGAACCCGTCGCGTTAGGAGCGAAATCCGCTTCGAAGGTTATCGGACGAAGCTCATCGATTGCTCGGCCATCAGGTCTTGAAGATGCAGTCATGCAGTGCATCAGAACGCCAAGCCTCAACACGGGCAAGGAGTTTGTTGGACAAATAGACCGTAATTCATACGATCTCCCCCCGCTTATGAAGATCCAATCCATTCTGAATACCACGTTCGCAGCCATCGCACTATTTCTTTCTCATTCTGTCGCCATAGCAGCCAATGCCCTTTCCTGGGAGCAGACGACCATCGAAGAAAACGCCGATATTGGACAAGCAGAAGTGAACGCCTACTACGCGTTCACTAACACGAGCGATTCGACCATCACTATTACGAAGACCTCAGCCTCTTGCGGCTGCACAATTCCCTCGCTTGAGAAAGACACCTACGCTCCCGGTGAGTCCGGCAAGTTGCTTGCTACATTCGATATCGGAAGCCGAGTCGGCAACCAGCATAAGGAAATTACCGTCGAAACCCAAGAATCCGGCAGCACCCAAAGCTACAAGCTCATCTTAAATGTCGACATCCCGCAGCTCATCCAACTCAAGCGACGAGCGCTCCTCTGGAAGATAGGCGAAGACGCAAGCGCCAAAGACTGTGAAATCGAAATCCACTCTAAACATCCCATGACGATCACCGGCGTTTTCTCGAAAGTCGCCAACGACGCCGAATCGAACTTCATTTTCGAAATCGTAGAATTGAAACCCAATCACCAATACCTCCTTCGCATCACCCCCAAAGACGCCTCGAAGAAGACTCGCGAAACCTGCTACCTGACCAGCCCCAACGACACCGAAGACCACCTGCGAACCTTCCCCATCTACGCCTGGATTCGATAAAAACCCAAAGAGTACCCGCAAACTAACTACGCTTCAAATACCGATCGAAGAAATTCAAGATCAGGGCTCTAGACTCAGGCGTATCGAATTCCTTGCCTCCATGGCCTGCCCCTTCGACTAGCTTGAACTGAGACGGTACCTTCGTTTTCCGTAAGCGCTCGTAAAATTGAATACTCTGCTGAATCGGTACTCCTGGATCTTCGTCGCCGTGCATAATTAGAAACGCCGAGTCATCTGCCGAGACATTGTCGTAAGCGCTGGCTTGCCTCGCCAATTCCGGACAGTCCTTGACCGTGCAACCAAGCAGCTTTGCTCCATTCGAATTCGCGACATCCTCTTCCGTGCGAACATCGCCGACATTGTTCGGCGGCATCGTTAGCAACTCAGTCGGACCGTACCAATCGCAAACCGCCGACACGCGACTGGAAACCGATTCATCCTTCGGATAAGGCAGCGTCCCCATCAAAGCGACTAAATGCCCGCCCGCAGATCCGCCCCAAGAACCTACTCGTTCCACATCCAAGCCAAACAAGCCCGCATTTCGACGAACCCATCGAACCGCCTCCCGACAGTCATCTATTTGGGCCGGCCAAATCGCAACATCGGTCAAACGATAACTAATACTTGCCACCGCGTACCCTTCCTCAGCCAGCCAAGCCGCCTTGCAATTCTTCTTACTCCCATTTTTCCATCCGCCGCCATGCACCCATAGGACTGTCGGCAACGCCTCGTCTCCGCGACCCTCCGGTAAATATAGGTCCAGCTTCAAGGAATAGCCATTGGGGCGAGCAAACTCGATGTCTCGGATGATTTCCGGCTCAGCCAAGGCACCACAAATGGGAAGCAAAGCCAAAGCACACCATCGAACGAGAGAATTGCAGGGTAAGAAATCACTCATGAAAAACCGATAACCGAATTCCCGAAGCAATCAACCTCGATTCTCAAGCAGCTCATCGATCGCTCCCACCGCCCAATACGAGTCCCTTCTATTCCACAACCGTTCGCGTAACGCGAAACCCAATACTGTTGCTCGATCCACAGGGCAGGAGGCGGCTCCGGTAGGCCAATCGGCAATGCTTAGCCTCGCTAAGCCAACCGCCTCATCCAGGTTCGCCGGTATTCGAAAGCTGACCGTCATTAGGGCGGTCGCGAACCTTCACCATCAGGAAAAACTGCTCCGCCCACTCCGATCCAGCATTACAGAAAATGAGCGTTACCCCGCAACAATTCTCCGTCACTATAATCTAGTTGATTCGACCCAGCAAAAAGACCATCGATTATCCCTCCCCATAACGGAGTAGCTAGCAACCCCTTAGTTTTCATGATCCCAAAATACCTCATCGCTTCCATCGCCCTCTTCGCCGGCATCACGCTCTTCGCTCAAGATCGACCGAACATCGTTCTCATCATGACCGACGACCAAGGTTACGCGGATCTTTCCGCCATGGGCAACCCGGTACTCGAAACACCTCACATCGACTCGCTCGCCCGCGACGGCGCATCAATGGACAATTTCTACGTTAGTCCTGTCTGCTCGCCGACACGATCCTCATTAATGACAGGACGTTTCAACTACCGCACTCGACTTGTGGATACCTGGAGAGGCCGATCCATGATGGAACCCGAAGAAGTAACCATAGCCGAAGCGCTCGGCGATGCTGGATACAAGACCGGCATCTTCGGCAAATGGCACCTGGGCGACAGCTATCCCATGCGTCCAACCGACCAAGGTTTTCAAGAGGCTCTTATCCACCTTGGCGGCGGCCTGGGTCAGCCATCCGAGCCTCGAGAAAATAATCGTCGCTACACCGACGCCATTCTCTTCCGCAACAACAAGCAGGTTCAAACCAAAGGCTATTGCACCGACGTCTACTTCGACGGTGCGCTCGACTTCATCGACAAATCGCTCAAAGCCAAGAAACCTTTCTTCACTTACATAGCCACCAATGCCCCGCACAGCCCCTATCACGATGTGCCAGAGGCCTTGTATCAGAAATATAAGAACAAGGACCTTTCGCCAATATTGCTCGGTAACGATGAAGATGCCGATACGGTCGCTCGCGTTTTCGCCATGGTGGAAAATATCGACCAAAACGTAGGCAAGCTCCTCGCCCACCTCGACAATTGCAAAGCATCCGAGAACACCATTGTCATCTTCATGGTCGACAACGGCCCCAATACGCGACGCTACATCGGCCCTTCTCGCGGCAAGAAAAACGAAGTGCACGACGGCGGCATCCGCTCGCCTTTCTTCATTCGCTGGCCCGCTCAGCTTAAAGCTGGAACCCGAAATGATCGCATCGCCGCTCACATCGACGTCATGCCAACCCTCCTCGCAGCCGCCGAAGCTCCTTTACCAAGCGATCATCCGTTCGACGGACGCAGCATCCTACCACTCCTCAAAGGAGAAAAAGTCGCCTGGTCCAACCGCACCCTCATTATGCAAACCCATCGCGGCGACGCCCCCACGCCACTCCATCACATAGCTGTGCGCGAACAACGCTGGAAGCTCGTTCACCCGACCGGTTTCCACAATGAACGAATGCCGGCCGACGTTCCGCTCGAACTCTACGATATGCGAGCCGATCCCGGCGAGACGAACAACCTCTATGAAGAACGACCCGAGATTGCCAAACGTCTCCTCAAAAGCTACGCTCGCTGGTTCGAAGACGTCTCCAGCACTCGCCCCGATAACTACGCTCCACCGCGCATCGTGCTTGGTACTCCCCATGAAACGCGCACCACGTTCTCTACCCAAGACATGAGAGTTACCGACAATGGCAGAGCTTGGATGCTGCGATTCGAGAACAACAAAACCTACGATATCGAGTTTCTCTGGAAAGAACCCGTCGCCAACCTCAGCCTCAAACTCCAAATAGGAAGCATTCGAAAAACGCTTAACGTAAAAACCGCCACCGACACTACGCGTATCCGAAATATAAAGATACCCAACGGAGAAGCCGCTCTTTCAGTTCACGTTCCCTATAACAATAAGAAACAAAGACCGTATCATATCGTACTGATTCAAAAATAGAGAAAAGTGACCACGCCGAATTATCGACGTAGCTAATCCGACACGCAGGGGTAGATTTCAGACAATTCAGTTAAACCAAATCGGTCCCTCCACCCTACTCCTCTATCAAAAACGCTACCGCTTCCGGAATCCATCCTGTATCCCAACGATGGACACGGCTTGGCTCGAATACATAGCGATGAGGGATTCCATGCTCGACTAGCAATTGATGTATTCGGGTTCCTCCGATCGCTCGCTTTCCTTCCGTACTGAAATAGAACAATCGGGCTTCATCGCCAAGATCAGCTCCGCGAGATTCGACGAGTTTCGAAATTCGGTGGTCATTGAAATTCTTCTCGGTCCCCCAATCTTTTGCAATACGCTCAACCCGCTCGGACTCCTCAATTGGACCCGTGTCAACCCGGATTCCCGTATCCCACGCGGCCGCCTTGTAGAACACATCCGGATTCCTCAATACGAGCGACAATGAACCCCACCCGGATTTGCTAAAGCCGATCAAGAGACGCCCTTCTGCGTTTACC
>JABITN010000026.1 GCA_018700525.1 Opitutales bacterium
CGGCATGGTTCGCTAGTTTAATCGATTGGTTTAGAAAAAACAGGACAATATTTTTTTAGAGAGGCTTTCAGGACAGCGGTAGGGGGGACGTGAGGGTGGTGGATGCCGTATCCTGTTTATTCAAAGTCGCGTCGCGAGAATCGAAGTTGATCGATTGAAGAAATTGACTATCGTTATCCGCATGCGTGTTTTCTCCTTTTCTCAAATCTTTTTCGGATGCCTTGTCTTGAGTTTGTCGATGTCCGGTAGCGTTGTTGCGAGTCCTGGGGTCATTAAGGATATCGAGTTCGCCCGGCCAAATGGCTATTCGTTGAAGTTAGACCTTTATTTGCCGGAAGATCGTGGAGAAGGGGCGTTGCCAACGGTCCTTTGGGTACATGGCGGGGGGTGGAAAAATGGGAGCAAGAAGAATTGCAAGGCGGCTTGGCTGGCGGAGGAAGGCTACGCGGTTGCAAGTATCAGCTACCGTTTGACGGATGCGGCTATGTGGCCGGCTCAGATTGACGATTGTCGGGAAGCGGTACGTTGGGTTCGACGCAATGCCGGGGTGTTTGGCTTGGATTCAGATCGTATCGGTTCTTGGGGCAGTTCGGCGGGTGGTCATTTGGTGGCTTTGATGGGTACGCTGCCTTATTCTGAGGACGAATCGGTTTCCAGTCGAGTGTCCGCGGTTTGCGACTGGTATGGTCCGACGGAGTTGCTGACGATGCCGCCGAACAATGTCGGGAATGGTCGAACGATTGAAGACGTGGCGAATTCGAATGGAGCGAAGCTTTTGGGTTGTACCGTTCGGGAATGTCCAAAGTTGGCGAAGCAAGCGAGCGCTTATGATAATGTCTCAAACGACGATTCTGCTTTTCTCATTATGCACGGTGACGAAGACCCAGGCGTCCCTATTCAGCAGAGTATCCAGTTTTACGAGCGCTTGCAGAAAGCACAGGTGCCGTCTCAGTTCAAAGTAGTCGAAGGCGCTGGCCATGGCGGGAAAGAATTCGATACGCCGGAATCGCGAGCGTTGATATTGAGCTTCTTCGATCGGTATTTGAAGAGGTAGTTGTTTTTTGGGTTCGAATAATCGTTGATTAATCCGATTCTCGGACCCGAGTAAATTACCGTATCCAAGCGTAGATTGGAAAGGTTTTCAGGTGGTTGCTCGTGTCGTCGGGGCTGGTGAGATAGCAAGTCTCGCGCGTCTTCTTCGACGTGTCTTTGGGGATGATGCGGAGGACGTATTGGTGATTGGGTTTCACTTCTTCGATTTCGAAAATAAAGTTCGATTCGGCATCGCCAGCGACTTTCGAGAGAACGCCCGCAATCTTCATGGGGTACTTCGAATGAATTTCAATTTCGCAATCTTTGGGTTCCGCGTCTTCGCCGATTTTCCAAAGGAGGGCACGTCGCTTGAGTTGGATGAGTTGTGGGATGTCGACATTTAGAGTGAGTTTGTAGCTTCGCTTTTTACCGCCTTCTTGAGTCTCGACCGTGATTTCTTTGTGTTGCTTACCGACACGGTTTTCGATACTGAATGTGGCAAGGAGTTTTCCGGCTTCACCGGGAGCGTAGGTTTCTTTTTCGAGCGAAGGAACGGTGCATCCGCAAGAGGCTTGGGTTTTGGTGATGGTAATAGTCGAATTGCTCGTATTGGTGAATGCGTAGTAGGCGTTCACCTCCGCTTGTCCGATCTCAGCGTCTTCATTGATGATCGTCTGCTCCCAAGAAAGCGCGTTTGCGGCGGTGGCCGTAGTTGAAAACAAAATTAAGGCTAGTCCTGCAAGCGCAGTATGGAGAACGGATTTCATCTTCATATGTAGACGGAGACTGTGTGTATTGCACTTGATTTGTCCAACAAACTCCTTGCTCGCTTTGAGGCTTAGGGTTCTGATGCACGGCATGACTGCATTCTCACGACCTGATGGCCGAGCAATCGATGAGCTTCGTCCGATAACCTTCGAAGCGGATTTCGCTCCTAACGCGACGGGTTCGGTCCTGGTATCATTCGGAAATACCCGCGTAATTTGCGGCGCGTCCTTGGAAAAGCGAATACCAG
>JABITN010000025.1 GCA_018700525.1 Opitutales bacterium
GACCTCTCGCAACATCTCGCGGAAGCTCACTCCTGCTGCCACCCGCTCTTGGACCGGAAAACTACGCTTGGCGATCAAGGCTGCATAAACCACGACAGGAACCAAACAAACGCCGAATTTCACCGTCAAACCGACATCGCCTAAAAGCAAGGCCACCACTGCCCCCAAGGCCAGCCCCGCAGGCCAACCCGCGTGCAGAATATTCAACCACTTCGATTTCTCCTTGCTATATATCGTAGCGACAATCGGGTTGATAAACGCCTCCACTGTTCCATTCGCGATGGCCACCAAAAACGTGCTCCAATACAGTCCCGAAGCCGATTTATTCATCACCGCCATAACCGTACCGATCACCGCCAGCGTGTGAGCCACGATCGCAAAATAAGCCGCTGCCTTGTATCCAATTTTATCGATTACGAGACTGAAGAAGATAATACTAAAAGCGAAAGGCCAAAGTCCGACTCCAAGAATCCGACCTACCTCGGTTTGCGAAAAATTGAATTCGGCGACCAGTTCTCCCACAACCACCGTGCGCAAACCGAAGAAAAAGGAAGTCGCAACTAAGGCGAGAAAACAGGCATAGAAGAGTTTTTTATTTTCAATTTCTTCACTCATAAACAGGGGAGATGGGGATTAACGGAGGTAGGAGCCGACAATCCACCGTAGTGCCCTACATTTTTCAAGTCGATTTCACGACAAAAGGTGAACAGGCTTCCAGCCTGTTACCCAAAACCAAGATCCCAACTCCCATGCCCTACCTCAATCCGCGCGAAACAATCGATATTTCACCGCGTAGCCTCCCTCATTGGATCCATTCTGAATCCAGCTATTTCGTAACCTTTCGTCTTGCCGATTCGATTCCCCAGAAAACCCTCCGAACATGGATCTCCGAATGAGATGCATTTCTGCAACAACACCCACCACCACTCAATGAGACGGATGCGGTGAAATACCACAAACGATTCACTTCTCGCATTGAAGCCTGGCTGGACTCCGGGATGGGATCCTGCCTTCTCGGTGAAGCTGCTCATTCGAAAATAGTTGCAAACGCTCTGCTTTATTTCGAATCGAAACGCGACGCCATAGGCGAATGAGTGATCATGCCCAACCATGTTCATGCGACCGTGACTCCAAAAACTGGATTCGAATTATCTAGCATACTACACTCATGGAAATCTTTCACAGCCACTCGCATCAATCAGCTCACAGGAAAAACAGGCTCCCTCTGGCATGCGGAATCATACAATCAGATTCTCCTAAACGAAAGCCACCAATGGAAAGTCGAAGAATATATTAGAAAGAATCCGACTAAGGCCGGCATCACGGTCCATCACGCATCGTTCCTTGAAAAGTAGCACAGGCTTCCAGCCTGTTACCCAACCATTGCCAACAGGCAGGATGCCTGTTCTACTTTTCCATGCGTTTCAAACTAACCCTAGCCCTTCTCTACCTATCCCTCTCTGCATCGCTCGCAGCTGCCGACCAACGTCCGAACATCGTCGTCATTATCTGCGACGACCTAGGATACGGTGACCTCGCCAGCTACGGCCACCCGCACATCCAAACGCCCAATCTCGATCGCATGGCGACGGAGGGCGTTCGATTCACCGACTTCTACTCCACCGCCCCCGTATGCTCCGCCTCGCGCGTCGGCTTAATGACAGGACGCAGTCCCAACCGAGCAGGCGTCTACGATTGGATACCGCCAGGGAATCAGCCCAGACCTGACGCTCGAGACCAGGTACACATGAGAACCGAAGAAATCACTATCCCGAAACTTCTAAAACAAGCCGGCTACGCAACTGCTCTATCCGGAAAATGGCACTGCAACTCGCAATTCAATTCCGATCTACAGCCTCAACCCGGCGATGCCGGCTTCGATCACTGGTTCGCCACTCACAACAACGCAGCTCCATCCCATCGAAACCCCCAAAACTTCGTTCGCAACGGGAACCCAGTCGGACCGCTCGAAGGCTACAGCTGCCAAATAGTAACCACCGAAGCGATACAGTGGGTCGAAAACCAAACGAAGACCGCCCCCACGCAACCGTTCTTCCTCTATCTCGCATTTCACGAACCGCACGAGCCAATC
>JABITN010000193.1 GCA_018700525.1 Opitutales bacterium
ACAGCATACTACTGTGTTGCGGTCGAGTTTGCCTAGTTCCACGATTTCCATGGAAGATCGGATAGGAGCTCCAATTGAATTCTCGGTGATTCCTAAGGATTCAAGGACTTCCACTTGCCCGCTCGCTGTGGCTCCGCCATGGCTGCCCATAGCGGGAACTATAAACGGTTTGGCTTCCCAGGCTTTTAATTGAGCAACGATTGCTTTGAGGGTTTCGACGAATCCTTTGATTCCGCGGCTACCCGCTGTTATGGCGATTTGTTTGCCACGAAGATCCGTTTTAGAAAGTAGAGCAAGTTGCCTTCTTGTTTCTTGGTCGATATCTTCGATTCGGTCGGTCGAAAAATGCTGATGAACCGGCACTAAATCGGGTAGGGCGAGTCCGCTATTCGGAGCGATGGTCGGCAAATATTCGCAAAATTGTAAACTGGTTTTGTGCTTTTTCGAGCTCATGTCTTTCAGGAAGAATTTAAATCGAAAAGACAGGCTAGGCTTGGACGACTTAAATGCAATTATCGTGTTTCACTGATTGCTCGTTGCCTTTCGGTTTTCGCTGACTAATTCAGCCATCCCGTTGGCAACCATTCCACCATCAGACCCGATGGCAACTAGTGTGAAGCCGCGAGCGTAGGTACCTGCGATCTCCGACGCCCCAAAAGCGAGGATGCCACTTGCTTTGTTGTGCGAGTTCGCTGCGTCGACCACCTTTTGAGATGCTTCGATAAAATCAGGATGATTGAATTCGCGCGGTATTCCCATATTGAGGGAAAGATCCAGCGGCCCAACGAATAACGCATCCACGCCATCCACAGCTGCTATTTCATTAGCGTTTTCAACGGCAGTCGGCGATTCGATTTGAACTACGACGAAGGTGTTTTCGTGTCCAGTTTCCATTCGCTCCGCAAACTTCGCTCCGTAGTGAGCGCTGCGATTCATGCTTGCGACTCCGCGAACTCCGTGGGGCGGATAACGCGAATAAGAAACTGCTTTTCGAGCCTGTTCGGCTGTATTCAAATTTGGGATCATTATGCCGTGCGCACCTAGGTCTAAGGCTCTCTTGAAGCTCACCGGATCCAATCCTGGCAACCGGACTACGGGAGCAGCACCAGTTCCTTCGAGAGCCATAAGTTGATTGGCAAGCATTTCCCAAGATCCGGATCCGTGCTCCATATCAATCTGGCACCAGTCCAGGCCCGAACGTCCAGCTACCTCGGCTAAGATCGCCGAACCTGTATTCAGGAACGTTCCCACTAGTCTGTCGCCTCGCAAGGCCCGTTTCCGTATGGCAAGTTTGTTCATTGTTAAGCGTATGTAATTTAGTTTTCTTAGTTTACCAGCGTGTCGCTTGGAATTTCCAACCTGGTTCTATTTTCTGCATCTCAACTTCGTCGTTTCGAAAGCCAACTCCGAAATTCAGGTAGTTTTGATGCAATACGGCAATCGCCTCATGGTCTAGAGTCACGCCCAAACCTGGTTTGTCTGGAACTTTGATCGCTCCATTTTCAAAAGGTAATCGTCCTTCCTTTATGATCTCGTCAGATTGCCATGGGTAGTGCGTATCGAGATCGTAATCGAGTTGAGGAATGCAGGCGCCAAGATGAACCATCGCAGCTAGGGAAAGCCCCAAATGGCTATTCGAGTGCATGGAAATGCCTCTTCCGAAAGTTTGGCAAATACGACAAAGATCGATGCAGGCTTTTAGACCTCCCCAGTAATGGTGATCGGTTAGAATTACGTCTTCGGAATGAAGCCTTACACTATTAGGAATATCCTCGAAAGAGGTCGTGCACATATTCGTAGCGAGTGGCGACTCAATGGCTTTCCCAACGAGGGCCATGTTTTCCTGGCCGCGAACGGGGTCCTCCAGATACTCGAGAACCGGATCTAGTTTTTTGCCGATTCGAATTCCTGTTTCGACGCTCCAGACCGCGTTAGGGTCGAGCCTGAGTGGTACGTCTTTTCCAAAGGAATCGCGTAAAGCGAAAATAGCATCGGCTTCGTCATCGGGGGGGAGCACTCCGCCCTTGAGTTTGATCGATTGGAAACCGTATTCGTCGATCAATGACTTAGCCTGTCGAACTACTTCGTCAGGCGATTTGGTATTCATTTGGCGAACTGCCGCCCAACCCTCTGCCTGGTTGTCTGAATTAAAAGCCAAGTCTCCGCCTGCGCCCGGTTCCTTGTAGAACAAATACGCTCCGAAAGGAACCGCTTCCCGAACAGCGCCACCGAGCAAGTCGCAAACACGTACTTCGAATCGTTTTCCGAGATAGTCCAGACAGGCAACTTCCAAGGCGCTCCGAGCATGAACCCAGATACGTTGATCCCATGGAGTGTCGCCACGCGCTTCGTCTTCTCGCTTCAGCGATACCAGGCTGGCTTTGGCTTTTTCCAACAATCTTGTAAGTTGAAGCGGATCCTCTCCGAGCAAATGCTTGCAAATGTGATTCAGGGATTCGACTACGCCATTGGTGCAAGGTATTTCGGAAAACCCGGTGAGTCCGTCTTCGCAGGCAATTTCGAGTATCACCCTCAGGGCAAAAGGAGCATGTAACCCCGAGGCGGCTCTTAGCGGTGGGTCGATGGTAGCAATGGGGGTGACTGTGAAACTCGCTATTTTCATGAGAATTGAGGTTGGGGGAATTCTTTTCTGATGAATGAAAACTACATTTGGAATACTAAACCGAGAATCGAATCAGGATTTTTCGAAATTTCCGCTACTTGCTCCTGGATTTCGTTGAAAGCGACTCTGTGTGTCGTCAGTTCGTCTAAGGCAATTTTCCCCTCCGACACTAAGCGCAAACAAAGCTCCAGGTTGCGGCGAGTGTTCCAGCGAACGAATACATCGTCGTAGTTAGCTCCTCTTTCCCAGTTTTTATCATGATAACCTGGGCCGGTTCGCGAAGACCGTCTTACGTCCATATTTGTCAGGGATCGAGTGAACGGGAATTCGGCTCCACCTACGACGACCATTGTCCCCATTGGGTGACCGTCGCCAGATACCTTCATGCATTTTTCCAACGCATGCGCCGGTTTTTCGGCATTTCCTCCAAGTGCAATAACGCTTGTATCCAATCCTCTGCCATTAGTGAACGAAAACGTTTTTTCGATTTCGTCTTCGGATCCAATAAGTGCGGTTTCATCGATCCCCAGTCGTTTGGCTTGTTCTATTCGCTCAGTCACTGTATCCCAGCCAATCGCATAACATCCAGAAAGCTGAAAGAGTCTTGCCGTCAATTGCCCAACAAGTCCTAGTCCAGCGACGGCTGTATATTGGCCGATTTCCGGTTCCGCTCGTCGGACCGCTTGCATGGCGGTTGCTAGTAGCATACCATAGGCTCCTTGTTCGAATTTCACGTTTTTCGGGAGAGGCACTACCATGTTTTGAGGCACGACTGAATAGTCGGAGTGTTGAGCATAACCTGCACCGATGGATGCCACACGCTGGCCAACCTCTAATTTGGTGACGCCTGCTCCGAGTGCTAATACCCGTCCCGCATTGGCGTAACCAAAGGGCTTTATCTTCAAGTCAGAGTCTGGGTTTAGTTGCAACTGTCGCAGAGCTCTCCAGCCTCCGGCTGCTTTGCTGCCGCGGGTTACGGGACCCTTCAGTTCGGTGCCGGGGCTTACGAGTGAAGCCATGACCTCAACCAGGACCATTCCTGGATCAAGCGATGGCATGTCGACCTCGATCAACTTAAGAGTTCCATCGCCATGAAGGGCGACGATTCGTCGTTTTTCGGGTATGTTGGAATCGGTGCTCATGATTCGAAACTTGCGTCGTTAGTTGTCTCGTAATGAGTGTCGAGCAAGGACTGCAGAAAAAGCATATCCTGTCTTAGTGGTTCAACTACGGAATCTCCTACAATAGCTTGCATCTTGTCGTCCTTGTATTCTGCGGTAATGCAGATTGGTTCGCTATAGTTTCGTTTGGATAATTCGGAGATAACGTTATTCCAGGAAGTGTATCCTTCTTTTCCGCTTACCCAGGTCCGATTCCATTTCACTGCGCCGGCCGCGTCAGTTCCATCCGGGAATCGAATGGCGTTCTTCAAGTTAATCATCGAGAGTCGAGGCC
>JABITN010000201.1 GCA_018700525.1 Opitutales bacterium
CCCGGGAAATTTCAATTGATAGTCGATGGCGAAACGCTATCGACTGACTTCGGTACGGAAAAAGCCCAATGGCATTGGCATGATGGCGGAACCATTGAAGTTCGCAACCGTCAAGCGATCCTGACCCTTCGGGACTTGACGGGATTCAATGGACGATGCGACGCCATCCTATTCAGCTCTAACCTCAACGCTGCTCCGTCAGATAGCCTCGCAGATATTCGGAGTATCCGAAACGAATTGCTCGGATTTTCAGATACGCCAACAAACGGCGGCGACTTCGATTTCGTCGTCGTCGGTGGAGGTGTCGCAGGTACTTGCGCAGCGATCAGCGCAGCCAGACATGGTTGCCGCGTTGCCCTTATCCAGAACCGACCGGTTCTTGGCGGAAACAACAGCTCCGAAGTGCGGGTTGGTTTATCCGGCCTGATTCACCAAAAACCCTATCCAATGCTCGGGAACCTGGTCGATGAAATTGGTCCCATTGGGCATTGGAATCTATGGGAGGCCAATGAAAATCCGGACTCCGAACGCAGTAAGCGGATTTTCGAAGTCATGGAGAAGCATCCCGAAAAGAAGATTCACAACGGAGGCCCCGCTTCAAATTACGAAGATCAACGAAAACTCGATGCCGCTCTCGCCGAGGAAAACCTCAGCCTCTTTCTCAATACGCACGTCGATGCAATCGAAATGGACGGTAAGCGAATTGTGGCAGTGACCGGTCAAAACCTCCGTACGGGCGAACGCATTCGCTTCACGGGTGGTCTCTTCGCGGATTGCACTGGCGATGGAAACCTAGGCGCGATCGCGAAGGCCGACTACCGAGTCGGCAGAGAGTCTAAAGATCAAACGGGCGAAGAGCTCGCTCCCGAAAAAGCCGACCAACTTGTAATGGGAACTTCGGTACAATGGAATTCCATGGAGGAACCCTCCCGCTCGACATTCCCAACTACTCCCTGGGCAGTTCCCTTCACCGCCGAAACCTGCATCAAAGACATTAAGGGCGATTGGGACTGGGAAACCGGAGCCGACCGCGACCAAATCTCCGAATTCGAACATATCCGCGACTATGCTCTGCGCATCACCTTCGGCAATTGGTCGGTCCTAAAGAATGATGAGAAATTCAAAGACGAATTTGCCAATCGCAGACTAAGCTGGGTCGCCTACATCGGCGGTAAACGTGAATCCCGTAGACTCCTCGGGGACGTAATCCTTTGCCAACATGACATAGTAAGAGCCAAAGAATTTCCCGATGCCTGCGTCACCACGACTTGGACCATCGATCTGCACTACCCGAAAGAGCCAGTCTGTGCCTGCGACGCTTTTCAAGCGAACGCCGAACAACTGAAAATCGAACCTTACCCGATTCCCTTTCGCACCCTCTATTCCCGAAATATCGACAACCTCATGATGGCCGGACGCAACATCAGTGTTACCCACATCGCGCTCGGCACCGTACGCGTGCAGAGAACCACCGGCATGATGGGGGAGGTCCTTGGCATGGCCGCCGGTATCTGCAAAAAGCGCACAACCTCCCCACGCGGCGTATACGAAAGCCATTTAGACGAATTCAAAAAACTCCTCGTCGCAGGCGTACCACCCCACAAGCCCTAGAGAACCGACAGAGTTTCAAACAGACCTATTGGCCCGTAGGCACACCCATTTGTTTCGCAGAAACAACAAGCGAAGCTTTGTCAAAAATTGATTTGGCTAAGGGTGTTTTAACCACCGCCTACGGCATTGAGTTGAGAGCGTTCAATGTTGGCTATTTTCATTAACACCGCCTTTTGCCATTCGACTAATAGGAATTAAAGCGAGCGTTGAAAGTAAAATTAACCCAATACTCATCGCAGCTGTATTCTGAATACTGAAAACTTGAATGAGATAGAACCCCATAAACGGCGCTGCCACTCCACGAACTCCCGTTAGAAAACCATGTACGCTCATGTAATTGGATTCCTGATCTAGTGGGGCGAATTTGGTGACCCACAAACTCCAATTCACCCGTGCGCCCGCCAATGCAATTCCAAAAAAAGCTGAAGCGATATAGAGCGCTATTATCGTTTCTACGTAGAAGAACGTCGCAATGCTTAGGACGAAACTAATATTCGCAGCCGCACGCACTGCAAAGAAATTGAAACGGTCGAATACGTATCCCCAAAGTGGTGTCATCGCCATGCGGACCACTGATGGTATTGCCACGATACAAATCACAACATCCCGATTCGACGCCATAATGCCATATTCCGCAGCGCTCATATACTCGATTCTCAAATGGAACACCGATAGGTTTCCGATACCGAGCACCATCCACATTAATAGCATCGCCCCAAAGACTCGGTCCTTCCAAGCGACTAAAAAATGGGCGAACGGATTGCTAGAAGTATGCCTCAAAAGCGGGATGGACGGAATCTTTAAAGTCAGCCAAGCAGCCACCCCCGAAGCGACTGCCATAGCTAAATACAAAGCACGATAGAAACCCAAATCCGCGTCGAGCAACCGACCGCTATAGTAAGCAAACGGTATAGAGGTCAAAACCCCTAAAGCCATGCTGATCGAAACCAATTTCCCGCGTTTCGATGATGCGAAATTATTGGAATATATTTGAAGAAACAAAGGCGTTTGTTGAGCCATCACAGCGGCGCCAAAAAAGCCGACGAGCAAAAAGAACCCCACATGATTACTCACCGCAGCAAGAGCTAGCAGAACTGCGTTAACGAAATAAATGATTCCACACAAGGTCGCCGCCTTTATCCGGGATCGCCCAAAATAGAATACCGAAATCGGATTAAGCAAAAGACCCGCCATAAACGCACTCGTGATCAGTCCCTTCTGAAAAGCGGTTCCATCGAAGTAGCGCGTAACGACCAACAAAGCCAAAGCCTGCCACCCCATCTCGAAAAACCCGCTCACAGTGCTACGCATAGCGTCCAGACGAAACGTCTTGCGACCGATGGAATCATTAGGGCCAATCATTTTCCGAGAAACATGGATACCCAGACAACCCACCGCAACTCCTTAGAGCCTTGCTCGCTCAATGAACAACCAAACGAAACAAAGATCGCCAACTGCGTCCCGAGCTGCTCGAAAAACGTAGTCCGAGGCTACCTCCAAACACCAACGCCAACTATTCCTCAAGAAGCGCGACAGGCGTTCCTTCGCCTATCGAGCGGCGAACGTTGGCCACGGCAACGATATGACGAAAATTCGCTTCTAGTCGATTCGTACGAGACTCGGTTAAGGCCACCCGAGCTTCAAAAACATCCAGCTGGTTGATCGCTCCCGCTGCATAGCGACTATCCGACAATCTCAGAGCCTCCTCCGCTTGTTCGACGACTTTTCCTGCCGCCATAACAAGCTCCACAGCTTCTTGGTACTCGGACATCGACTGCCGTACTTCAACTTCGATCGCCAAACGCAGCGACTCGCGATCGATTCGAGACTGCTCCAACTGTGATTTGGCCTGGCGAACGCGCCCTTTGCGCCTAGATCCATCGAAGATGTCCCAACTCGCCACAACCCCCACAGTCCATCCATCCGACCCATCGTCGAACGAATCCGAAAAGTTGCTCTTCCGCTTTCCGTAACTGCCAATCAAATCCACGTTCGGTCGATAATCCGATTGAGCGATTTCCACTCCAGCATCGCTAGCCTCTTCAATCAAGCGAAGCCGTGCTAACTCTGAACGATTATCCAGAGCCGTATCCAAGCTTCTTTTAAGGTCGAAAACCGTCGACTCGTAGCTCAATTCACCCAAAAGCTCGGGGATCTTTTCCAAATTGGCCGAATCTCGACGATAATTCCCATAACCAATACTCTGCCGTAGTTGATCGATCGCTACACGAAAAGCGCTTCGACGACGAATCAATGCAGGCTTAGCGTTCGCGAGCAAAACCTCAGACCGCAACACCTCGAACTCCGACACAGAACCCGCTTTCAATCGATTCTTAGCGTCCTCCACAACTTCTTCCAAAAGAGCGATATTCTCCTCTTCGACTTCGATCTGGTCCCGAGCGAGCAACGTTGAATAGTAGCGCGTTGTCACCTCGAGCATCGCGTCCATAATCGTGGCCTCTAGAAAAAGACGTGCCGATTCTCTCGCGAGGTTTTGAGCATTCAAGGCAGCGGAGATTCCTCCGCCTTTGTAAAGAGCTTGCCGCATATTCAAACTGATCCCCCAGGTATTGTCGCTAGCCGTACCAAAGCCATTCACTACTTCGCTCAAACCAGTATCCAATCGCTGATAATCGGCATCCAAGGTTAGGCTTGGTCGCGTCTGCGCCTTCACTTCGACGATCAATCCCTCTTGCTCTTCGATCTGCTCGATCGCTCGGCGAATCGCGAAATTATTCTCCAAAGCAAACGCCTTAGCAGTTTCCAAATCGAACGTATCTGGCACCTCAGGAGAAAGCTCTTCTTGAGCGGTTCCTATCGACATTATGGATACGGAAACAGCAATAATGATTGCAGTTAATTTTTTCATGATTTTGCCTCCGCTTCGTCGTTTTGATGATTCTTCCCTAAAAGCATATACAAAGAGGGCACGATAAAGAGCGTGAAAAGCGTTCCAATCGCCATGCCTCCGACTAGCACCAAGCCAATCGAATTCCGGGCTGCCGCTCCGGCTCCCGAAACGAAGACTAACATAACGTGACCAAAAACAGTCGCCGCGGTCGTCATCAAAATCGGTCGCAATCGCGTGGCAGCAGCCTCGCTTGCAGCCTTCAATTTACTTCGACCACGCCCTTGCAGGACATTCGCGAATTCAACAATCAAAATACTGTTCTTTGTAACCAGGCCCAGCAGAGTGATCATCCCAACTTGCGAATAGATATTCCAAGACGTCGTCCATCCCCAGCTCCAATGCGGCATGAACGGATCGCCCGGCGCCCGCAGAGCTGTAAAGATTAGTGCTCCGAACATTCCTAAAGGAACCGAACCCAAAAGAATCACCAGTGGATCGCGAAAACTGTTGAATTGGGCCGCCAAAACTAAGAAGACCAAAACAAGCGAAAGAATCAGCATCGGTAAAAAGCTGCTTCCCTCCTGTCGGAGTTGTCGAGATTCGCCGGCATAATCGAGTACATAACCTTTCGGCAGGATTTTCGCAGCTTCGCCTTCGAGCACCTTCAAAGCAGTATCCAAAGGAGCCATCGCGATCCCTGAGATTTTAACTGAATTCAACTGGTTAAATCGATTCAGCGTGCGCGGCTCTACGGTATCCTCAATCGTCGCGAAACTAGACAACGGCACCAATGCTGCATTCGGTCCCCGCACATAAAGTTCCTTGAGGCTTTCAGGATTCATGCGACCGGAACGCTTTACTTGCGGAATCACTTTATAGCTACGTCCATCGATCGAGAAACGGTTTACGTAGTTGCCTCCCAATAACACGCTTAAGTCTCTTCCGACATCCGACATATTCAATCCCAACGCCGCTACCTTATCGCGATCGAATACGATCTTCGACTGTGGATCGTCGATTTTAATATCGATTTCTGGCGGAAACGCAAAAAGCCCGCTCGCAGTCACGTTAAAGGCGATCTGCTGCGACAAAGCCGCTATTTGCTCGATTTCAGCTGACGCGGAAATCACGAACTCCACCGGAAAATTGCTTCCACCAGGTAAGGCTGGCGGTAAAACTGGAAAGATCTGAAATCCTGGAATCGAGCTCAAAGCAGGGATCACGCTTTGTCTGATATGAATAATATCACGATCGCGTTCGCCCCAAGGCGTAACGACCAAACCGCCAATGCTACTTGTTGGAAAAGTGAGCTGAAACGAGTTACTGTATTCCGGAACCGTCTCGAAAGCATCCTGGATTTGGCTAGCGAAGTGTTCCGCCTGCTCTATCGTCCCATTCGATGGAGTACTCGCTATTCCAAGTACAAAACCCTGGTCTTCCAAAGGAGCCAACTCATTGGACATCGACGAAAGAACATAAAGCGGAAGGATCAGCAGCGTTAGAAATCCCCAAAGTAAATACACGGCAGGCCGCGCCTTCAGCGTGCCTTCGACGATCTTTCGGTAACGATCTCTCAACCGGTCGAAGAAACGATTAGTCAAACCAGTCAGCCCCTTTTCCTCGCCCTTCGCACTGAGGATTTTCGAACACATCATTGGCGAAAGCGTCAAAGCGACCACGCTGGATACGATCACTGCTCCTGCCAACGTGATCGTAAATTCTCGAAAGAGCGAACCAGTCAAACCTCCTTGAAATGCTATTGGCGTATAAACAGCCGCTAACGTAATAGTTGTAGCGATAATCGGTCCCACCAATTCCCTGGCACCATATAAAGCAGCGTCGAACTTGCTATACCCTTCGCGCAAATGCCGCTCGGCATTCTCAACCACTACAATCGCATCGTCCACCACTAGACCGACCGCTAAGACGATCGCCAGCAACGTCAGCAAATTGATGCTGAACCCGAAAAGCTGCATGATGAAAATTGAGCCGATCAACGAAACCGGAATCGCCACAATCGGAATTAGCACCGAACGGAACGAACCGAGAAAAAAGAAAATCACGACCACCACGATCAGCAACGTCTCGGAGAGCGTCACCACCACTTCCTTCAAAGCGGTTTCGATGTATTGGGTAGCATCATACGCTACGCTTCCTTCGAACCCAACGGGGAAACGTTCCTGCATCGCTTCGAGTTCCTTGGTGACCTCTCGAGCAACCGTTAACGAATTTGCCGAAGGCATGGTCCAGATCCCGATAAAAACAGCCTTCTCGCCGCCGAACCGAATATCGGTATCATAGCTATCAGCCCCCAATGAAACTTCTGCGACATCAGTGAGTCGAACGATCTTATCGCCCTCTTTCTTTAAGACCAAATCACGAAACTCCTCAACCGAAGTCAGGTTCGTATTCGAGGTCAGTTTAACCTGCTCGTAGTTTCCCTTGGTTTTACCAATCCCCGAAAGCGCATTATTATTCGCCAAGGCCGCACGAACTTCTGTCGCGCTGACATTGAATGCCGCTAGCTTTTCCGGAATCATCCAGATTCGAATCGCAAAGGTTCGCGCTCCGAGCAAATCCGCACGTTGCACGCCATCAACCGCCGTCAATGCCGGTTGTACCGCACGCGTCAGATAATCCGTTATCTCGTTGCTTTGCAGATCGCTCGACTGAAACCGAAGATACATGGAAGCGAACTCCGAATCCGCCGTTTCGATATTGATGATCGGTACTTCCGCCTCCGGAGGCAAGTCTCCGCGTACCTGATCCACCTTGGACGAAATCTCCGCCAGGGCCTTGGTTGGATCCGCGTTGAGTTTTAATCGAATCGTGATCGTCGAGAAACTCTGCGAACTGCTCGACTCCATATAATCGATATCATCCGCAGCAGCGATCGCTCGCTCGAGCGGAGTCGTAACGAAACCCCGCACCAGATCGGCATCCGCTCCGATATAAGGTGTCGTCACCGTAACCAAAGCATTCTCGCTCGCAGGATACTGCCGAACAGTAAAGCCACCCGAACCTTGCATCGCATTGTAGATGGCTTGTCCGCCAGCGATCAAAATTACCAGATTGATGACAATCGCCAATACCGGTTTCCGGACGAATATGTCCGTAAAAGCTTTTTTGGATTTACTCATACCGAGTAGCGTAATTTTCGTTCTTAAGAATCCGCGGGTTTCGGGTTAAGCGAAACTTCCAAGGCTTTGGAGTTATCGATCACAACCGACCGACCATTGAAGAGCTTAAACGCGCCAGCAGTCACGACTTCCTCGCCAACCTCCAGACTGTTCAATACCGAGACAAAATCCCCCTTCGTACGTCCCAACTTCACAAACCGCTGCTCGACGATATTTCCCGACTCTCCCGGTTTTACGACGAAAATCGTATTGCCATAAGCTTGGTAATACACCGCTGTTCCAGGGACCGCAACGACCGTATAAGCCTCAGGCTGCACGATACCCACATTGGCAAACATACCCGGCCTCAAAGCGCCATCCTCGTTGACCAATACGCCGCGAACGCGAAACATCCGATTCGACAAATCCAAATCAGGATCAATAGCTTCGACTACTCCCTCGAACGAACGGTCCGGATAGGTATCCACCTCCAATCGAAAGACGTATCCATTTTTTACCTTGGTCACTTGCTGCTGAGGCAAGGAGAAGTCGACGTACACTGGATTAATTGACTGCAATGACACCACGACTGCACCGGGGTTTAAGTATTCGCCCACGTCTACCTGGCGAATACCCAGGCGTCCGGCAAATGGAGCTCGAATGACCTTCTTTTCAAGCGTTGCCCTAACTTGTTCCATAGCAGCTTTCGTCTCCTTAGCTCGAGCATCGGCAGTATCCAATTCGGATTGGGCGATCGATCTGCTCTCCCTAAGCTCCTGAGCTCGCTTCAAATTAACCTCAGCCAATTCATGCGTCGCTTTCGCCGACTCGAGCTGGGCTCGCTCCGTTGATGTATCAAGTTCGAACAGCAAATCGCCCGTTTCGACAGATTCTCCTGAATCGAAATGTATTGCGGAAACCGTTCCAGACACTTCAGCCGAAACCATTACCCCCTGCGACGCTCGCAAGGTTCCGACCGCCGTGACAACATTCTCCCAAATCATTTCCTCAGCCTCGCGAGAGGTCACCGTTTCCGGCGGCATAACGAATGGAGGCGGCGGAGCGAATTGAGGAGCTTTAATGAGAAAAATGCCGACCAATAGAGCGACAATGATCCCGATTACGATTAAGAATCCTTTTAACATGATACGAAAATACCCAAAATTTTCGAGATGCGCTCCCATTCTCAGAGAATCCCCTCTCGGTTTCAACTATGCTAAAATGCCCAGCACACAGCATTAGCCAAAAGACGAAACGCTCATCCATATGAATGCCAATCCTAAACGAATAAAATTCACCTAAGTAGCAAAACGAGTAAACCGCGTTTCAAACCAGCCCCATATCCTCCCTTGCGCCCCACTCAGGATCATCCCTAAAAGGAGTCCACCAGATCGGGAAGAACGCACCTATCTTAAAAAACCGCTTCGCAATCTACTTTCTCAAATCCGGAAGTGGCTCGCTCGTCAAATACGGGTCGCGATGGGGCTTTAGTTCGTCTCCTTGAGATTTCGACCAAATAGCCAACTCTTCCCTCAGCCCATTCGTCACATCCCGGTATTCTGGATTTCGAGCCAAATTATCATTTTCCATCGGATCCGCTTCCAAATCGAATAACTCGAATTCTTCCCGAGTGTAATAACCGCGAATAATCGCCTCCGCCATCGGATCTAACTTGGCCCTTTCGTCCCAAGAATCCCAAAAGGCGCCCGCGCCATCCTTACGCAAGCGGTCGGAGTGATTCGTAAAGTACGCATCAGGGCGTAAATTGTGAATGTACTTGTACTTCCCCATACGCACGCTGCGAATCGGAAAGATGTTCATGGAGCCATCGCCCGTGTGAGTCGTGAAAATCCGATCGCGATGCTCCGATGTCCTACCGGCGAGCACCTTAAGAAACGACTTCCCATCAATTCCCTTCGGACTCCGAGCGCCCGCGATGTCGATCAATGTCGGCACAATGTCCACCCAACTGACCATCGCGTCCGTACGCTCTCCAGAAGCAACAATGCCCGACCACGAAACGATCAAAGGTATACGCGTACCGGTATCATACAGATTCCATTTACCGCGCGGCCACTGACCACCATGATCGCTTGTAAAGAGAAAGAGAAAATTCCCACCGAACTGCTCCTCGGCTATTCGATGAATCCGTCCCATTTCCTCGTCCATTCCAGTAATATCCGTCATGTAGCGAGCCCAATGCTTCCGCGTCTCCAGCGTATCCACCAAATAGGACGGCAGCGTAATCGCATTCGGATCATAGATCGATTCCTTCGTCCAAGATACGTGCGGACGGCGATCGCCCACGAGCAAACAGACAGGGCCTTCGATTTCCGTTTCAGCGAACCACTCCGTCACATTTTCCGACATGTCCGTCGGGCGAGGCGAATTCATATCCGCGCCAGGAAAATCGCGACGCCCGTGAGCCACTTTTCCAAACGACGCAACCGTGTAGCCCATCTCTTGGAGAATCGGAAATAGAAATTCCGTCCCTGGTTTTACCTGACTGTGGTTCGGATGCGCCCCATGACGCGCGGGCATCAAACCCGTCAGGAGCGAGAAACGATTCGGACAACAAGACGGCGAAGCCACGTAAGCCTCGTCGAAAGTCATGCCCTTCGATGCGAGCATATCCATCGTTGGCGTCTCCACCTCGTTCGACCCATAAACCGAACTCTCCGCCCGACCCATATCGTCGGAAATGAACACGACCAGATTCGGCAACTTGTCCACGGCGAAAATAGATAATTGAGCCGCAGCTCCAATGAGAGCGAAAAGCGCTTTTAAGAATTTCGGGGAAACAACACGAGGTTCAAAATTCATTCGATTAGGAGGTTTGATCATAATGACGAAATATGCAGTTTAATTTCAGCCAAAACAGTTATCGAATACCCACAGTCTTAGGTCGTTCCTTAAGCAATGGAACTTGAGCCATCGGAACAAAACCATCCGCTGAAATCCGTCCTTCAAAAACCGTGTAATTCACAGGCCACCGACTCATATCATCTAGACTCACGCGCGAAACTCGAGATGCCATTTCATTTCGAAAACGCTCAACCACTCCAGAGTACTGCTCATCGTACGCCAAATTCGTAAACTCATGGGGATCGCTATCGTGATCATAAAGCTCTTCCAGGCTATTCCACTCGTAATAGATGTAACGAAATCGATTCCCACGTAAACCGTGTCCCGTTTTATTTCCTGGATACGTAAAGCTCGTCAACGCGCTATGTTCTCGAACCGCCTTCGAATCTTCGAGCAACGGGACAACGCTCGCCCCATCACAATGGCCAGGAACATCAAATCCCGACAGGTCAACCAGAGTTGGATACAAGTCTAGCAAACTCACCGGTTGCGTCACAAGCGATCCTGGCTTGCTGACTCCTGGAGCCTTCACGAACAAAGGAACATGCGTAGATTCCTCCCAAAGCGTGAATTTTTCCCAATTCTCTTTCTCGCCGATATGCATGCCGTGATCCGACCATAAGACCACAATCGTCTCATCCGCTTTGCCTGACTCTTCAAGAGCATCTAACAAACGGCCAACCTGAGCATCCGCAAAACTGATCGACGCCAGATACGCTTGGATCACGTTTTTCCACTGCTTGTTTTCCAATACAAACTTATGCCAGCCTCTACGCGGATGGACCAGGGCATCCTCCAAATCATTCTCCATAACCTCCAAATCCGGAATCTCGTCCAGAGGATACATATCGAAATATTTCTGCGGTACTTCCCATGGCATGTGGGGACGAAAGATGCCGCAGGCCAAAAAAAGTGGATCTTCGCGAGGGCGCTTCAATTCATAGCTCGCCCAACCGACCGTTTGGTGATCCGCCATTTTTTCGTCCGCGGCCTGAATAGGTCCCCACGTAAACCATTTGAGACGCCCGCCTCTAAAGCTATCCGGATTGATAACCTTCTCCGGTGCGCTGATTTGATGCGGCATCGGCACCGAAACACTCGGATAATAGAAATCCCAACCTGATGGATCCGCTTGATTCGATGTCAGCCATGGCGGTGCCAAGGAATGATAGATTTTTCCTCCCGCAAGAGTCTCGTACCCACGATTCTTGAAAAACTGCTCCACCGTTTCGATGTCCTCGAGTATCGGTATCTTCCGCCATTTCGGACCATCGTACCAAACGTTTTGCATAACCCCACTCTTCGACGGCTGAACTCCCGTCATGTTCGCCAAACGAGAAGACGCGCAAGCCGGCGAAGCGCAATGGGCATTCGCAAACGTCGTAGACTCTCCTGCCAAGCGATCCAAATTCGGCGTTTTCGCGATACCCAGTCCCCCAAGCGGCCCAATCCAATCGTTCATATCATCGACCGCTATAAACAGGATATTCGGTTGCTTCGCTCCAAAAACCGAGGCCCCAATTACTCCGACCAGTAACACTAAAATCAATACAATTCTGCTCAGTCTCATAACTCCATTTTCAATCAACAAATTATCACGGTTGATTCGCCTCGATAGTTTCCCACTTCTTAAACCGAGCCTTCATGCGCTCGGAATAGATTGCGGGAACTGGCCCGCTTTCGCCCGGCATAATAAGACTTTTATAACCTGCAAGATCAGCCGGACGCACTCCACGTTTCCAAGCATGCGATGCAAACTCAGTGGGACGATAAGGTCCCACGAAATCAATGTTCAAGTCAGGAGTAATACGCCCATCCAAACGAAGAGCCCAAAAACAAGCGTTCACGAGAAGCCTTCTAAGCCCTTCGTCCAATATATCGACGGAGGCTCCATGCGTACAAGTCAATACGCGACCCTTAGCGCCCACATCTCGCAACCGTGTCCAAACTCCTGGCACTGCATACAGGGCAGGGTGTGCAGCATCAGCAGCAGACATGCCCACTAGAGGCTGGGCCATAACCAATGGCCAACTCCCTGCCCTAGGCGAGGTCAAGTACCCCCCTGTTTGAACATGCATTTCGCCAACTCCCATCAAAACAGGATGCCCCGTTTTATCCGGCAAAGGAATAAGGCGCGTGCTATGGATATGATTATCGCCGTGATGAGCCACCCACGTTTCTCCAAGAACTTGCCGCCCAAATCCGCCTTCGTATTGCTTATCTTCATACGCGCTGTCATACTCACGCCACTGACCATCCGGAATTTTAAACGGATGCGTCGATGTACGTAACGCAATGATTGGTTTGCCCGAATTTACGTAACGATCGAAATGAATCATCTCATCGTCAGGCAGGTTCTGAGCACGCATAAACATAAACAGCAGGTCCGCTTCGTCCAACACCTTAAGCCCTCTCAGATTCGACCCCTGCGGTTCAATCGTTCCATCTTCGGCCAAGGTAAAGAGAACCGTGCATCGAAAACCGTGATGCTTCGCCAGAATTCGAGCCAAGGCCGGCAGCGATTCCTCCGAACGGTATTCCCGCTCGCCCGCGATAAACACGATATGCTTGCCGGAATTCTCTTCGCCATAAACGACTCGAAAATCTTCGAGCGACAGCGTTTGAGACAACGCAAAGGAATGCCCCCACATAAACACTGCTAGAAAGACAACTAGAGAGCCCGTTGTTTGAATTTTCATAATTTAGAAATCTACAGTTTTCTCGGATCCAAAACGGCATGCTTCACGCCCTCGCGATTGTAAGTGTAGCTAATATGCACCCGCCCATCGCGAGCTTGAATAACCGCAGGATAAGAAAACTCTCCCCAATGCCGCCGATCCACGCCGGCAGGCGCTTTTTCTACCAACTTTTCCAGAGTCACCACTGGCTTCCAATTTTTACCGTCATTAGAAATCGCTACATTAAGCATCGCCCGAGAGCCAATCCCTCCGTTATAGTGCTTGCGAGTGGTATGGTTGTAGACCAGCAACTGCCTTCCATCCATCAGCGTAACCGCATCCGTACCCGCACTCGGATTGGGCAGCTCCGTCGCTTCCATGGCGCTCCAGCTCCGCCCGCCATCATTCGACCAGCTTTGCGAAACCACTTGCTGTTTGGTGCGGCAAAGTACCTGCATCCTGCCCTGGGCATAACTCAAGATGCTCGGTTGAATAGCGTCGAATTCGACCCCATCGTTAATCGGTCCGATTACCTCCCAGGTTTTTCCCAGGTCGCGGGTCAATTCGAAATGCACGCGCCAATAGTTGCTCTCTAAATCACTCCCACCCTCAAGCTCCATCTCCGAACTGCTCGGACAGAGAATAGAACCATCCGCCAATTGGATCGGTTTATTCTTCACAGGTCCTAGCAAGTGACCGATTCCGAAATGCTCGCCTAGTTTAGTCGGCCATGACCAATTTTTCCCGCTGTCATCGGAAGTCGTCAGCATGCCCCACCAATCATCCGGACTCGGACCCACCTTGTAAAATAGCATCAGCGGTCCTTCGCGCGGCTGAAACAATACCGGGTTCCAACAGGCATAGCGCAAATTCATCGACTGAACGCCATTAACCACTTCAATCGAATCGGTCCATCGCTCGCCTTCGCGCCGCGATAACCATATTCCTACATCCGGATCCTTTTCCCGCGCCCCGCCAAACCAAGCAGCGACAAGACCAGCAGGCGTTTCAACAATCGTCGATGCATGACACTCCTTAGTCGGTTTATTCGCAATCGAGAAGATCTGCTCAGCGGCGATCAACGCTCCCCGACCCGCCTCGGCAACCGGAGGCAACTCGAACTCCTTAGCCGAAACGGAAACGCTCACTCCGATAATAATAAACAGTAACCAAAATCTGGGGTACGATTTCATCCTCCCAGCATTCAGTATAAATCCCCCGGAGCAAGCATCCATACAACAGAGTTTATCCAATCAATACCTGCAACCGACTGCTCTGACAAACGACACAGGTAGGGCGGCATCGCCGACTACCGTCCACCGTAGCTCGAAGAGCGTAGTCGGAGGTCCCAGCATAGCCCAACATCCCCTTCTTCAACAAGACCCTTAAACGATTTTTCCCTTACCGTCCAAAAGGTTCGAAATCAAAACTAAAATCATTTTCAATTCTACCAATGCTAACCTTACCCTACCCCCAATGAAATCCCTTCTCTCCCCATCCCTCCTTCTCTCCCTCTCTCTATCCCTCCACGTCCACCTCCTCGCAGTCGACATCGACCAAACTCAAGTCGACCAATCCGACGGATTCGCAGTCCAATCATCCGACAAATCTTTAGCGATCGAATGGAATAGCCCCGAAGGACGCGCATCGATGGAACTCCAATTCATCCCGAGGCGAGGCGGTACCCCCGCAGCTTCGCTCATTCGAAGATTCACCCTCGATGGTCAAACGACTCTCGAAGGCCTCGACCCTAACTACCTTTTCTGGATCGGCGAACGCGACCTGGAAAAACGATCCGGCTGGTCGATATTCTTCGACCGCGTACCGACCCGCCCCTACACCGTCGAAAAAGGCTATCTGATCCCCGAACACGTACACGTATCAACTAACGAGACACGCGCAACAATCGAAATCGACGGACTGAGCAGCGAACGTTTTTCCGGCTCGCTCGCATTCACGCTCTATCACGGCAGCCCATTCGTTCGCATGGAAGCCCGCGTCTCCACTGAGCGAGATGCCACCGCATTCCTCTACCACGTGGGACTCGCCAAGCCCAAGACGTCAGACCATGAGCTCAACTGGATAGACTCGCTCGGCAAACCTCAGTCGAGTTCGCTCAACGACGAAACTGCTCGCGTCTACAAAACGCGCTATCGGTCTATGGCCCTCAGCTCGCAAACCGGTTCAGTTGCGATCTCCCCCTTCCCCCATCAATATCTTTACCCGCTCGATTTTGCCGAAAACTACGGCTACAATTGGGCTGGCAACGAGTACCTCGACATGATCGACGGATTCGCTTGGGGCGTACGCCAACCGCCCATTGGCGATCGGCGCTACGTCCCTTGGGTCAATTCCCCTCCCCATTCCGAACAAAAACTAGGCGTACTCCTATTCGTATCAAATCTATCTGGACACGATAATCTCGAAACCGTCCAACGGTACACGCGCTCCGATTCGTTCAAGCCCCTTCCCGGCTACAAGACATTCACCAGCCATTACCACGTAGAACACAGCCTCGACTACATCGCCAAGCAAGCAGAACAACAAACAACCGATATTCCCAAAGGACTGGATAAGCCCGAATTCGTCGACGTCTTTAAAAACATGGGAGTCGACATCGTTCATTTAGGCGAATTCCACAAAGGGGTAACACCTCGACTAGGCACGCAAGAACGTCTACAGCAACTCCGCATCATGCACCAAGAATGCGAGCGCCTTTCCCAAGGCGGCTTTCTCCTCCTGCCGGGCGAAGAGCCGAACGTGCATCTTGGAGGTCACTGGATCAGCTTCTTTCCCAAACCTGTCAACTGGGTCCTCAACCGCAAAGAAGGCCAACCGTTCGTGCAAGAAATGGAAGGTTTCGGGACGGTCTATCACGTCGGTAGCCCTGACGACGTTCACGATTTGCTCCTACGTGAAAACGGTCTTGCTTGGACAGCCCATGCCCGCCTCAAAGGCTCTACCGGATTCCCCGACGCCTACAAGAATACCCCGCTATTCGAAAGCGACCAATTCCTCGGTGCCGCCTGGAAAGCCATGCCCGCCGACTATTCGCACAATGAGCTTGGCTGGCGGGTCAGCGGTTTGCTCGACGACATGAATAATTGGGGACACCGCAAGTACATGCTCGGCGAGGTCGATATTTTCAAGATCTTCAAGGATTACGAACTCTTCGGAGCGATGAATATCAACTACCTCAAAATCGATTCCGTACCCGAATACGAAGTCGGTTGGCAACCTGTACTAGATAGCTTGCGGAAGGGTCAGTTCTTCCTCACCACCGGCGAAATTCTAATCCCCGAATTCTCAATCGACAACAAAGAGAGTGGCCAGATATTAAAACAATCGCCCAAACTGTCCAAAGCGCGTCTGAAAATGGATCTCGAATGGACCTACCCTCTTTCCCGCATGGAAATCGTCACCGGCGATGGCAACAATATCTACCGCGAACGTATCGACTTATCCGATACTAAAGAATTCGGAAAACGATCGATCGACCTGAAAACCGACCTAAGCAACCGAATTTGGGTTCGACTCGAAATCTGGGACATCGCCAACAACGGAGCCTTCGCCCAACCAATCTGGATCAAGTAGATCCAACGTCAATGCACTCAAAAGGCAGGGCGACATCGCCGATTACGTCCGCCATCCATCGGAGCGCTCAGCAAGAACCACCTCCTAATCCCTACTGACTTGCCTTGCGCTTAATCGCGTCGTAAACATTGTAGTCCTTGGCTATATTCCAATCGACCACCCCAGACCGCTTAGCCCACTTAGAATAGGCCTGATCCATACGTTTTACGATCTCCGGACGCCGTTCCGCCAAATCATTCGACTCGCTTCGATCCTCATCCAGATCATAAAGCTCCCACGAATTGTCGTAGTACGAGACTAGTTTCCAGTTCCCGTCGCGAGCGATTCGATTGCCTTCATGCTCTATAAAAAACGCCTTTTCATGAATACGATCCGAACTGCCTTTCAACGTCTTCACCAAACTGACCCCCTCGCCCTTCGGCACTGATTTTCCGTTTTTCAGCTCGGGCCGCGACGCCGTGCCAATATCCAAACAAGTTTCCACCAAGTCCGGTAGGTAGCTGGGTTGTTCGAGAATACTACTATTCAATTTCGATGAGATCCCCTTCGGCCAGTGAGCAATCAGGGGCGACTGCACACCGCCTTGATGGGCGTAATGCTTGTATTCACGAAAGGGCGTATTGGACAAGGATGCCCAGCCTTTTCCATATTTATTTCCGCCGCTCCCATACTTGCCTAATTCAGCGTAATTAAATCTTCCAAATGCCCCCGACTCCGCTTCGCCCCCATTGTCCGACAAAAAGAGGATGAGCGTATTGTCGAGCTCTCCGCTCGCTTCCAAATGGCTCACCAGCTTGCCGAGGTTTTGATCCACCCGATCAATCATCGCCGCGTAGGTCGCCATAATCGCGTCCATCTCCACTTGCTTCTCAGCTCTTAAGCTGTCCCAAGCAGGAATGTTTTCCGTGCGCGGAGCGAGCTGCGTCGATTCCGGCACGATTCCCATACGTTTCTGCTTGGCGAGGCGCTGAACCCGCAGAATATCCCAACCCTCCAGGTAACGGCCTTTGTATTTCTCGTAATCCTCCGGCATACACTGCAAAGGGAAGTGAGGCGCATTGTAAGCGAGATAGAGAAAGAATGGTACTTCATCTTTAGTTCTGTCATGAACTTTCAAATACTCTATCGCTTGTTTTGAGATTGCATCGGTAATGTAGTAACGCTCGCCCTCCGCTTGGATCGGCTGATTGCCGCGATGCAAATTGGCCGGCACGAAAAAATGCGACGTACCTGCTAGGTGACCATAAAATCGATCGAAGCCCCTTTGCAACGGCCAGGTTTCCGACTGCTCGCTCGCCAGGTGCCACTTGCCCGTCATGTAGGTAGCGTAACCAGCCGACTTCAGCATTTCCGGAAGCGTTGGAATATCCGTATTCAGCCAACCTTGA
>JABITN010000109.1 GCA_018700525.1 Opitutales bacterium
AGACCGTAGCCACCCAGGCAGCTCTGAATTCGCGATCGAGAGTAGGCGGGGAATCCGTCGCGGCATGAATGGCTAGCGAGGCGAGCGGAAAGAGTAGCGCGAATAGTGAAAGCTTGAGGGGTGGCATTGAGTTTCGATAAGGTCGCGGCTTTAGTTTGCTTTTGCAATCACAGGGCATGGGCTTGTCGAAAAAATTTGATGGACTTGTAACCAATGAGGAGCTACCAACTGTTCTATTAGTTAACGAGCTCTCTGCTCGATGTAATATGCCCCCAGAAGAAACAGAAGAAGCGCAATGGTTTTCCGCAAATCTCCAACCGCACGAGCCAATGCTTCGAGCTTGGTTACGGAGTCGCTTTTCCGACGAGAGGGACTTGGACGATATTGTTCAGGAGGCTTATGTGCGTGTGCTAGAGGCTCACAAGAAAACAAAAATAGTTTCTCCAAAAGCATTCTTTTTCGCGACGGCTCGCAATGTGGCTCTCGGTGGCGTTCGTAAACAGGCAGTGCGTGGCGAACTTTCTTTGGCGGATATTGATGTCTTAGGCGTCTTGGATGAGACCGAGGACGTCAGTTATGCAGTTTCTCGATCGGAGGAACTTGAATTTTTGACCGAAGCCATACAGTCGCTGCCTACGCGCTGCCGGCAAATCATCACTTTGCGGAAGATTTACGGTATGTCGCAAAAGGATATCGCCCAGGAGCTTAGAATTTCTGTGCATACGGTGGAATCCCAGGGAACTATTGGTATGCGCAAATTGGCGGAGTTTTTTAAACGCATGGAGCGACGCTCCGAATTTTCTAGATGAACAATCCATTTGAAACCGAAAAGAATCGTCACGAAGGCGAGAATGAAGCTGCCGCTTGGGCTTGGCGGTTAGATCGTGGATTGTCCGCTGAAGAGCAGGATGCCTTGTTCGATTGGATTGCGGTAGATCCACGTCATGCGGAAATTCTGAACCGTCAGCGTCGGGACTGGAAGCGCTTGGATAAGCTTTCCGCTTGGCGACCTGAGCACAGCAGTCGGCCAAATCCGGATTTGCTAGCACCTAAGCCAAAGTCCGCATTGAACCGTGTGTTCTGGGGAGCGATAGCTGCAGCAGCCGCTGTCGCAGTTACGTTTGTTTTGTTTGAGCAAGGGCCAAGTCGGATGGCGGATTCTGGGTCGGAGCTTCTCGCTGAATCGAAACCGGAAATTCGCAATGAACTTGATGACGGTTCGACGATTAAGTTGAAAGAAGGCGCTGAGGTGATCGTGGAATTCACGGATACTGAGCGCCGCGTTCGACTGGAAAAGGGCGAGGCGTTTTTCATTGTAGCCAAAGATGCCAATCGCCCATTTGTGGTCGAAGTTCAGGGCGTGGATGTGAGCGCGATCGGAACGGCGTTCAATGTACGCTTCGATGCCGAAGCAGTGGAAATTTTGGTTGCAGAAGGAGTGGTCAAACTCGGTTCTTCTAGCGATAGCAGCGCATCTCCAGAGTTACGGACCGAACCTCGACTTGAGGCGCATGAACGGGCAATTATTTCACTAACCTCGCAAGATTTGGTAGTTCCTCAAGTGGCGGTGCTCTCGAAGGGCGAAATTCAACGTGTACTGGCTTGGCAGCATGGGACGATGACCTTCGCGTCGAAACCCCTTGCTGAGATTATCGAAGAATTGAATCGGCTCAATGACATGCAGTTGACGATTGTTGACGCGGCATTGGCTTCAGAGCATTTTAGCGGCAGTCTTCAGTCGAACAACGTCGAAGGTTTCGTAAGCCTTTTGGAGAAGGGTTACGATGTGAAAGCGGCGCTTCGAGGGAGATCGGAAATTCTTCTGAGCAAGGCCGTTGACTAGAAAATCTTAACTTTCTACTTTTTCTTTTAGCGGGAATTTGTGTCCCGCGCATCTAGTTGGCAAGCGACCCCTTGCCATGACCCCTTTAAACTTAGATCTACTATCAAAAAATGCCGTTTGGCATTCGACCCTTTATGAAACGTTTGGCCTGTCTGGCCCTGGCGCTCGCATTTCTGATGTCGGGCGGGGTCTTTGCTGCGTCGAATTCGAAGGGGAAAGTGAAAGTCGATCTTCCAGCGGGGCTAGCTGCGGAGTCGTTGCGAGCGTTCGCGGCGCAATCTCAATTACAGATTATTTTTCCCACGGATTTATTGAAAGGGGCTCGTTCCCCTAAACTCAAAGGGCGCTATGCGATCGACGAAGCGCTTGGATTGATCCTGGAGAATACGGATTTAACGAGCATTCGAGACGAGCAAAGCGGCGCCTATTTTATCAAACAATCGGTTGTCGCCCTGAGCACGGAAGTTGGGAAGGAGGTAGTCGAAGAAATAAAACCCAAACCTAACCAGCAAACAGATACAAATAACCTACTTACTATGAACTCAAACACTCAGGAAAAACCAAAGTTGGCCCGAAAGGTATTCAAGGGATTGCTTTCGATTGCTCTTTTGGGAGGCGTGCAAACCGCGACTGCCCAAGATGACGATGGACCTACTTACGAGCTAGACAAGCTTGACGTATTCAGTTCCACGCAGGAATCATCGGTGAAGAAGCAGCGTGATTCCGATATCATCGGAACTTATCTTAGCGGCGATGCCCTAGGAAATCTGCCAGATACGAATCTAGGCGAAGCGCTTTCCCGTTTGGCGGGTATCAATGTGGTCGATGGAGGCTCCGTGACAGTACGTGGAGCCGAAGGCCAGTACAATTCCATCCGTATCAACGGCGCGGCTCAGGCTAATGCTCAACTAGGCTCTCGTAATTTCGATGTCTCTCAAATTCCATCCGAAATGGTTGCCGGAGTTGAAGTCATCAAGAGTCTGACTGCAGAGCATCCTGGCGATTCGATTGGCGGCTACGTAAACGTAATTACAGCCAACGCGTTTGATCGTGGCGACAACTTGACCACCTACAAACTTTCCAGCCGTTTCCGCGACCAGGGTGACCAGTCGGGTTACGGAGTGAATGTCATCAATTCGAATATCTTCAGCGCTTTTGGTGGAGACGATAATTTTGGCATGTTGGTTAATTTCAATTACGTGGATGAAGACCGGGTTGGTTGGTCGACTCAAAATCGTTTTCTCAGCAATGCGGGTCGACTGTCTGATGCAGACCCGAATCAATTTTCATTGGATTCGAATCCCGATGCCCCTGTTCCGATTTGGAATCGCTTCGACCCAAGTGAAGTTCGTAGGACAAGCGACAATCTTACCCTCGATATGAGTTTCGATCTGAAACTGTCGGATGATACCTCTCTCTACTTCCGGCCTCTCTATCAGACATTCAATGATTATCGCGACTCGTTTGCTTTCCGTATCGATCGTCTCGAACGAGCGTTCGATGGGCAATTTTGGTTTATGGATGATGCCGGGAATGCTCTCGGCTCCTGGGAAGATAGCGATGAAGACGGCATATTCGGAAGTGCAGACGATACCTTCGTCAATGATGTAGATAGTAGTGGCAACTTGATCGTGACACCGAATTTCGAAGCCGCTCGAGATGGCCGTATTGATCGTATCGTTACCAATGACGATCGGAATGGCGATACGTACACCTTCGACTTCGGTGGTGAAACGAAATTTGCGAACGGATTGCTGGAATACCGAGCGCTTTATTCAACTGACGACTCGCTTCGTTACCGTAGGCAGTGGCGCTTTCAAGAGCGTTTCGATGATGGCAGGGCCGGAGATTATTTGAGAATTCGTGTCACCGATGGAGGAACGCCTTTACCTGAATTCTCGGTTTTCGAGGTAGAAGACCGAA
>JABITN010000206.1 GCA_018700525.1 Opitutales bacterium
AAACGCATGAAACCTTCATCTATTCTAAACGATCATGGCGTATTCATTGATCAATACATTCTAAATTAGAGAGAATTATTCGGAGTTCAAGTTACATATAAATCGAAGTAATTGAAGCGATCATACGAAATCTTGTGAAAGGCACCCGGATATCGACGAATTGAGAATTGATTAGCCTGAGTATCCATCCAATTTGCTGGAAAGTAAATAATCCCCGGAGCAAGCTCTCGAGTTTGCGGTCGCCTTGCGCTGTGCACAAGCGGGGCACAGGAGAGACTGAGAATACGAGTCGGGGTGCCTCCTACCACCATTTTTCCTGCAAGTTGAAGTGGTGCGAGGCGTCCCGACTCGCTTTAAAAGCCGAAGCAAGCTTCGGGTATCAGATCCAATGGGAATAGACTCTCTAAATCCGGTATGGTCCACGTCGAGCGAGACCAGCCCGACAAAGACACCCCCTTACAACCGCCTCGGCTCAGGCAGATTGTCCACGAGTCCCGCTCCGGTTCGCTTGAGTTCGCGCTTCATCATTGAACGCAATTCCTTGAGCTTATCTTTGTATTTGGGGTCGAGCGCTAGATTATTCAATTCCCTTGGGTCATTGGGGATATGATACAATTCTTCAATCTCATTGGGAATCAATGTGGTGATATACTTATATTCGCCATGCCGCAGAAATATCCACCAGTCTACATTTTGATTCGGGTTTGGCTGCGTTACTCCCACATCCGTTAACGGCCCGAAATACATGCTGAAGTTCTCTTGCAAAATGGGTCGGTCCCAACGCGCATTCTCATCTTCGATCAATGGCCGGAGGCTATCTCCGCTCATAGCCCATGGTAAATCGACGCCCGTGTAGTCAAATAAGGTGGGAATCAAATCGATCACATTGACCGGCTGCTCCACCACTCTCCCTGACGACGCCTTTCCCGGCAATCGAACGATCAAAGGAACCCGAATGTTGTCATCGTACGGAGCGACTTTTATTTCCATGCCGTGATGCCCCATGGCGATACCTTGATCCGAGGTGTAGACGATGATCGTATTCTCAAGCTGCCCTGTCCGCTCCAAACTATCTAGAAGATCTCTCACTCCCTCATCGAGATCCAATACACCTCGATTGTATTTCTTTACCAATTCCGGCAAAGGCAGTTGTTGGCGCTCGTCAACCGGCACCCCATCCGCATTGGGTTCGAACATCGAGTAGTCCTGCATATAGCGCGACTTCGTCGGTCTTGGCGGATAAATATCTTCCGGCACAGGAATCGGTCCGACATTCGCGTATTCTTCGCTATTTCGGCCCGACGGCGTGAAGGGAGCATGAACGGCGTCGTAACACAGCCACAACATCCAAGGTTGCTCGTGTTTCCGCTCAATAAAATCCAGCGCATAGCGAGTGTAGTTGTCGGTGGAGTGTCCATCGACCGGCACATAGTCCCCTCCATCAAATCGTAATTTCTGATCTCGAAAGTAATCCCCAGCTTTCTCCGGGTTTGAGTGATTCCATACGATCGAATGATCCCAGGCTTTCCCGTGAGCAATGTCTTCGCCGAGATGCCATTTGCCAACTAAAGCCGTTGTATAGCCTTCGCCTCGCAACACTTCCGGCCACATGCGAAACAATTCAGGGTCGCGATTGATTTCTGGATACTTAGAGAAGTCCAATCCCTCGATCGCGTGCGGTAATCTACCCGTCAAGGTCATGGCTCGACTCGGAGCGCACCACGATCCGCCAAAGGCATGCCGAAACCGAATTCCTTGAGAGGCCAAGCGATCGATATTCGGCGTCTGAACCCAAGACCTCGATTCATCGTAACAAGAAACTGTCCGATGCGATTGATCGTCGGTGAAAATGAACAATATGTTCGGCTTTTCCGAATTCGCAAAACCCGAAAGCGCTAAACAAACGAAAAAGCCAATCGATCCTAGCTTAAAGAAATCCAATCTCATTGTAATTACCGTGAACGCTGGGACCTTCCTTCGCGAATGAAAAATGCGCCGAAGTCCCACCTCGGCGCATATTATCTACTTCGAGAAAACGTATACTCGAAATACTCGATCAAACCGAGCCACTAACTAGAAACTAAATGTATTCGTTAAAAAGACTTCCTTAGGATTCGGGTTCCTTGAAATCGCTTGTCTTCCATCTGGGTTCCTCACCACTTCAATCATATCTTGATCTCCAATAAGATTGCGTACGTTAAGCTGAATCTTCCAATCGATCGCGCCATCTCTCAACGGACGACTATAGTTCACCCAAACATCCCCATTAAGCTCGTCGGAACCATAGTATGGATTGGCGAGATCAGGCACCTGGATACCATCCGAGTTAATGCTCAATTGATAACCGGTAGCGATAGAATCCTGCCAGCGCAGTGCGCCGCCGGCACCAAATCCCTTTAAGGCTCCTTCGTCGAACTGATAGGTTGAGGTGATATTCCAACGCCATTTCCTCTGTTCCTGAGAGACGGTACCTTCTTTGGTTTTCGCTCCAGCGAGCGGAACCAGTGTATTTGAAGTCAAATTGTCGCCAATCCTAACCTCGCTACCCACCGAAGGCGATTGCGTCATATCCCAAATCCCAGTCGCTTTCGAAAGTGCCGCAACCTCTAAAGCAAGGTCAAAGGCAACACTACCAACGTTCGACGTTACAGTCTCTCGCTTGGCAACATTCATGAAAACATTCCAATTGGGAGTAATTGCTCCCG
>JABITN010000097.1 GCA_018700525.1 Opitutales bacterium
CGATAGCGAAACGGATGATGATGCGAGTAAAACAAAATATGTAGGTAGCCTTCCTCATCAATCGTCAAAGCCGGACCGCCATGATTGTCTTGGGCTTCCCCAATCGTCCACGTTTCCGACCAATCGCCTGAAGATTGATCCATCGTTCGGATACGAATTCGAAAACCCTCTTTCGGCGAATCAAGCCAGGCCACATGTGTCTTTCCTTCAAATGAAACAATCTTCGGCGACTCCAAATAGGCAGTCGCCCGACCCGATCCCTCCGAAGAAAGGAGAAACCGTTCGTCCTCGATTTTTCCCGCGGAACAACCCGCGAGCATTCCTAAAACCAATCCGACAAAGCCTATGCTAAAACAATATCCCAGTACCTTCATCACCGTATTCTAACAAGACAGTTCACAACTCTAAATCCCAAAATAGCGGCCCGCATTTCTCCTAGCGACTGACGATCTCTGCCGACCCGAAAGCGAGGACAATCGAACCTTATCCACTTGCGCCCGAGTGACCTGCAGGGGCGACAAGGACCCAAACAAGACACGCGATATCGGCATAAAGCCTTTTAAAACCCTAAGCGTATCTTCCCACTCTGCAAAACTCGTATCCGTCAGAAATCTACCATCAGCTTTCGCCATTTCCTTAAGCTCATGAGTTCCCAATCCTTGAATTAGCGGATTGACCTTCGGGTTTCGTTCAACGAACCCCGCCAATTGCACAACGCTCGCAGGTTTGATCGTCAACGCTCGATGCTCATGCCGTTCGTCAACTAATCGAGCAGTAATAACCAAACGAATCTTTTTCGATTCAAGACGTTCCGCCAATCGACGAACCGCTACCGAATTCAATCGATACCCATGATAGGCAGGCAGTATTCGCACCCCAACCACATCCGAGCATTTCGACAATTCCTCGAGATGGTCCTCCCAGGCGGCAGTTCCTGGATTCAGAACCGGAAGCGACCGAAGCCCCTTTCGCTTTTCCAGCGCTTTGAGCAACGCTCGGTTCCCTGGCATCGGGTCATCCTGAAACACAGTTTCAAACGGCGAGACCAAAGCTTCCGAAATCCCAAACCTTCTCAATTGTCGATCGATATCAGCTGCCCCGTTCCGAGAAAGGGGGGCAAACGGCCAAGACCCGCACCAAACATTCGTATCGATAAAATTCATACTAACTTCAGTAATTTAGCCGCGTTCCCATAGAAAATCGCATCTCGAGCCTTTTCAGATATACCAGATCCCGCCACTTGGCCAATCGCCGCCGGCAGATCCCGAATCGGCAAATCCGATCCATAAAGAATTCGTTTAGATCCAAGATTCGATACCGCATGCTCTACGATTCCCGCTTCCGGAGAAGCACCCGAAGTATCAATCCATAAATTATCGATTCCACGCGCCGCCAAAACGCCACGAAAACCGCATCCCGTCAAATGAGCCATGATCACACGAGTATTCGGAAAACGTTTGGCGAGCAGGCACGTGTCCTCCGGGTCGGAATGCATCGAGCGCAAGCGGATTTTGGTCTGACTCCAAGTGTGCTGCAATACCGGCACGCCGTATGCCTCGGCTGCTTGCATAACCGGCTTCATACACATTTCCACAGCGTTATTCGCAATTTCTAGTTTCAATCCACGAAAACCTAATCCACCAACGCATCGGTCAACTTCCGCCCTCACAGCACGCTCTCCCAGCTTTGGATTCAAATAGCAAAATCCAAAAAAGAAATCTGGCGCCCAAGATACGATTCGAGCAGTTTCATCATTGATCGCTCGAATCTGCTTTCCGCTGGGCCTAGGTCCCTCAACCAAAACATCGCCCAAGGCCACCATCCTTTCAATTCCGAATCTACGAGAACGCTTCACCAATCGATTCACATCGAATCGGGTTCTCCCGTCTTTCATAAAAACGGGATGCGTATGAATATCAATGATCGGGCGTAAATAGGCGAGTTCGATGGATTGAAGGGGGTTGAGAGTTAAAGCAAATAACGAGCTCAAACGAGATCGTGAAGCATCGCCACGAACCACCCAAAAACAATAGATGTTTCAAAACGAGGTAAGCAGCCTGCCAGCTTACGGTAAACCGACTGCTTTGCCACCCTGATCAAAGCAAGAAGCTTGCGACTCCTCTTCAAAACCCCTACCTCTTTCTCACGAACATATGGGCATTACAAAAAACAACTACCTCTTAATCTCACGTGCGGCTATTCTTGGATCGATTATTTGTCTCCAAGTATTTGTAGCCAACGCATCCGCGGCGTCTAATCCTGACGCCGCTCTCTCTAAGCTGGGCATCGAACTCCCGGTTCCTGCCAAATCCATCGCCAATTACGTTGGCGCAACTCGAACCGGAAATCTCATTTTCCTTTCAGGGCACATACCGCGTCGCTCAGACGGTTCGCTCGTGGTTGGAAAGCTCGGCGACAGTCTTTCCGAGAAAGAAGGATACAATGCAGCCCGTCTCTCTGCCATTGGCCTCCTCGCGACTCTCAAAGCGGAAATCGGCGACCTCTCCAAAGTGAAGCGTATTGTCAAGGTTTTCGGTATGGTTAACGCGAAAGACGATTACACCGATCACTCGAAAGTGATCAATGGCTGCTCGAATTTGCTCGTTGAGGTTTTCGGTGACAAAGGTCGTCACGCCAGAGCCGCTTGCGGATTCAGCTCGCTCCCTCTCGGAGCTGCTGTGGAAATCGAAATGATCGTCGAAGTCGAGTAACGCAACCGTATCAAACGCTCTTGAGGATTTCCGCAACCGCATCGGCAACCCGATCGCATTCGTTCTTCGAGTTAAAAATGTGCGTTGAAACGCGAACCGCATCCAAACCGCGTTCCGTGACCTGGCGACAACGCATCCGATACTCACGCATCAATCCGTTCGTTAGCCTATCGAAGGGCACCTTCGAGCTCGCAAAAGTCGTAATCGATCGCCTCATTTTGGGATCCGATGGCGTGAGTATACGAACGCTATCAATCTCCAATAACTTGGATTGCAAATAAGTCGCCAGTCCCGAGCCATACGCTTCTATTCGTTCGAGACCAATCGAGTTTTGAATCTCCATCGCCACCCGCAAGCCTTCGACTAGCTCCGTATTGCGCGTTCCATATTCATGTCTTCGAGCGCTTAGCTCATAGGTTATACCGCCAGGCAACTCGTATTCCGATCCCGAATGACCGCCAAGATGACTACAATCCACTTCGTCCATTCGGTCCTTGGCAATGAAAAGAATACCAGTCCCTCGCGGTCCGCCCATCCACTTATGACCGCTCGTCGCATAGGAATCGCAACCGATAGCCCGTAAATCGACAGGGAGCATCCCTGCGCTCTGAGCGCCATCGACATGAAACCAGATTCCGCGTTCCCGGGCGAGTGATGCGATCGCTTTTACGTCGAACAAAATCCCGGTCGGAGCCGTAATGTGACTCACTTGAATAACGCGCGTACGGGGCGTGATCAGTTTTCGGATTCGCTCCACGGAGCCTTGCATCGTTTCCGGATCCGGATCGAATACCTTCACATCAATCCCATCTAACTTCTGACGATTCAACCAAGGAAATGATCCACCCGGATGCGCATGCGACTCAAAAATAACTTCATCCCCCTTCTCCAGCGTCAATCCCGATGCGATAATCGAATTCGATTCCGTTGCATTACGGGTGAAGCAAAGCTCATCCGTATCGGCACCCAAATAATCAGCCGCCACAACTCTGGCCTTATCCATAATCGAGTGACCCGTTTCCGAAATTCGCTGCAGCTCTTTCCCCTTCGCCTCAACGGCTTCCAAAACGCGCGATGGAGCCGGACCCAAACCTCCACAATTCAAATACACGCGATCCGTATCCAGCATATATCCTCGCCTAACCGCAGTCCAATAATCCGATGGATCAATCGATTCGTAATCCGGAAGAACACTCAATCCGGAAATACCCTTGCGACAGCCTGGCACCAAAATAGCCGAAGCCCCCAACCCCATCGAGCCTATGAATTTCTTCCTATTCATTTTTAAATCAACTTATCTCCTCTCACTCGATCAAGACGAAGAGCAGCTGGCAAGCGATTCTATTGCGAGATTGCTGAACTAGTATCCTTCTTCTCAGGAACCACGCTATACGTTCCCTCGAACTCCGTATAGTCGCCAACCTCCCTATCACGTGGTAAAACCGCCCAAGGAGCTCCGACCTCCGCCAACGAAAGTCGTTCGTAATACGAACGCAAAGCGTAATATTCCAAATCTTCTACCACATAGAAAACCTCTCCAGCGTCATCGGCTACGCATTGTCGATAGCGGCTTGCAATATCTTGGATCGGGCAAATATCATGCACCGCATTCACCCACTTGCAGGTTCCTTTGGCCAACTCTGTCGTGCAAATCCTTGCCAAGCCTCCACCAACATGATCCGCCACCGCATCGAACATGATATCGCGTAATTTAATCAGATCAGGCGTTCGAAATGACTGAGAATTCTCTCCTACGTAAAACGTGTGCGTACCACAGAAGCGCCAACGAAATACTCCTTTCGAACCTGTAATGACAATCTCAGGATCAATTCGATGCATAGAGCCATGAGTCAAGAGGATCGCCGCTTCCACGCCACTTTCCATCGTCCCAACGGTACGTACCGTATCGAAACTTTCAACGGGTTTCGACCGATACAATTCCGCGCTCACACGCTTCAGCTCCGCTCTGTCTTCCAGGCGTTCGCCCAGCCAAAACAGAATCAAATTTACCATATGGGAAAGCCCATTGTTCAGAGGCGAATCAAGTATCCAAGAATTCCCGTCATGCAAGTGCCCGCTCCATTCGTTCCGATCGTAATAACTCTGAGCTCGGGGCCAAACACCAACGCAATCAACACGTTTCACTTCGCCAATCTCACCATCGAGCAAACGTTTTTTGATATCCCACGTTTCAGGAAGATAAGTGTGCTGAAAACCAACCGACACAACTATTCCAGATTCGCGTTCGGCCGCTTGAATCGCAGCTACGTCCTGCAAACTCGGAGCCAGCGGCTTTTCCACCAAAACCTGAAGTCCAAGCTTCAAGCATTCGATTGTCATTCGCGTATGACTGCCAATTCCAGTCGGGATGCACACCCAATCCAACGAATGTTTTTCACCCTCTAACATCGAGCGATAGTCACTATAGATGGGTACCCCAAGTTCCTTGAACTTCGTGACCTGATCAACCGCCTCTTCCGGATTAATAATCGTAACGGCAGCCCACTTTGCACGGCCATCCGCCACCAAAGCGCTCAAGCACTCATAATAGGCAAACGCATAACCCGTCACGCCAATTAGACCAACCCTGTACGGTTGTTCGGGCCTAATCGGCGTCGGTATAGAAAGATCGGCTGTCATATTAGCGGGCACAAAAGCTACTGAAAGGGGCAATGGGTATTCATTCAAATGAGGCCCGCATGTCCAATCAGACGGGCTAACTTACTTCTAAACTCCAAATGCTAGACAACCTCTATTGATTCGTCATCAAAAAGCTCTTTTTCCGGTAAAGCGGGTGCGTCACTTGACTCTCGCTATTTCTGACCGCGTGAACTGCAATTCGTTGATAAACAAGGAATAATTTAGGCTCTAGACTAGCATGGTACAATACACCGAGGCGAAATACCACATTCTACAGTAATTTTCTTTAAAACCAAGAACGCCCTTCATGCCGGGCAATAATCCTTCGAATGAATCGATTCAGCTAGGGAAAGCGTCGCTTCTCCGTACGACTTCGCATTGGCCGCAAAAACCGAATCTCGAACCTCATCGATATTCCTAGCTCCAGAGAGGGCCAACGAAACACCTGCCTGATCTAAAACCCAACGATAAGCTGCCTGCGGTAGCGACCCGATATCTCCAGAAATCAAATGTGTTTTCAAAGCTTCCGCGTAATCCACTCGCTCAGCAATTTCCTCTCTCGAATAACGGGAATTAAGACTTGCATCAGGAAAAACCGTATCCTTTCGAATTACTCCGCTAAGGAAACCATTCGCCATACATTCCCGAGCGACTACCCCGCAATCAAGTTCCATAGCCGTCTTGATCAGGGGACGCGTTTCACGATTGAAAGGACTCAATACTACCTGGATCGCATCAATTCGACGATCCTGCATCCACTGGGCCGACATATCCCGAGTGTCATCGTACATTGAAACCGAGTGCCCGAGGAATCGGATCTTTCCTTGGGAACGCAAACAGCCCAACTCCTCCCAAACATCATCATCAATCTCGCCAGGGCCAAATGGAGAGTGAAAGAAAAGTAGGTCAATGTGGTCAGTCCCCAAGCGGGTTAAACTCGCTTCGCAAGACTCTCTCGCCTCTGCAGCGTTGAAACGTCCGGGCATCACGTTCCTTGCCGTACGCCCAAACTTCGTCGAAATAATAGCCTCATTTCGGCGCGACCCCAGACCTTTCCCCAAAACGGTTTCCGCGATGCCATCTTCGGATTTACTTCCGTACAAGGGTGCCGTATCGAAAAAGTTGATTCCACAATCTAGCGACTCGCCTATCAATCGCGTGGCATCGTCATTTCCCACATCACCATACACGCTGCTCCCCAATGCCCAAGTACCCAGGCCAATTTCGGAGCAGGTTAAACCAGTTCTTCCAAGTAAACGTTCTTTCATTACAGCTATTTAATTTCTTCCAACAAGGCCTTCACCTTAGGAACCACATTTTGGAGAACCACCTTCAATTGGAGCTCTCCTCGTTCAACCGAAGCCTCACGCGGATCATCGCCCATAACTCCATCTCCATCCAAGGTCAGCGGCCTATCCGGAAGCGAATCGAGAACAATACTCTTCGGGTCGAAAAACATCTGAAACGAAGTTTCCGTTGCCCCAGCGTGGTCGCCGACATACTGGTCGCCGAGAAATTGATTATCCGCCCATACCAGGAATCGGGTACCTTTCGCCATTTTCCGAGCACGCCTAGCTCCCTCCTCCAATGCATCGATCTGTTCCGGCGGGTAGTGCCCCGTAAACAGAATCACCACCTTAAAACTCTCATCCGCTAACTGGATACAAATTTCCTCCGCAACACGAGCCGCCAAATCCGCCGACGTATCGATCGAATGGGCAAACCCCTTGAAAGGTTTTATAGTATTCACGCCCAAGGGAATCGCTGGAAGCACGACTCCACCGGTTTCCTCTGCAATCGCCAAACAAATGCCTTCGGCCTTAGTCGAATCCAAACCGATCGGCGCGTGCAAACAATGCCATTCCAATGCCCCCCACGGTACGAAAGCAATCGGTGTCTTTTCGCGAATCGCATCAATCTGAGGTGGACGAAGATCTCCATAGCGGCCCGATTTAGGGCTCGCAGAAGAAGCGGAAGAAGAATCAATAAACATTAGCGGAGATTAAATCGAAGAGCCGGGGCAGTGAACACGAGAGTGAATGATTTTTTATTAAAAAGGTAGCTACCGATCTCCGAGGGGTCATTATTCTAAAGATAGCTAAACGACTTCGTCGTTCAGTAGCCGCTCGGAGATCGACCGCTACCAAAATCAGCAACGAAACAAGTTTCGATGTATTTACCCGTACCAAATAAATCCAAAATTCGCATTCTCGATGTAGGCAAAGCTCTACTTGATTCCCACAAGCGCCAAGATTTTATTGCCCGTCAAGCGCTCTTCCGCGCTCAAGCTATGTGGTGTTTGCCCTCCATAGGTTTTCGAACACTCTTCAAATCGAACCTTAGTATTTGCAACAAACGCATCAACCGATCCTTCTACATTAAAAAGTCGCATGATCTCTGGTAGCCAACGGTGACCATAACGAACATGCTGTTGCTCGTCATTTCTATCAAAAGCTAAGAGCGTGTCCGCTTCAAAATCATTGAGCTCCCTCATTTTATCCATTATCTGGGCTTTCGTCCCGAAACTTCCTGCCTCAAATTCCATCGTCATCATCGCGTATCGCTCCGGTGGAGACATTTGCACGAGAATATTATAGAGGTCGAGAGAGTGCTCGAGCCGAGTTAGATCAACTCCAAGCTTAGGCAATTGACGATAACCGAATGCGCTGTGCCGTGACTCGTCCCACAAGTGACGGGCCAGATCGTAATGCATATCAAACGGAGCCACAGGGGTTTCATAGAAAACGGTCGCTAGATAATCAACCGCATCCAACTCCATCATTAGCCAAACATACACCATCACACGCAATACGCGGGCATCGGTCTCCGGATCCTCCAACCAACTACGGACAATTGGAAATTGTTCGGGATCATACCCATACGCAGTTGACGCAATTGGGGAATCCCCACGATTGCATGTATCCAAATGGCGATAAGGGACGGTGCGACTAATCCACTCGAAATCACTCGGCGCGGCAATCGATTCCCGCTCTCCCAGCCATCCTCCAATAGCGCTTAGAGCAATCGAAAGATGCTGCGTCCATTCATCGCCCCCGACGCCCTGAAGGTATTGCGCGACCTCATCCGCGTGACGTTCCTCGTCAAGGATGAATTCCTCCACTAATTTCCGAGAGGGCCAATCTGCCAAGTGATGAGTCGTTTCCAGATAATGGCGATACGCTGCCAACAGTGCGGGTTTCAAAACCCGATAAAAACCCACAAGAGCGACTAGCGAGTCTTCCGCTCGAACAGCTTCCTCGAAAATCGCGCTATACGACTCCCTTACGCATTCGTCTTTCCCGAAACCGCTCAGCTCTCGTCCGCGTTCGCGAAGAAACCGCGCGTGCCCCGCGGATTCCCAAACGTGCTGGCAAATCAGATACTTCAATTCGACATCACCCACTCGATAAACGAGGGTTGTAGCTGTTCGAACGAATTCGCGTTCAATCTCGAACAGCATCCGTTGGAGCTGCGCCATTTCTTTAACAGCGACCATACGGCCAGTAACGGAACGCGGTTGAGCGTCAGCGGTAAGTGAATGTGTCATATATTTAGTAGAACAAATTGTATCCAAACCTAGCAGACTCTTCCATTCTTAGCCGCTTTGGAATGCCCAGGGGGGATTTCGCCAATCCAACGCTCATCGATCGGCTCGCTAGCCCGTTGATAGCGACTGTCGCTGGAAATCCGGAATTGATTGCCCGAACAATTGTCGACCGCCGCATGGACCAAGAACATACCGAAAGTCAGAAAGTCTCCAGCCTCGAATTCAGTCGTTAGCCAACGTCCGCCAAATTTGTTACGCACGACCGGTGGGTTATGCGACAAGGTTCCGGTAAACGTCCAACCACCTTCATCGGCTCGCTTCTTTTGTTCAGGTTTGTTTTCGCAATAGCTGTCGACATCGCGATAAACGTAATTTTTCAACAGATCCATCCGCTTGTGCGAGCCCTCCAAGATCATCAGTCCACCGAGATCGAAAGGTATATCTCCGTACGGAAGCCAGCACGTCATATGTCGATCGGTTCCCCGTCCCATGTAAGGCAAATCCGCATGCGGATTCGTACCTTTCCCAGGTCCCATCGCTCGCAACCATGTAAAATCGTAATGGCGAATCGGTTCATCGTAAAGCCGACGATAGAAATTCGCGAGACGACCCGAATAAAGAAGCGACTGAACCGACGCGCTGCGAGCGGCGATATCAGGCACGAACTGCAAGGTAGCCGCGTCTTCTTTGCATATTGCGTCTTCAACCGGGAAATCCGGATCGAGAACATCCATTTCAGTTAACTCCGACAAAATACTGCTCCTCGCCTCAAGCACTTTATCGCGATCTAAATAACCCTTCATATACAAATACCCGTCCTTCTCTAATCGACGGCGTAATTCAGGCATATCGTCCGCGACATCCGCAGAACTGCGCAAATGTCCAATCTTGCGATCGTCGCCATCAAGAGCGTGACCATAGGAAACCAATGGAGGCAATTCAGTCTGAGCACTCATATCACTAAAAACAATCAAATCTAAAACCCTCACCATACATGAGAAAACATTCAAATAAAATGGTTGAAATGGGATTTCACATGTAGATTATGGTAATCATGCCTCATTCGGATAAAATCCAATCAACATCCTGGTTAAATACACCTATCAAGTCTAAAATAGGCACTCTATCCCTCGCAGGTAATCTCCAAGGAAATCTAGGCATAGATCCCCTATCAATGCGTATTTTGGGAAAATACGCCATTATCCTCATGCATAGCGGAAAAGGCTATTACGCGGATGGAAATGGTATCGAACGCGAACTCAATGCAGGTGATCTCATTTTGATCTTTCCGGAAATTCCCCACGCCTACGGTCCACTAGAAGATGAAGACTGGCAACATTCCTACGTCGTATTCGACGGTCCTCAATTCAACCTCTTTCGCAATACCGGCATAATCAACTCGAACGACCCCATCTGGCACCTTGAACCGGTAGACTTCTGGAAACGGCGGTTTCAAGAAGTATTCCCTCCAAATCCGCGAGTCAGCAAAAGCACAGCGAATCGAACGATCGCTCAGTTCTCATATTTAATCGCCGACATGTCCGCAACTCACACCGAAATTTCGCAAACACCCGAAGATGCCTGGCTCGATGAAAGCATGCATCTCTTATCCGGCCCAACCGATTCCATCTGGCTCGAGCCACAAACCGTGGCTCAACGCGTCGGCCTTAGTTACGAAAACTTCCGCAAGCAATTCGTCAAACGCTCCGGCCACTCCCCCGCTCAGTTTCAAAAACGGCGACGCATCGAGCACGCCTGCGCAGCTATCTATCAGAATTCCCATTCATTCAAAGAATTGGCCCACGAACTCGGGTTCTGCGACACATTTCACTTCTCCAAAGTCTTTCGACAAATAACCGGAGACACTCCCTCAGCTTTCCGCAAAAAAGCCCAAGGCTCGCCGACGGAATAAAGCATCCCCGGGGCAAGCCCCGAAGCATCCAAAAGGTAGCGACCGATCTCCGAACGGTCATTATTATTGAGATAGTTGAACGATTACATCGTTCAATGGCAGCTCGGAGATCGGCCGCTACCAAAATTTGCAACAAAGCCCTTCGACAGGCTCAGAAGCTTCGAAGTATTTCCCCGAATGGAATAAAATTCGTCAACCACGCTCGTCCCTCGCGTAGATACATGAATTTGACAAAAAGAACCCTAACGTCTCGCCCCGCTTCAATTTCACTCCGAGGCAGTGACCATTCTTTTAGAAGTCAAATACTCGTTGGACGTTTCTACAATTTTCGATCCACGCGTCACAACATTTTCGCGACCCGACTGCTTGTTGCCCACGAACGTAGACTTCGTAACAAGCGTTCCGCTTGACTGAATCTCATCGAACGAGGCCATAAAAACGCCCCTTCGATTCTCCTCGAATTGGCATAGCTCGAACGTCGTATCGCGAACTCCCAAATTCTTCAAATCGTAAGTAAGAAAAACCGCCCAATCAGCCGACCCTGAGATCTTGCAATCGAGAAACTGCAATCCTTCGACATTTCTAGCGAACACGCCCACATCTCCGTTCGACTCGGTCTGGCATCGCGTAAAGGTTATATCTACTAAATCATTATCCAGACTAATTCCCGCAAACTGATTATTTCGAATCACGCAATCTGTCGTTGAAATTTCATTACTATCATAATAAGCGACTCCATCGAAAAAGTTTTGCTCGAATATCGAATTAGTCACTACGACACCTCAAGACTTCCAACTAACAACCAAGCCGACCGATCGACTATTTGGAGCAACCACGGAATCGACTTCGAGATTCCTAACGCCACGCGCATCGATGCCGTTATTCCGTATCCAAGACCTTGCCCGATCGCGTTCGGAATTCTAATAATCCTTGCTCTCATTAACAATAATTCCGGAAATCCTGACATTCTCAATAATGTCCGCGAAATCCACTCATTCGTTTTGCGTACCTACAGCGATCACCGGTTGATTTGCATTCGAGGCCAAAAGGAACATCACCTTAGATTCTCCAACAAGCGATACATTGGAACGATTAATCCGAAACGACTCATCTATTTCATAAAACCCCGGAGCGATTTTGATCGTAACGGATTCAGCCCCCTCAGCCCGGCTACTCCCTACAAACTTTTGAGCCACTCTGAGTTCCTCGACATTGGAAACCTCAATTATTCTCTCTCCCAAAGCGACCCTTTGAGATATCGAAAAAGAAATTACGGCAAGTGCGAAAATCGAGAGGTATCTGTAAATTGGATTCACTACGATCAGAGTTAAAATTAATATTCCTCAAACTCCACTAAGCGAAAGAACGCCGAATCGAGCCAGTAATGCCTGCCTCCAACGCTTTCGCCTCGAAAACCGAATTTACAAAATTATAAAAAATCTCTGTCAGCATCTATCGGTGAAACCCTGACGCCCATCTCGTAATTTCCAATGGAGTCGATTCCCCGCCCCAACAAAGCATTCCGAAACCCCTGTCTTGCTTTTCGATCACCCTACCCCAACCATGGAGTTGTTTTCAAAACCCTCATATCCATCGAAAATGAAAAAGAAATCTTCCGCTCCAAGCCCCAAATTAAAGCTATGCGCCGCCGAATGGACGCTTAGAGATCACCCCTCGGCTGCCAAAGAATGGTCAATTGACCGGAAGGTCAAAGCCGCCAAAGAAGCCGGTTTCGTTGGCCTCAGTGCTGGAGCCGCTCCTGACATTGTCCAAGCATGCTCCAAATATGGGATTCAGCTGATCGGCATGACCGACATTAGTAGCGTAGGCGAAGTCGAATCAAAACTAGACCGCTTCAAAGGCTCAAGCGCCACTCACGTGAACGTCCAACTTTGCGATCACGATACTGCGATACCCAAAGCGGTCACAATTGCCCGAAAAGCTATCCTCTACGGAGAGTCAATAGGCCTCAAACCCGCCATAGAATGGCATCGCGACACTTGCACGGAAACCCCCGAAAAAGGCTTGGCGTTGATCGACCAATACAAGCGCCGGTACGGCGACACCCTTCGCGTCAATTTCGACTACTCCCATCCCGCAATCATAAAACACCTGCATCCAGGCAACTTTTGGAGCCGACTTGCCGAATACCGAATCGATTTGCTTAAGAGCAGCGAACTTATCCACTTCCGCACATTCACCGGCTCTCATTGCCAAACACCTATCACCAACGGCCGGGGAAAACTCGACCTGGATTTCATTGCCTGGCGCGATCATTTCCTAAAACCCGCGCTCGCAGCATGGCTCGAAAGCGCCAAGCCCGGACAAACATTATGGGCAGTTGTCGAGCTCGGCCCCAAAGGATCTGGATACGCCCTCGATTGCTTTCCCAATGTCTGGAAAGACGCCATCGTGGCCCGACAAGAAATCGAAAAAGTCTGGCACTCGCTTATGCGAAAACGCTAACGCTAAATTAATACGACTTGGCCAACCCTTAAAACGACAACGCTGTAATCTTAAAGGGATTAATCAGCTCGTAAGTTCTCGAATCGAGGAGGCCAAGGCACTCCTGCTGTATCACGCTTGGCTTCCTTTGCTTTCCGTTTCATCGATAACGCATTGCCGGGGGTCTTCGTTCTTCGAACTACGCCAAGTCAAGAGCACCAAGGTTTTTTGAAGGTCGCGACCAAAGTCAGAAACGAAGCAAGCTTCGAGGTATTTACCCGAAGGAAATAAAAGATCTTTTCACATCGACGGCCGCGAAAGCGACTGATATCTAAACGCTCCCATTACGGCCGGGGAAGGTCAATTCCGCGATGCCGGACTTATCCAGTTCTCCAATACCGAGTTCGATCATTTTCTCGTATTGATCGAAAGTGGCTTGCGCCAACGGGAGTTTGAGTGAATTCGTTGCGGCCAGGGCTAAGGCTATTCCGCTATCCTTTGCTGCATGCGCTCCGGAAAAATAGCATTCATGATCGCGATCGATCATGTCATCGGAATCCGTCTCCAGAACGCACGAATTCGCGCCCGTTTCCGCAAACACCGAACAGAGCATTCTAAGGTCCAACCCCAACGCTTGCCCGAGCCCCAACGCTTGCCCGAGCCCCAACGCTTCAGCTAAAGCCTGGTGTTGATATTCATCACCATATTAGCCAAAGCCTTCACCTCGGCGGCTTTACCAGACTCCCCGATATAGAGCAGCTTCTTACTTAAATCATCCAACAGCGGTTTGATTTGATCGAACACTTCTTTACTTCCCCCAATCATCAAATACAACTCGCCATTGCGGGCCTGCGGAATGCTCGAAGCCATACAAGCTTCCAACGAAGAAGCTCCCCGACTCAGAGCTCCTGCATCAATCTTGCGATGCACATCAGGCGAAACGGTAGCGCAATTTACGAAGACCTTCCCTACTGTATTTTCGAGAAGAATATCCTCGCCAAAGAAATCAGCATCCATTGACCGATCATCGGTAACCACGGTTAGGATAATATCCGATCCCGCCGTCAAGTCCTTTAGCGACGGAGCGACGGATGCTCCAACTTCTTCCGCCAGAGCCGTGGCCAAATCCGCCGATCGATCACTTGCGATACCGTGTATCCATAATCTTCTATACGACGAGCCATATTTGCGCCCATCCGACCTAATCCCACAACACCGATGCGTTTATCTTTCATGGGAAGTGATATTCACGATACGCCAACACTTGTAAAAGCGGATTCGACGCTCTTTCGAATCGGTTTGCATTCTCCCGTTTTAAAACAATGAATCGCGGGGTAAATCCGTTCCTGCACGTGCCTTAATTGTAGGAGCGAGTCTATCCCGCTACTCCAACGCCTCCTATAACTAACGAAAACCTCCGCCTTACTCCGGACGCGTATAGGTTTCAAATGTAGGCTCGGTACCTGCCATTTTCAAAAACCGATCGAGCGGCACGATTTCGAATGCTAGCCCTAGTCCATCGAAAATCTTCTTAACCGCCGAAATATCGCTCCACTGCCGCACATGCATCAATAGAAAGTAAGGACGCTTGTCGTTGATTGCCGCCAATTCCACCAGGTCCGCATGCACCAATTCCGCCGGTCGCTCAGGCGACATATAGTAGTCATAGGAAATCAGCGGCCGACCCTCTCGATTGACGAATGTAAACGCCGGTGCGTAACCATTCAAGAAGCCAAGTACATCAGGCATACCTTCGTAGTACTGATCGATAACCGATTGAGGAAGGTCTGGATTTCCCTCGACGGTCGCCCCCTCCGAATAGTCCATTATCTCGAAAACGTTAAGATCGAGCGTCTCCATCATTTCACGAGATTTCTTGACAACCCCCGGTAAGGCTTCCGAAGGAATCGCTTTCGAATACATATAACCCGGTCCCGACAAACCGCCAATAAACAGATCGTTCGGCGTAGCTTGAGAATAGAACATCTCCAACATCGACGGCCCCATCCAAAGCCAGTTCTTCGTCACCTGCCACGCATAAGGAATCTCCCCGCGACCCGGGCGCGTCCAAGCACCAATTCCGAGTGCATCGGTCTGGACCGCCGCGATGTAAACCTTTTTTTCCGGAATGTAGGATTTTCCAGGCTCCACATTGTGATTGTTCTTAAACTCGAATCCGGGCGTGAGCGGAACTTGCGTATTGAAACTCATATTCGGCAATGTGTGCAGCCCCGAAACCCGTATTACATGCGACGATGCTAGCTTCACGTGATCTCGTTCCTTATCCTTCGCATAGGAATGCCAACCAAAGCACATGCCCATTTCGTTCATTTCTGAAAACAAACGATCAGCTAAACGATACTCATCCGCATCGCTGGGATCGTCAGCATCAGTCGAGAGATCATTGAAAAAGCACTCGTGATACATTCCAAAGTCCGCCACTCCCGGACGCATACGCGTGCCATGCTCGCCGCCCATCCAAACGATATAGTCCTTGCTGCACTGATCCCAGTACTCATCGTAAGCCCAGCTATAGATTTCGAAATCGCTCTGTCCCGAGAAACGACCGCGATAATCCTCGATCATTTCCAGTCCCAATTCTTCCATGAGCGGAATTTCGTCTTCCGAAACGACAATAGCATCTTCCAAGCCTGCCAATGTGAATGCGACGATCAATGAAGTGCGCTCCTTTTTATCCCACACAATGTAACGGTCGACTCGGTCCTTGAACGCTTGCAAAGCATGTTTCAGCGAACGCAATTTCGTGAACGTAAATTGCTTCCGCTCCTCATAGAACTCCGCGATATCCCCCGTAAATCGAAAGTCCCACGTTTCTGGATAATTGAAATACAATAGCGGACCCTCTTCGTTAACCACCCCCTGCAACGTAATCAAAGCCGCCTGCTCCGGCAACAAACCATCAATCTCCCAATCCGCCACCATATCCATCGAATAGGCTTCGCGATACCCTTTTCGCTTCATTTTAAAAACGAGTGGCTGATCGGCAGGGCGTGTCGGACGCTGGATCGTCCACGTCAAAATTGTCCCATTTTCATCCAAAGAAAAGGTCGACTGACTAGAGAACTCTTTTTTGCCCTGGGATGAAAGAATCGGATATCGCTCTTCGAAATGCAGTGATCGAAACGGCTTCCCCCATTTCGCCTGAATCGAGCGCATTTCCCCTACCGCAAAACGAATCCCCATGAAAACATTGCTGGCGAATGCCTTATGATCGATCGGAAATTCGTTTTTAACGCCCCCCAGTTTCAAATCGAAACTCTCGGATCGCGAGCGTGTCGTCCCCCAGCGCTGGGTTAACGAAACACGGTCTTCGCTAACCGACTCGAAATGCAACGACGCTGTACCGAACAGATCGATATTTGTGCTCTCGCGAGGGATCATAACCCATTTACCCAAGAAATCCTCCGCTTTCGGTTCTGCGTAAGCCACGCACGCCAAACAAAACCAGAAACAGCAAAATGCCGTAATCCTTCCAAGCGAAGGCATCGTAATATGAGTATTTTTCATAGATCTTAGATCGAAGAATCGATTGTCCTTTAAAACGCTCTCTTCAACCTTTGCCAAACGAGGCTTTGGTTTACCGAAAAACGAGGTCGAGGTCGAAAAACAACCCCTTCCAGCCTTCCCTCCATCCTACCCATTCTTGTCTCTGCACATTCGTACGATCGCTACCACTATCGCGCGAAGCAGAATATCCTCTACTACAATCTCAGATACTTAAACAGTGGACCTAGCAATCCTTACAGACGAAATTTCCCTCGATCTTGATGAAGCTCTGGGCGAAGGCAAACGCCTCGGCTTTCGCAAGTACGAACTGCGCTGCGTCGACTCCTACGAACACCGCGTTCCTTACCTGAACCCAGGTGTCGAGGAACGTCTCCTGAATAAAGTAGAAAATCAGGAAATCGAATTGACAGCGCTCACTCCCGGTCTTTTCAAAATCGAATTATCGGATACGGAAGGAATACGAAAAGCGCTAGAAGACGCCTTGCCAAAAACATGCGAGATGGCAACCCGCCTCGGAGCCCCGCGAATTATCGTATTCAGTTTCTTGAGAAACGGCGGTGGCAATCCCGAGGAAGCCTTGTTCATCCTTAAACAGGCTGGGGAAATCGCCGCCGAACATGGCCTACAGCTTTCGATCGAAAACGAGCCAGGGTTTTTCTGCGACACAGGCGTGAACACCGCCGAATTCGTCAAATCTATCAACGCCGAAAACGTAGGCATCAACTGGGATCCCGCTAACGCTCTTGTCGCCGGCGAAGCCGCTTACCCCGTAGGCTACGATGCCGTCCGCCCATACATTCAAAACGTCCACATCAAGGACGCCATTCCCGTCCCTCCTGACAAATGGGAGAATCGTCTAATTGGCGACGGCGGAGTAAATTGGCTCGGCCAGCTACGAGCGTTGATGAATGACAAGCCGATCAATCATCTCACTTTGGAAACCCATGTTTTCCCAGTTCTTGAAGCGACCCAAGAAGATGTCCGGCGCTTGAAAATAATAATGGACGCAGTGGACGCCTTAAATCGGCAAGACGCCTAATCCCTTTCGCGCTTGTCCGGTGAACGGCCCAGCTCCCTATCAATGTCACCAAACAACAAAGACATCCGATCAGAAAAGCCGCGACAAATCGGGTCTCTGCTCTTTCTCTTTTGCTCTATCGTTTTTATCATTCAGTTGAACGCAGCGACCCCAGAATCGTTTTCAATTGATTCGATTCAAAGCGGTCATCCTCGCATCCTTGCATCCGACACCGATTTCGAAGCTATTCGAAACGCCACCGGCGACCCTCTGCAATCGCAGTACATGGCGTTCCTCCGCCAGACAGCCGAGGCCATGCTCCCGCTTTCTCCCATTAAGCACGAACTCGCCGGCAAACGGCTCCTCAGCGAATCGCGAAAATTCCTCAAGCGCGTGTCCACTTGGGCGCTTCTCTACAAGATCGATGGAAACGATATCTATCGCGAGCGAGCGATCCAAGAGATGGAAGCCGTCGCCGCTTTCCCCGATTGGAATCCTCAACACTATTTGGATGTTGGCGAGATGGCGCTGGGCATGTCGATTGGTCTGGATTGGTTTTGGACGGATCTCTCACGTAAACAACAAAATCACTTTTTAGACTCCCTCGAAGAAAAAGGAATCAACCCCTCACTCGACGAAAGCCACCCTAGCAACTGGTGGCTCGACTACAACAATAATTGGAACCCCGTCTGCCATGCGGGACTAGTATCCGCAGCTCTGCTCCTCGCAGATCGGAATCCAGAACTATCCAATTGGGTAATCACCCGGGCAATCAAAGCAGTGCCGAACGCCATGGATGAAACGAACCCCGACGGTGTCTATCCTGAAGGCCCCGTCTACTGGACCTACGGGACCCATTTCACTGCTGTATTGATTGATCTTCTTGAGAGTGCCTGCGGCGATTCTTTCGGACTCGCCGATCATAACTCGTTTCGCGAATCGATCGAGTTCCGCAGCCACGCCGTTTCCCCAACTGGCTCCTTCTACAATTTCTATGACAACGGAAAACTCGTTCGCTTCGAACCGGTAACCGCCTGGTATGCTTCCCGCTACGGCAGCCAAATCGGCTTCAACGCGATGCGACACGGGCTCAAAGAGTTTCTCGAAAACAATCCATGGACCCCCGAAGACGATCGCCTACGCACCCTCCCAATGCTCGCTCTATGGTATCCAAACTCAAATAACTTTCCTAAAAACGCTCAAAGCAACATTGCAAGCAACTGGAAAGGAGATGGCTCCAACCCGGTGGCCTTCATTCGGGAACGCTGGAACGACCCCAACGCATTTTTCCTAGGGTTCAAAGGCGGCAAAGGATCCATTAGCCACGCCCATATGGATGCAGGCAGCTTCATATTCGAAGATCAAGGTATCCGCTGGGCAATCGACCTGGATCCTCAAAAGTACCTCAGCCTCGAATCCGAGGGACTTGGAATATGGGACCGACGCCAGCACGCCGACAGGTGGCGAATCTTTAGAATTGGTCCCTACGCCCACAATCTTCTCCTAATGGATCAGCGTCTTCAAAATGCGGAAGCCGCAGCAGCGATCACAAGTTTTGAAGAAACCGCTAATACAGTGCGCGGAATTGTCGACCTATCCGCCATCTACAAAGGCCAAGCCCAAAGCTACGAACGAACATTCGTGACTCACGACTATCAAGTCCTCCAAATTACCGATCATGTTCGTGGAGCTCGCGAGCGAACCGAACAACAAGGCCGAATGAGCGGTACGCTCCGCTGGAGAATGCTCACACGGGCTCAAGTCGATATCGCCAACAATGAAGCGATACTCCTTCAGGACGGGAAACGCCTTTATTTCAAAATCCTCGAACCAGTAGAATTCACGCTAAAAAGCGCTCCCATCGATCCGCCGCCTTATTACTGGGATGAATCGAACCCGGGAGTCAAAGCGATCGATCTATGGTGCAAAACCGATGATTCAGGAAACCGAGATATCACAATTCTAATGAGCTCCGACCGAAAAGCTCTGGAGCGAGTCGCTGAATCCTTGTAGGAAAATCGCGGGATAAACCCGCTCCTACGTTTAGAGCCTTTCGGATCGTAATTACCCCGTGGTCCCCCAACCTCGAAAATCGCCACTGATCCGAGTTTTTATGGTAAACCTAGAAGTAATTCGCTCCACGCAAACTACACTGCCAACACTGAGCGAATTCGGACCTGCGGCAACCCACGCGGGAATTGCATTATGAAGATTACCCAATTTCTCGAATCCAAACCGGCCATCGTCTGCCTTCACTCCGACATCACCGTTGAAGCGACCGCAGGAGAATTCCTCCAATCAGCATGCTCATCAGCGATTACGCTTACCATTGGCGAAGCCAATCCAAGCGCCAACAGGATCACCCTCGGCGTTCTTTCTCCGGACGAAGCAGCCATAAAGTCTATACCCTATGGCGACCGTGAAGAATGGATGTACGTCCGTTCAAGCGAGTCTAATAGCATCGAACTCTATGCTTCCCATACTTGGTTTCTCTATCGCCTAGCCTACCGATTGACCGACGATTGGTTCGATAAGGAACTCACGGACTTCAATGAAGGAAAGCTACTTGAGGCGACTTTCAAACATCTTCGCCCCGCCTACGATTCGCTTCTCAACAATCACGCCCGCACCACCAAAGGATTCGACCCCGAAGACCATATCCGCGAAATGGCTCGCCTGGGTTACACCCATGTAGAAGTGAACGGATTCGCAGCAAACTTCCCCTACGAAAAAGCTGCCCCCGGCGAACTGCTGTATTTATTCTACACCTACTGTGCCGCTCTCGATCAATTCGTCTACAGCAAGCTCAACAAGGGAATCTATCCCTATGACTACCTTCAAGCCAATCTAAACAAACTGAAGCACTCAGCTCAGCTCGCTGAAAAATACGGCCTCCGAGCTGGCATTCTTTCGTTCGAACCGCGCTCGGTTCCCGAAGAACTGCTCGAACGCTACCCGATGCTCCGAGGCGCCCGGGTAGACCATCCCCTTCGAAGTTTCCGCCCGCGCTACAATCTCACCACCGCTCACCCCGTAGTCCTCGATCACTACTCAGAGATGCTAGGCAAGATAATGGAAGCCGCTCCCAACATCGATTACATGACCATTTGGTCGAATGACAGCGGAGCTGGTTTCGAATATACGAGTTCGCTTTACGTCGGACGTAATGGCGGCGGTTACGTGATTCGCGAATTCAAAGGCGACGATGCCATTGCTGAAGCGGCTGCCGATAATATCATTCGTTTCATGAAGACGATTCGCGACGCTGGCCGGAACGTTAACCCAAAATTCAATTGCGTGCTGCGCAGCGAGATGTTCTACGCCGAGCAAGATTATCTCTGGGACCGAGTCGAAGACGGCATCGAACTCGAGACAAACACGCTCGTATCCAAAGGATTCAATCTCGACTACAAGCATCCGAAATACGACTGGGCGGTCGATTTCACATTCTCCGGCTTATTCAATCAATTCGCCAAAGAAGAAAAATCGAAAAAGGAACTACTCGAATCCCGTGGTTCCAATGCCCACCTCTACTTCAGCCCAGGATCCTTCTGGAACATGGAACCGGTCAAGGCTCCCATGTATCCCAAACTACTTTGGGAAAAGCTGAGAGACCTACACCAACAGAAAGTCTCGCACACGGCTGGCCTCTGTGGTTCGACGCCATCGACCTTGGCTCCCTACAATATCAATCAAGAGATTCTCCGATCGTTCCAAAACGATCCTTCGGTCGGTTACGACGAAATTCTCACCTGCCAAGCCACGCGATGGGTTGGAGCGACAGACGCTTCTAAGCTAGTCAAGACCTGGAATCATGCCGACGAAGCTTACCGTTCCTACCCGCCTCCAGTCAGCGTAATGGCTATCTGGAGCACTTGGTACCGCGTTCTCGTACGTCCATTCGTTCCCAATTTCGAAGCGCTAAGCGAAACCGACCGAGCCTACTACGAAGACTTTCACCTCGGTCACGCCAATAACCGCGTGCGAACCGACTTCCGTCGCGAGATCAACTTCGACTTCTGCACGCCGCGGTACGCGGGCAAATGCCGCGAAGCTATCTCCGACAACGTGCTTCCCGAAATCGAAGCAGCATCTGAGCTGGCCCGTGAAGGCCGCGATAGTTCTGCATACGAATCCGGTGGACACGACGTATGGTCTCACCATTTCGACCGACTCTACGGAGCAAAATGCTGGTTTCGCACTCAACGCAATATTGCTGCTTGGATCGAAGGCGTTCATGGATACATCGAAGCCGAAGACGCTTCTGATAAAGAACGTTGCCGCGCTCTCGTTCGGCACACCGTTCTCGATGAAAAGGAAAACGCACGCGATTTGCTCCAACACGTGGAAAGCGCCCAGACCGAGTGGATGATCGAATCCGAGCTCGGCGAAACGACTTTCATCTATGGCGACAATATTGCAGATCTGTTACGCAAGAAGATCGCCCTAATGGAAGGGCGCGAAGACGACGAACCATTCGTCGATCCAGACTTCATGTGGCGCGTACCTGGCATTAATTGCTAGGAGACAAAGATTCGAAAAATTCCAAACCTCGGATTAACAACCAAGTACGGAGGCCTCGATACACTTTTATTATCCAATAAGGTAGCACGAGGCGTCCCGACTCGTGAATTGCGACAGCAACCCGTAGGGGCGATCCAGATCAGCGTGGACCGTGCCGCAAGCGACAGCCCTACATCTATAATCCGCGATCAAAATAGATCCTCCGAGATTCGAACCAATTTTTCGCATAGCGAAAACCTATTTATTCCGAAGGAACAACAAGCGAAACGTTGTGGAAAAATAATCCAAATGAGGTTTTCGAAAACAATCCAACGAGCCTATCTACTTCCATCGCGTATCCAAAAGTGAATACCTGCGGCCTTTGTTTGCCGCCTTCGACTCCGTCGACAGCGGATAAACCGCGGCGGGGCATCACGGGAACCAAACGCTTCGCGCTTCGGGGCTTGATGAATCCAAAAAAAGACTCCCCGGCCGAAACCGGGGAGCCCTTATGAAACACAACTAACCCTTTGAACTAAAAGTTAAGCGTTGCCGAAGCTGAGATCAAACGACCCTCTCCAAAACGGTAGAACTTGCTACCGTCGGGATTAGCGACAAACGGAGTCAAACCATCATGGTTCGTGAGATCCTTGATGTTAAGCTGCAAGTCGATGGAACGATTATTCTTCAGCTTGTAGGATGTCCGAGCGAACACATCAGCTGTCGTAACCCTCGGAGCAAGAAACGGTTGATTGACGTCCAAAGCGAGATCACCTAACACATTGTTGCCCAATCTGAAGCCAATTCCAGTTCTGTCCTGCCAGCGAACGCCACCACCAACAGTCAGCTCACCTAACCAGTTGGGAATGATATCGCTTTCAGTCCCGAATTGATACGAGGTATTGAAGGCTACGCGCCATCTGGCTTGTTCTTTGGAAGGACTACCGTCTTGCAAAGCTGCACGTTGGACAGCTTCAACGATGCTAACCGACGCCCGCTCAGCGAGAGTTTGAGTGGCACCTGCATCGATATAGTAGTTTTGAGCGAAGCTGCTATCCACCCATTTGGACTGGACGAACTCACTAACATAACGTCGCATCTCCGGGTAGGTATTATCAGCAACGGTTTTTTGCTCACCCGCCGCTAAGAGAATAGTCCATGCGGCGGTCGGATTGTAAGCGATTTCTACTTCCATACCCTTGGCCATGAAGTCCTGCGTTCCCGTATCGGAAGAATTCCGAGCAGTTGTCGCGGCATCGGGGTTACTCCAGTCAACTTGGAAACCACTCGATCCAATAACACCAGCGGGAGGCAACACTGCTTGGACATCCGCAACAGTGAAACCACTATTGGCAGGATTACTCAATTGGTGAGCCAGACCCTCCAGGATCGATGCCGATTGGTAGAGGGAACCTTCTTCGTAACGGTTGTTGACTACAGCGGATTCATACCAGTTGAACCGAGCGGACAATTTGCCGTCGAGTCCCTCGACAATAAATCCCATCTCTTCGGTGGTGCCGGCGGTGGCCGGAACGGTATCGTTGAAAATGGTTATATTGCTGCCCGTAGGCTGGAAGTTATCGGCTTCGCTCTTATAAACAGAGAGATCGAAGGGGAGTTTATCACGCAAAAACGCAGGTGTATGGACCATTACCGAGTACGATGTCGTATCGTCGTCAGCTGTTACGTTGTATGGCCCTTGGGGACCGGCTACGTATACAGGATCGAGAGTGTCTCTGACGTCACGACGTGTTGTTGTGGTTGAACGGCCAACCCCTGCGGCTTGAGTAGCCACATCGTTACGCCACGTTCCAGTAAGGACCACAGTGTTGTCCCATAGAGAATGTTGTCCAATGAGCACCTCTGATTGAACCGTATTGATCTTCTTGTTCGCGTGTGACGCTGCGGGCCAACTATCAGGTTGGTAGAGCGTGTTGACGGTGGAGTCGAAGTCAACGAATTGACCGGCGGTGGGATTCCATCCAGTGAAGCTCGCCGGGATGGGCGTAAAGCTCATGTTAGTCCGTTCGCGACCAAAGGGAACAGCCCCAATTCCAACTCCAGCGAGATCACTGAGGGAGTTAACATTTAGGAAGTTAATAGGGTTTGCAACCGGCAGAGCGAACTCTTGTCCGCTACGAGCAGACACCACGTGATGACCAGGAGTGTTCATTGCCAGATCGTAGTGGTTGAGAGGATCGGACCGGGCTGAATAGAGCGTCTGATTGTAGTGGGTGCTCTCGTCTATCAAGCCGGTGAAGGTAAGCTTGCCCAAAAGACGAGTCATAAAGCTGTCGTCGTCCATTAAGTCGTCAAAGCGAACCTCTACAAAACCTTGAAGGCGGGTAGCGTCCCGATCATTGTAAGTTCGGTTACCACCTGAACCACCACCCATAATCGGCTTACCGTAGGTTGGACTCGGGAGCAATTCGCCTGTGCCCGTTCCATCCGTGGTAGCCAGCAGATGTTGATTCATATCGATGTAGATCGTACGCTGCTGAACGCCTTGGAGGGAGTTGGCATCCGCACTTTCGAACGTCTGTTCATTGTGGGAGAATTCCAAGCCCACGCGATTGTCAAACCAACTGCCTTCAATGCTGGCGTTGAGGTTCTCCCAATCGGCGTACTGTTGAGCCATACCGCCACTGAATAGATTCTCACGGTAGTCGAAAATGCTGCGATCTAAGAGTTGATTGGACACATGACCATTACTAAAGAAAGCTGAGTGGCCAGCTGGAAGTTGCGTTCCATCTGAGCGGTAGCCTCCCGTACGACGAATGATATTGTTCTCGTCCCACGTCTTAATTCGCATCCACTGACCCTGTGGGCCCGTTGTGACGGGACGTTGAACTTCTGGAGCGAGTGCTTTATCGGCAGCCGTCGCGACGAGGTAACTGTGGCCACCCCACGTCGGATTCGGATCAGTTGGATCCTGGTAGTAGCGGTAATAACCAACGGATGCTTGACCAGCACCGGCGAGGTGGAAAATATTTTTGTGCGCTACGCCAGGAAAAACATCCCCAGTGCCGCGAAAGATTGCCGCACCCTCCGCTGGACTGCTAGAGGTTGGTTTACCCAAGTTGATCCAAGGCGTAATACCGTCATTGGGTGGAATGAAGTCAGGGTTGGAGGATTCACGCTCGGAAAACTCTACACTCGCGCGAGCCGTGAGGTTAAATGGGAGTTTTGCGGTAACGGCGGCAAACCTGCGATCATCTTCCAAGAACGCCTGCTTCTGCTCATAACCTCTGTCTTCGGTTAGCATCGCGACCCGGATAGCTATATTGTCGTTAATCACTTTATTGTAACGTAACGAGTAGCGAGAGGTGCCGTATTGGTCCGTTTCGAGACGAATCCGTCCACGATCGCCGTAGAAGTTGGCCCGGATGGTCTGAGAGTTTATGATACCACCGGGGCTACCAAGACCATAGAGGGCCGAGTTAGCACCGCGTTGTACTTCAACACGGTCGGTGTTGAAAGTATCAAAAGGAATATTGGTGAGGAAATAATCACGGGTGAGGTCGGCTGAAGCCAATCCACGAACCCGAGTTAAACCGCCACTGGGATCCCCACGTTGTTGTGCCGGAATCGGGTTGGCACCTTGGGAACCGGAGTGATTACCGCCCAGACCACCAATTTCGGTATTGGGGGTGAAAATGAGAACATCTTCTATATTACTCGAATTGGTATCACGAAGGAACTCCTCATTCACGATAGAGATGGAAGCCCCTATATCGCGCATGTCGGTACGCAGACGAGTGCCAGCAAGAGTGGAGGTCGCCCTATAACCGTCATCCGTTCCACCGGTGACCTCGAAAGGCGATAATTCGATAATCTCTTCGTCCGAAGAGGCGGATTGGGCTTGTAATCCCGCAACCGCGAATAGGCTGCACATAGGCAGCATCATTCTTAGTAGTTTATATAGACTCATGATATTGACGTGATAAGGGGTGTACTTTTTAGAATGCAGTTGAACCCGTTTTGCTCCTACCAATACGTTTCCGACTGCTGTTAGCCGAAATTCGAACTGGGAGGGTTGAACGAGTGATTGTTTTTCTTTTATTAAAAAATTCGTTTCGCTTCGAATGAGACCCTTGTAAGACAATTTTTAGACAATACGAATTCTCTACCTCCGAAAGACAATCTTATCCCCCTCGTCTGGGCTACTTCTTTGCTGTTTTACAGTAATTTCCTTCGAAAAGCATTCCCCAATCCAATAATTCGAGTATGCTTTACAGTAAAGCATACACCACGCCTGCTTATTAAACTGCATTCTGTAACTCAAAACGCCGCTCTACCGACTGAAACGGTCAAGCATCTCCTCCCCCCTTCCCGGTCATAAAAATGTTACACACCAAACAGCCTATTCGCGTCGCCATCATCGGCTACGGCATTAGCGGAGTCCTATCTCACGCGGTGGCAATCCGAACCAACCCCGCCTTTTCAATCAGAGCCGTATGCGACCTATCGAGCGAACGCCGAGAACAAGCCCGCAAGGACTTAGGCTGCGAAGTGTACGAAAACCATGAACAACTTTGCGAGCGACCAGAAGCGATTGACCTAGCCTGCGTCATCACTCGATCCGACACTCACTGCGCAATCGTTACCGATTGCCTAAATGCTGGCTTTCATACGCTTGTCACCAAACCTTGGGCTCTCAACCGCCAGGAAGCGGATACCATGCTATCTGCGCAGCAATCCAGCGGCAAACGCCTTTTCCCCTGGATGCCAATGTACTGGTCTCCCGAATACTGGAAAATCCAAGAACTAGTCCGTTCAGGAGCCATTGGCGACGTCTTCATCGCCCGCCGCTACGTCAATCAATTTTGGAAACGCTCCGACTGGCAAACCGAACAACGCTTCGGAGGCGGCTACCTACTCAACTGGGGCATGCACATCGTCCAACCAATCCTTGACCTCGCCAACAGTCCCGTAAAACAGGTCTCCGGACAACTCCAGCGCTCAATCAACCCAGGCGACGCCGACGACAATTTCCAAGCCGCGATCGAATTTGAAAACGGAATGCGGGGTTTTGCGGAATTCACCGAAGCAATCGAAGGCCTTCCCTCTTTCATGATTCAAGGAACGTGCGGCACGATTCTATCTGACGAAAAAACCGTCACCCTCCTCCAGAAGGAACCCGACCCAACGCAAGATCCCGTCCGAAGTACCTTTGCAATCGAAGGAAAAGTCTACGGCGACGAAATTGAAATCTACAACGATCTCGCGGAAAACCTCCTGCGCAACATCCCTTTCAGAGCAACCACCGAAGCCGCTTACCAAGGGACCCTCGTCCTAGACGCCTTGCGCGAATCTCACCATTCTCGGCGTTGGATCGAGGTAAATTCCACGAATAGCATCCCGTAAAGCAACGAAACCCTCGAGCCCGCTGAAAAAACCCTTCGATCACTTGACTTTCCCTCTTCAAATAAATATTTTCGTGCCTTCGAAATCGGGACCTGCCCACGCCTCTTTTCAAACGAACTAGACCTAGAACCCCAACAACCCAGCCCTATTATGAACAAGATTAGACCTTCTTGTAAAACCATCGCCGAGGCCGCCGGAGTCAGTCGTATGACCGTATCCATGGCGCTACGCGACCACCCCCGTGTAGCCCCCGAAACACGGAAGCGTATCAAGCTCATCGCAGAGCAACAAGGCTACACGCCGGATCCCAATTTGACCGAGCTCATGCGTTACCTGCGCAAACGAGACATCAGCAAGGAAGAACCGGTAATCGCGATTCTAAACGGACAGAAGCGTCCACTCAAAGAGCTAAGCCAAGATTCGCTTCTCGTTCGCGAAGGCGCAAAGAAGCGAGCCGAAGACCTCGGATTCAAAACAGAAGACTTCTGGCTTCAAGAGCCCGGCATGCGCCTCCAAAGAGTCATCCAAATCCTTCAAACTCGCGGCATTCACGGCATTGTCGTACTGCCAGTAGAAAGCCTCAACGACGTATTCTCTCTTCCGCAAGATGACTTCATGGGAGTAGCCACTTGCGGCGTAGCAGCCCGCCTAGGCTTCAATCAGGTGCATCCGCATTTCTATCAGTCGATGCATGTCGGCATTTCTAATTTGACGGAAAAAGGATTCGAGCGAATTGGTTTCTGCGTTACCGAAACCGAAGATGTACGCTCCAATCACCTCTATCAAAGCTACCTCCTTTGGCACCAACAAAATATTCCCGAAGAGAATCGCGTGCGTCCACTCTACCAGGACAGCATTTCAAAGGAAGACCTAATCGCTTGGGTAAAAAGCGAACGGCCCGAGGTCGTACTCAGCCCAAATGCGGAACATTATCATTGGCTCAAAGAAGCCGGATACCGCATACCCGAAGAAATAAGCTTCGCTGCTCTTTCGCCTTCAATCGAAGAAGAAGGCGAAATCGCTCAAGTCCACGTACCGTATCGAAAGATTGGTGCGACCGCGATCGATGTTTTGAAGACCAAGCTCGCCCATGAGCAGCTCGGCCCAACCGACAATCCAGCCGTAACCCTGATTCGAGGCGAATGGAAAGACGGCACCAGCGTCCGAAAAAACAGTAAGAACCGAAAGACCGTAGCAGCTTAAAGAAGCTCTCTTACGTAGGCCGTCGCTTGCGCCGACCGCGTCAATAGAATTTAGCAACTTACGCGGTCGGTGCAAACGACGCCCCTACTCAATAAACAGCCTTTCGAGTTAGCAAGCACCTACCCTCCGACTGAAACCATCACCCACAAGGCCAATATAATCAGTCCCACCATAACCCAGCTACCGCCAAAACCGATCCAATCCATCTTATCCGGTTTTGCGAGCTCCCAGTTGCTGTCGGGGAAAAGCTTTTTCGTTCGAATCGAATCCGGGTTGGATGCCGTATACGCCACCGCTCGCTTATCTTCCTCAATCGTAGGCTGAATAGGAGTGAAGATCTTCCCGTAGAAATAATCCAAGTGAGCTTTGCTAGGAGGACGCGTCAACATAGATACCGCGAAAAGTATTAAAAACGGGAAAAACGCGATGAAGAAAAAGCGCGACGCCACCAGCTGAGCCTTGCTAAACTTCGTGAAATCAATTCCAAACCAACTCATTACCCAAATTTCCGCTTCGAAGCGTCCCATCCCTATCAGCGGCGAATCCGCATCCTCTGGATTTTGACGAACCACTTTTTCGAAGAACACTCCCTTCGGTTCAATCCACACTTCTTTTTCGATCGAATCGCCTACCGCCGTCGCTCTACCCAGCTCGACATCCTCATTCAACGCGGGTGTCTTGAACACATGACTGTACCCTTCGGTCTGGACGAGGAAATCCGGATTCGTCCGAGCCCAGTCCAATCCAACAAACAAATTCGGAATAATCGCAAAAAGAAGAAAGCAAACGCCCACCTCAATCTTAACCGCCGTTTTGGTCAATCGCCGCCAGCAAATGCCCAGCCAAATGGGAGCTCCGAAAATCGCCGGTATCGAGATTAAATATTTAAAGATTTCGAGCAGATTGTCCACGAACATGGCTGCTCCTATCCCTCCGAGAAGGCTCACGCCAATCACCGTTCGCCCCACCAAGAGATAGTGCTGCTCAGATTTTTTGGGAAAAATCGGCTCGTACAGGTTACGAATGAAGAGAGCGGAATTAGAGACCGACATCGCATCCAAGGAAGACATGTTAGCAGCGAGTATCCCGACCAGCATCAACCCAATGAAACCCGGCATCAGAAGATCGCGGCTCATGTAACCCCAGGCTAAATCCGGATCATGGATTTGTCCGGAATACAAGCCCACCGCAATCAGGCCTGCCAGAATCCATGACAACATCAAAACCCGTTTGAGAAACATGCCTCCGATGATCCCAAAACGAGCGGAATTCTCGTTCGTCGCCGATCCCGCCGTCTGCATCATCGTCGCCACAGCTACGATCGAAATCAATTGGGAACAGAACATCGCAAAAACCGTGTACCACCCGTATTCGCTTAAAGTGACCGAACCGAATAGCTCGAATTGAAACGCCGGCACCGTCGCATGAAGGCCCTCGAATCCTCCCAGCTTCGACAATCCTAACGGTATGAGAATCAGAGAGAATATAATGATGAGCACTCCCTGAATCGAATCCGTGATAGCCGCAGCTCGAAACCCTCCCATCATAGTATACACGGCCACAATGACCCCATAGAAAATATAGAATATAACTGGATCTGTATAAGAGAAGAACGACCTCAGCTCTCCCTTCATATTCTTTTGATTCAGAACCTCGTAACGCTGCTGCTGCGTCTCTGTTCGTTCGCCTAAATCCAAGATCTTCAACCCTTGGAGTTCCTTGTATTCTTCCACCACATTGCGCTCCTCCACGGTAAGCACCTCAGCGGGCTTCGGCGTAATCGCCATCATCGTTTTACCAGCGACCATGTAGCCCATTCCACCGCCGATGAAGGTCATCAATAACGTGAAGATAGCGAAGCTGCCCCCCACGAACTTGCTCTGAAAACGCTCCGTGAAATAGTCGCCCAGCGTCGTTAAGCGAACGCGTCGAAAAACCAGCGATGTAATCCAATAGAATGGCGTAACGAATAAAACAAGGAATTGTATCCACATTCCACCAACGCCCTGACGATACGTTTCACGAGTGACGGCCACCGCTTGGTCCGCATTGGTCGACGTTCCGAAATTCAAGAAGAACTGGTAGAATTTTCCCAACGAACGGCCAGCCAGGAAAAACTCTTCAGTACTGTCGTTTTTCTCGCCCGCTTTCTTGCCAAGCCAAAGAATCACGACAAAATAGACGAGAAGAACAATTAAATCGAGGATATGAAGACCCAGAATTTCCATGGTATAGGGATAGTGCTATTCAATTAGGAGGGCTTGCGGCTTAGAGTTTGATTCCGATTTTGGAAACGTAAACCTGCGACCGCTAGACAAGGGTCTACCCGTTCGAAACTCAATCCTCTATTTGCCTCCTTTGACGAATTCAACGGGACTTGGCGATATACCGTAAAACGAGGGTCTCGTTGGTTGCCCCTATTCTCATCCCCAACCTTCCAACCAATCGATAGGGTTATAAAACGTCACAATCATGTCCAATCTTACCTACATTAAAACCGCTCGTCCGGAATTCGATGAACTCACGCCGCGGATCCAGGCTTTTCTCGAAAAAGACACTATGGATATGGTCATCGATGGCAACCCTATCCGAGGCTATCGCTCCCCGGACACGCCAGCAGTCTGGATCCGTGACCACTCGGACATCATGAGGGGCGCCCGGCATTTCGAACAGGATTTGACCTCCGCAGTGACGCACTTCGCCGAAACCCAAGGGCGTAACGGTCGCGTATTCGACTACTTCACAGTGCAACCGGAAAAAGTCCCTTGCGAACGTGAAAACTGGTCGAAATACGTGCGCGTCCCCGTAGAAGCCGATGTCGAGTATCGATTCGTCAATGGCGCATTCATCGCTTGGCAAGCCACCGGCGACGATGCCTGGATTCGCTCTCTCCTACCTAATTTGGAAAGCGCGCTACATTACGTCTTCAGTCACCCCTGGAGATGGGACCCCCAGACCGAATTGGTCAAACGTGCCTACACGATCGATTCCTGGGACTTCGCTTACACCGCTGGCAGTCATGATTGGCTCCAATTCCAAATCGACGAAAATACCTTCTGGGGCATCATGCACGGCGACAACAGCGGCTACTATCAAGCCTGCAAGCGTCTCGCGATAATCTACCGTCATCTAGGAAATGAATCCCGAGCCACTCATTGGTCCCGATTCGCAGACGGCCTCAAAAGCCGCATGAACGAAATCTGTTGGAACGGCGACTTCTACACGCATTTCGTCAAACAAACCCCCGTCGAAATCCCCGGCGTCGATGAAGCTTCTCAACTGAGTTTCAGCAACCCGATGAACATCAATCGAGGCGTAACCTCTCCCGAGCAAGCCAGCTCAATTTTGCGGGAATACCGGAAACGCAAAGAATCCACCCAAGCATTTGCCGAGTGGTTTTCGATAGAACCTCCGTTTCCAGACGGAATCTTTGGCGACGAAAAAATCATCGGTGGCGCCTACTGCAACGGCGGCATTATGCCTCTCGTCGGCGGGGAGCTCGCCCGAGCCTACCTGGAGAACGGATTCGAAGCCGAGGGCATCGAGACGCTGCAGCGCTACCACAAACTCATCTCCAAAAATAACGAAACTTACCTCTGGTACTTTCCAGACGGATCCGAATCCACCGTCGACACGAGCACCAGTCCCGATGCCATGCCGACCGACGGATGGGGATCGAGTTCTATGCTCTACGGCCTTGTCGAAGGCCTAGCCGGCGTGCAAGACAAGACCAAGCAATTCGAATCCATTTCCCTGAGCCCCCGCTGGAGCGCGGCGAATATAACGGAAGCCGAAGTCGGCGTCGGCTACGAATGTTCTGGAGCAGCCGTCAGCTATTCCTACACGGAAACCGCGAATGGGATCGAACTATCGATCAACGCGAAGAAATCAGCCGCGAACATTCAACAGCTCCTCCCGACCGGGGCCACAGTTGCGAGCATTTCAAATGGCAACGCCAATCTCGATTTCAAGGAAATCCAAATCGAACAAAGCCGCTACGTTACATTCGAAGCCAATATCGCTCAAGGCGCCGACTTCTCCATCACCTTTCGCTAGATAATCAACCGTAAGGTCAGCAATCCGAGGTAGCTACGCGAGGGTTTCGCGTGGTTTATGCAATTGGCTCTACCTTTTGGCCTCGAAGGAGTATAAAACAGTTTACCATAAACCTTCTCATGCATGCCTCGAGCGGGAAAATACGCTTCAATGCACCCCGCTAGAGATTCTGTGTCTCAACCGCTGAGAATACATCTCTCCGGCAACGATCTGCCCCAAGCTACCTCATGCCCGAACTCCATTTCCTAAATTCGCTGGATTACACTGTATTGGGCATCTATATGCTGATGATCTTAGGCATTGGTTTCTACGTTGCCCGATTCAATAAAAAGACAGTCGATTATTTCAAAGGAGGTGGCCACATCCCATGGAAACTCTCTGCCATCTCACTCTTCATTTCAGGATTTTCGGCCTTCATGTTCGTTGGCGCCTCAGGCATCACTTACAATGACGGCGGCGGAGCGGTTCTCCTTTTCAGCTTCGCCATGCCCGCCTACTTCCTAGGCTATCTGATTTTCGGACCATTGTGGCGGCGTACGCGCATCGATACCCCACTCCAGTTTTTGACGCGGCGATTCTCGCAAGGCACCACCTACTTCTACACGCTGCTGGCAGTCGTTCCCAACACTCTCGTTCTGGGAATCATGATCTACACCCTATGTATTTTCATATCCTCGGCCTTAGGGATTAACGAACAGGTATTCAATGTCGGGATCGCCCAACTCGATGGCTTCGAATTCATGCTGCTCATCACCGGCGTGGTCATAGTAACCTACACCACACTCGGCGGACTTTGGGCGGTAATGGTAACCGACGGTATCCAGTTTCTAATCATTCTCCTAGTAACGTTCATAATGACTCCAGTGGCATTTTCGCTTCTCGGCGACGGAAGTATAATGGACGGAATAAGCCGAGTCATAAACGAATCCCCTGATGGATACTTCGATCTAAACCTCAAAGACCGAGGTTTCCTCTTTTGGCCAACTTGGTTTGTGTACATAATATTTGGCTACAACGTCAACTGGCACATCGCCCAACGCTACTACAGCGTCGCCGATGAACGTGACACCAAAAAAATGGCTCTCTGGTGTGGGGGGCTTTCCTTTATTCTCCCCATCCTCTGGATTTTACCCATTTTCACAACACCCATTCTATTCCCCGATATGGCCGCCCTCTGGCCGGATCTAGCCAAGCCAGAAGAAGCCTCGTTCGTCACGCTTGCGCTCGCTACATTGCCTCATGGAATGCTCGGACTTCTCGCAGCTGCGATCTTCGCTGCAACGATGAGCTCCACCGATACGCTTTTCAATTGGCTAGCTGCGGTTCTCACCAAAGACGTGTACGTTCCCGTCGCAACGCGACTATCCGGCCATGCCCCGAACGAACGAATTCAATTATGGGTCGGAAAACTCTCAGTCGCCTGCCTCGGGATAATAGCCATCTGGGTCGCCTTTAACGTTAAAAAGTTTGGCGGCGCATTCGATGTCTACATGAAAGCGGAATCGCTCTACAAGATAACGCTCTTCATTCCCGTATTCATTGGTATTCTTTTTACCAAGACCCCTTGGTGGTCCGCAATTGTATCCGTATCCGTAGGCGTGCTCGCGGCGCTCGTAGTCGGCATATTCGCTGCTCGCCAAAGCGAGCTACCTATAGGATTCATGAACATTCTTTTCGCCGACATCAAAGTCACTTGGTTTGGATTCGACCTGACGCGCTACGAACTCAATGCGTGTGTAGGAATTTTCGTTACCGGAACCGTCTTTCTCGGATCGGCCTTTTTCAACAAACGCGAGGGAGCGTTTAAAGACTCCATCGAGAGCTTCGAAACCGATCTCAAAACTCCAGCCTACTCCGACCCTGATAGTAAAATCGGCACAGAAGGCCTTAAAGCCTATCGACTGATGGGCTGGCTAGCTATCCTCATCGGAGCTATCGTAATTCCAATCACCTTTTTCAGCCTCGACCGCAGCGGTTGGCTCAACGCAATTGCCGGAACCCTATCAATCGCAATCGGCATCGCCGTCCTGAAAGCGGTTTCTCGATACAAACAAAAACACCTACCTCACAGCGAATGACTATTTCTCGCCGAGAATTCTGCTACTTGGGGGCTTCCGCCTCTCTTTTAACCGGTCTAAGCCCATTCGCGAGCAGAGCCCGAGCCACATCCAACGACCCGAAGAGCGACCGACTGTTTTTCGACAAAAGTGACATCGAACAGATTCGAGCCAATGCCTCGTCCGAATTCCTCGGCACGCTCTACCGCGATTGGTCCAGCCATTCTCCAAGCGAACTTTCCGAAAAACTGGATGCGTTTAACGAATCGCGAGACATAATCGGCGATTTCGCCGCCGCTCTCGAATCGCTCACTTACAGCTCGATGACGCAACTCATCGACCCAAGCCAGGAACGCCGAGATTCCCTTATCGAAGGTATTGAACGCTTTATTGAGTTTCCTTTTTGGGACTATTTCCTCGACGGGCCCAACGACGCCATTGGAATCCAACGTGCCGCAACTGCTATCGTCAGGCTCCTCTTCGCCCGCGAAGTTCTCGACGATGAAATCGACTCGAAACTCGATCGACGTCTTCTATCCGCAATCGCCGAAAAAGGATGCCTCCCGTGCTACCGGACCGTCTACGGTATGGATAATCCCGATACCGTAAAAGGATGGGGCTTCGACGAACGACACGCTGACTACTACGACATCGACATGTCGCGATGGCCCGAGATCCTCGGAGCGAACAATTTACGCGCAGCTCCATGCAGCGCATTAGGAATCGGAGCAATCGCTCTTCGAGGACACGATCCCAGAGCGGATCTCTGGCTCGAAACGGCTATCGCGAGCTCACGTCGCGTATTACCGTTATTCAGTCCCGACGGTAGCTATTTCGAAGGAATCAGCTATGCTGGATACACGCTCCGCACATCTTTTGGTTTCTTCGAAGCTCACCATCGCTGTATCGGCGATATCGATTGGGCCAAAGAAGCCAACATGGAAGGAATTGTCGAATTCATACTCGGCGTCCAAATGGGACTACAGGAAGACGGCTCCCCCGACATCGTCAATTTCAGCGACGCTAAGAACAGCGTCTACCCCTGCGTGCCATCATGGATTGCTCGCCACACAAATAACCCACTCGCCCAACACACAGCCGAAAACGCCTCGAAGCCCTACTATTTTCTGGATTTCCTCTGGTACGAACCGAATCGAAAATCCAAGTCGCCTCCAGCCGCCTTAAAGAATATCCACAACGATTTAGACTGGATTCTCACTCGCAGCGGATGGGAGCCCGATGACGCCGTAATCGCCTTCAAAAGCGGTGGCCCAGCTAATCACGAGCATTCAGACCGCAACCACTTCATTTACAAGATTCATGGCGAACGCATGATCAACGACAACTTCGGAGCCGCCTATGACCGCCGCCATGCGCACTGGTTACTTCGCCAAACCGAGGCCCACAATGCCGTTCTCGTCGATGGAAAAGGTCACCACTATCACAACGGAATCGAAGGAACGAACGAAAGCCTTTCCTACGCCAATATCACCCAGTATCACGTAGACGGCGACACCACGTGGTGGACCAGCGATGCTACACCTGCCTACCGAATCGAAAACGAACACATTTTCAAAGTCGTTCGTACCGTCATTTTTTCGAAACCGGATATCGTTATCGTCCTAGACCAAATCCGACTACGCTACCGACCACAGCCTGTCCAACTACGCTACTTCCCCGATAATCGCGACAACGAAGCCCGACTGAACATCGACGAAAATCAATTTTCGATTCAGCGACCAAACGCGACGCTTCACGCCCGAGTAGCCGCCCGATCCGGAGCATCGGTCACTAAATCCGTCCTAGACCTCCCCCAGGAAAACGGAGTCTTCCCCTTCATCCAGATCAGTTCCGAACCGTCTCTCTCCCATGAAGTCCTAACACTGATGGCCACTACTCCTGGTCAATCCGGGAAAAGCCCAACCATCAAATCAAAGCCCGTCAATGGCGGATGGGAAATCCGAGCAGGCAAGTTCAAGGCAATCTTGAAAACCGATCGAATAACTCCAAGTGTGGATATCGCTTAAAAGGCACCAAACAAGTGAAGCACCTTCCCCCTTTCAACCCACGGCTGTCGCTTGCGCCACGCCGCTTCACTAAAGACTAACCTACCGCAGCCAGCGATCCAGATTCTCCTTCACGAATTCGTCGTCATTCAAGCTCGGATAAGCCTGACAAACACGATCCAAGGCTTCGGATTGACCAGGCGAAAGCACTTCATTCGGATTCAAAGTCCACAGTCCTTCCAGCAATCCTTGGCGTCTCAGGATTTCATGAATGCCAGGGATGCAACCCGAGAAACTATTACCCGCATCGAAAATTGCCGCATTGGCGTCTGTGAGCTGTTGAGCTCGAGTTAACAGGGAAATCGGAATTTCTCCACCATGCGCCCGTAAATCCTTGATCGCCTCCAAATCCTTGACCGCTTGATGCGTCCACACGGCCCACTGACCGAGCAATCCGCCTCGAAAACGAATTCCAGGAGCATCCTCCTCTTCGCTAAACCGGACCGGAGTTAGCAAATCGAGCAAGATATTGTCGTCGTTTCCTGTATACATCGCGATACTGCCCTGACGGTTTCCATCCGCGACAGCCCTCAATACATCCAAGGTATCATAGCGATTAAATGGAGCCGTCTTGATCGCAACTAAGTTTTCGATCTCAACCGCTGCTCGCCAGAAATCGTAATCCAATCGACGACCTCCAACCGATGGCTGTAAATAGAATCCGAATATCGGCATCACATCGGATACCGCATTCAAATGCTCGATCATATGATCATTAGTCCCGTCTTTGAACGCACTCAAACTTACAAGCGCGATATCGTATCCAAGTTCCGCTGCCAACTCAGCTTCTTTGACTGCCTGAGCCGATTTGCCAACGACGCCGGCGACCTTAATCAAAGGCCGATTCATACGTGCTTCATAAGCCTTCATCTCTTCGGCAGCCAAACTAAGCACCGGTTCGAACAATCCGATTTCCGGATCGCGTATCTCGAACTGAGTCGAATGCACACCCACCGCAACGCCACCCGACCCGGCGTCCATATAATAACGCAGCAACGCTCGCTGCCTAGTTTCATCAAATTGACGAGCACTCGTCAAAGCGAGAGGCAGTGCTGGGATAACTACACCATCATCCAAAAATCGATGGATCGGTTCAGACAGAAAAGGCTTTTGGGAATTCATCAGACTATTACTTCACTAAAACTGTCCATCGCGCTTCTCAAACCCAGTTGGTTTTCCATGCGTTTGCCCTCCTTTACGCAACCACGCCGCAACCCACGCGATCATTGTATCCAACTTAACCGATGGATATCCGAATCGACGCTGTGAAAACGACGCATCGCTCAACCACATAGTCTCCGCTTCTTCCCCTTGAAATTGCGGAGCAACGCTAAAGCATCTACCGAAACGTTCCGCTAAATCGCGAACCGCCACATTATCCGGCCCGGCTATGTTGACAGGAACCGCTGGGCTATCGGCGATATCCAAGGCTTGAACAATCTGATTCAAGGCATCGTTCTGCCAGATCACGTTCACGTAGCCCATCGTGACATCGACAGCCTCTCCCCTCAGAACCCTCTGGCCGATATCAAGCAAGACGCCATAGCGAAACTCGACCGAATAGTTCAAACGAACCAAAGTCACCGACGTCCCGAACCTATTCGAAGCTTCCTCGAAACGACGTTCGCGTTCCAAGCAAGACAAAGCGTATTCGCCAATTGGATTCGTTTCGGAATCCTCCGTTGCCCCGCCCGATTCGGGAGTCACGTAAGAATAAACGCAGCCCGTCGAAAAGGCGACGATTTTGGAATCTCTAAATCGTTTGGCTATCGCAGCCGAAACCTCGACATTGATCTGCTGAAGTAATTCCGGATTATCCGAAGTGCCGAATTTCGCCCCCACCAAATAGAAAACCGTCGGACAAACAGGCAGCGATTCAACGAATTCGGAGTCGCGAAAATCGCCCGCTAAAACTTCGATTCCGTTCTCCTCGTATGCCGATTTACTATTGAGACTGCTAAAACGAGAAGCTGCAAAAAGACGATTGCGCTTATTCAAATCACTCAGAATTCCCTTCAATAAAAGACATAAATGAAGCCCCATTTTCCCTCCCGCTCCGAGAACGAGAATATCGCCTTCAAGCGCTCGAACCGTTTCTATCGCCCCAGCTTGAGGAGTGGACAAGAACCAATCGACTTCATCGATCGAGCATGGGAGCTCCAAGTTTTCCTCGGTAGATTTCATCATTTCCTAACTATTCAATTTCGTATCCAAAATCCGATCTAACCTCTAGAAATCCATCGCTTCAACGTTTCCGCGTCGCGCTTGAAGCTCTCCACTGCGTTGTCCTTTACATGCTCAATCGTAATCCATCGTTCTCGCCCGCTTTGGTTCAGAACACTAAGATAATCTGCCCAGTCCTGCTCGCCATCGGATAATAGATGCGCATTCGGCCACGCATCTTCGCCAAAGAAATTACAATGGATATTCGTAACCCGATTGATAAGCATTTCCAAACCCTGCAAACGATATTCATGACCTACGCACAGCTTGGTTTGCCAAAATGTACCGACATTCGAATGCCCGATATCATCAAGCAATCTCACCGTGGCATCATTTGTATCAGTCAATGAATGATCATGGAATTCGAAATCAATCCGTATGTTTCGTTTCTCCGCCTCGGTCCCCATCTTCCAGGCTTGCTCTACGAATCTTCGACGGTCTGCATCCGAAATATCTATCGAACTCTGCCGACCCGCCCAAACGCGAATCGAAGGAGCCCCTATTGCTTCAGCCGAATCTAAAACTGCCTCAAACTCAGGCCCTTCGTCATCAGTATTTTCGAAGCACTCATCGAAACGATAGTACGATCCGTAGGCTGAAACCTCCAGACCAGCGTCGCCTGCCAAGATCCGTGCCCGCTCCGCTGCAATTAGGTCCCCATGTGGCGCATGGACATCGCCTCCCCATTCGATTCCCCCTAGCCCGGTTTCGACAACCAATGCGACTATCTGCTCCATAGAGAGCTCTCGAAAACTTATAGAAACAAGACCTGATTTCAGCAGTGTATTCATAATTGGTTAGTACCTCGTAATTTCTCACGTTCAGAGCAAAAGCATCCATTCATTTTCATGGTTACGGTAAAGATCATTTCGACCGCTTACTCGGACTGGGGCATGCCCGGTTCCCCCAAGTGCTCCCAATCATCAAGCGAACAACCAAACGCCGCCTCCGTAATCGTCCGAATACCAAGCATCCCATTATGGATCCTAAGCGTAGGAAATCCTATTTCTGACGACTTATAGACATCCGAATGCTGCGTCAAAACACGTTCTTGCATCCCCTTCGGATACATACTCAACCCAGCGAAATAGTGGTGCCCATTACGTTCCACATGATCGATGCCCAGACTAGCCATCACTGACAAATCATTCAACAAAGCCACAGGTCCGACATTCGCCAAATCCTCTCCGCTCATAACCCATGGTCCCCCTTCCGGCGACTGCTCTTGTTTCCACCGCAACAAGCACCGATTAGCGATTCCCTTAAACACGCCTTTGCAGTTTTTATGGCTCGTCCCCCGGTATCCCAGCTCCAAGGCTCGCGGCAAGCTCGAGAGCTCTCCATCTGACTCGTCGATAATCATTGGCGGAGCTTCAGGCCATTCGGCCAAGGCCGCTCCAACAGAATCCAGCAAAGCGAAATCGCGATGCAAGGGCTGCTCGACGAACAACAAACAGGTAGGGTCCAACAAAAACTCCAATTCCGGCTCCCTGATATAGGCCTCCCAATGCTCCCTGAATTGGGCGATATCACGAAATTGTTCGTTCCCATCGAACGTAATCCGAGCTCCCGGGACCTTTCGGGCCAAGAGACTAGCAATTTGTTTCAGGCGGGCCACGTCCGCTTCCAAGTCACCGCGAATCTTTACTTTAAAGTATAGCAAACCATAACAATCGATCGATTCTTCCAACGAATGCGGCAGCCCGTCATCGATTTGATCTTCAGCGGAAATCTCATTCTTAGTCAGCGGATCGCCCAAACCTACCGTATGTCGAATTGCAATACATTCAAGCGGCACGTCAGGCAGGAAATCCTTCACGTCCATTCCCTTCAATTCCGAATGGATCCGTCCCAGATCCATTCCCAGTCCATTCTCTCGAAGCAAAACGCAAAATGGCTTTCCTTTCGCCCTACAAAACCCATCGATAACCGCTCGCTCTATTAAACTTGTACCCAAATGAGCCAATAGCGGAGGCAAACCTTCCGACTTCGACCAAGCATCCTGTTCTCGATATAGTACGTTCCAAAAACCGAATACCGATTCCTTCTCGCCCAATGCAACAGCGGTTTTCGCCGCATGCTCAATTGCCGCAAGCATTTCAGGCAAGTCTTCCTCGAAAAGCGTCTTCGGATTCTTGGTGAACCATTTAGGCGGAAGCCCTTCGGAACTAAGACCGTCAATCACAGCTCCGTTCACTTGCAATTTCGCTTTCAAGAAAAGGTGCGGCAAACGCGTCATACTAGCGATCCCATATTGAAACGGAAAACGCGTTTCCATCCAACGATGAGAATATTCAATTTCGAGAACTCGAACAATATCAGTCATATCAACCCTTCAATTATTATTGATCATACAAAGATACCAAGACATTGAAACCTTTTGTTTCAGTCAGATTCACGCAAAACCGCGGCAAGACCTTTTGCGAAGCCTTGACCAATCATATCCGGCAACAATCGATCTGCAAATACGGCAAACCAGCTCCACAAACGCACACTCATGCTTCGAGAGTCCTCTAGCCCCGTCAACGCCATCCTGCCAGAATACGGCGTCTGCATCCTCGAAAGCCACCACTTCCGTTTCAAATTCGTCCGAACAGCGCATTCAAGACTATCTCTCTCAACTGGAAAAAGAATTTTTCCTCGAGGAACGGCTTGAAAATACCGCCGCGCGACTCGGGATGAGCCTGCGCCGCTTCACCACTCACTTCCGAACGCAGGCCGGCCGATCGCGTCACCAAAAGATCACCGAACTCCGAATCGCTCATGCATGCCGCCTCCTTTCCGAGCCGAAACGAAGCGTCATCGGAATCGCCTTCGAATGCGGTTACGGCGATCTCTCCAGTTTCTACCGAGCATTCCGAAAATCCAAAAAACGTTACCCAAGCGGCTATCGTAAGCAGCTCGCCCTTACGAGTGAAAACGCTTCGACGCAATAAAGCATTCCCGAGCTATTGAAAAGGTCGCGACCGATCTCCGAGCGGTCATATCTGTCAAAGCATTTGAAAGATTGAATCGTTCAGAGTGAAAGCACGGAGATCGGCCGCTATCCAGTTCAGCGACTAAGCCTTTCGACAGGCGCAGAGTCTGCGACTGACTTCGAGATATTTACCTGAAGGAGAATAAAAATGAGCCACAAAGAGGCACGGGGATATTGCACAATTAAGCCAAAGGCTCCACCCGCCTAAGCTACAGCTACTGAAGCCCTAAGAACAAATCGCGACCTTTTACCAGCGATTCGATCTTACGTTCGGCGATCGAACGCTTCAGCATCCAGAACCCACAGTCAGGATGCACCCAAGCGACTCGATCAGAACCCGCTTTCAAATCCGCTTTCTCAATACGTCGGGCGATCTCCTCAGGGCTCTCGATATGATTCACCTTGATGTCTATTACGCCGATACCGAGTTTGATCTTCGTGTCGATTTCCTTGAGCACGTCGAGATCTGCTTCCGGCCGGTGCGCAAATTCCATCACCAAGTGATCCGTATGCAGGCTATTCAGAAAATTCAAAAGCGGCTTCCATTTCCCTGACTGGATCGTCTGCCCACCATAATTCCCGAAACAAAAATGAACCGCCTTCTCCACCTTCACTTTATCTAAAATACGATTGATCGCCTCAGCTGCCAACGGAGCGTTCTCCGGACTTCCAGGGACATTCGCCTCGTCAATTTGAACACAAACGCAAGGAAGCTCCGAAACTTGCTCAGCCATTACGTCGGCGATTGCCAACGTTAGTGCTTCCAAACTCCCGTAGTGATTATCCAATAACGTCCGCGCCAACATATAAGGGCTCGTCAACGTAAACTTCATTGGGCCTCCCGCGACCTGCGACGAACGCGTGCACGCCTCGACCAAATCCAGCGAACCTTCATTCAAAGCCTCCGTAACCACGCCAGCTGGTTTGCGACGAAAAGACATCTCATTCTTCTTCGAAAAAGCCTTCGCATCACTAATCCCAATCCGTGTGCTTATCCCACCGATACGAGATATGAAATATTCGATCATTCCATTCGTATCCGGGTGACTGATATCATAGCGATACAACTCGCCATCCGTCGGCAAATCGATCCCCGCATCACGTTGCAAACCGATCACGACGCGCGTCGCATCTTGAACCGTTTGCTCGCTCGGCAAGGCATAAAGCCAATCGATCTGCGAGTACGAACCAACCGTCGTCGTTTTAATACTGGGGCCCTCGGAAAATAAATGAGATGACATAGAATTACACCATAGCACCTCCCCCTGAATCGACAAGGCGAAACCGGCAATTCTCGCTATGCAAATGCGGCGCCCCCAACAAACCTAAAAGTCAAAGAAAGTTTTATCCACCTCACCCACCAAACGCTTGACCCACCAACCCTACCAAAGGATATTCAATCCCTAAACCGTTTCACCATTCTCACCTCATACATCCACCATGGTTGCCGGCCTCTTACCCTGGCTCGGCACAGCGCCTTTCGTACAAAAGCAAAGCCAAGAACGTATTGATCACTTGAAAAACCAAGACAATATCTAACACCGAAAACCACTTTCGACCCAAATGATCTCACGCCGTAACTTCATCAAAACAACTACCGCCGCAACTCTCTGTGCCACGCTCAACTCCGTATGTTCATCCGCCAACGCCAAGCAACGCCATGGCGAAGAACCGGTTACGGTGAGCAAGCGTATCGAACCGTTTTATCCAGGTTGGGCCTACAACCACGGCATTGGCGAAGGGTTTGCGAAGGTCGCCTTCTATGTCGACGAGCATGGCCAAGCCTCTGAATACTTTGTCATAGAATACTCTCAGAAAGCATTCGCCGACGAATTCATGAAGGTCCTGCCAAAATGGAAGTTCAAACCTGCTAACAAATTCGGCAAGCCAATCAAAACCGTCTGCCACGCCTATTGGGAATTCCTTCCCGATCGGCCCATTGTCACCAATGCCTTATTCGATACCAGCAAGCGCATAAAGAAAAGCGACAAGCATTCGCGCCGCGATCTACTCGTTCGTGAAGAATCGGAACTGGATTCCAAACCGCGCATGCTCGCGTTCCCCGAAGTCGTGGCCTCGCAAGGATTCGACGAATCGAAACTGACCGATGCCAAAGTCTCAGTAAGCTGCGAATTCTACATCGATTCCGAAGGTGCCGTCGCCTTACCGGTAATTACTGATTCCGGCGCTCACGAACTCAATGGACACTTCGCAGCAGCCTTTTCCCAAGCGAACTTCGAACGCCCCATAGCCGACGGTAAACCCGCAATCGCTTTTCTAAAAAAGACCTACTTAATTAGCGTCACCGTTAAGTAAACTGTATGAATCTTATCGATCGTTGATCTAAGGTAATCGATCAGGGATTTTGGATACAGTATTCCATACGATGAGATATCGAAGCTAATTTCGTGGATTGAGACCTCCGAGTCGATTGTTCAAGTTGCCGATATAGCTCGAACGCATTCGATACAGCTAAATGTTAAAGCGTTCCCAACAAAGTTCTACACCCGCACCCTAAGACCTATCCGCATACAAAAAAGCGTAACAGACTTACGCCTGTTACGCTTAATAAATTTTCGAGAAGTTTCTCGATAGACGTTCCTAGCGACCGCCGCGGTAGTTGCCACCGCCTCCGCCGCCGCGATAGTTGCCACCGCCACCGCCTCCGCGATAGTTGCCACCTCCACCGCCGCCGTCACGAGGAGCTCTTGGGGTCGCTTCGCGAACAGATAATGCTCGACCCATATTGTCTTTGCCATCGAGATCTTCGATTGCCGCTTTAGCTTCTTCTGCGCTATCCATCGTTACAAACGCGAAACCGCGTGAACGACCAGTATCCCGATCTGTAATGATCTTCAAACGAGAGACCACGCCAAAGGATTCAAATGTTTGCTGAAGGTCCTCTTCAGTTATGTCGAAAGACAAATTTCCTACGAATATTTCCATGTTATCAGTTGTTAAAAGCATCAGTTCATCTAGATAAGGTAGATTCGAACAGCGACGCTTAGACCGGAACACACCTCGAATCCTAAATACATTAGGATCCAGCAATAAAAAACCTCTAAACATCGAATTTCGCCACATTGCGAGCACAAAAGCTAAAACCTCCAGCAAAGCTCTATCCTAAAGACACCTATCAATTGCCCCTAAAACCCGAAAGCTACTGGTTTTCAGAACCCGGCCTTGCGAATTTGCCCAAGATACCAGAAAGCCTTTCAACTATTTACTAGCATGAATGACCGATTTAGAGAATGCATTCTACAGGCCACTGGAGCGACTGATCTGGTAGAAACCGAGACAATCCAAAGCTTATGGAGCGGCTACGGAAAGGTCGTCCGTATCAAGCTGATAAACGCCTCTATAGAAACTGTAGTGGTCAAATTCGTACGATACCCCGACGCAGGCAATCACCCCCGAGGCTGGAACACCAATCGCTCTCACGAGCGAAAGCTAAAATCCTATCAAGTGGAGGCCGCCTGGTATTCCCATTGGAGCGACCGCTGCTCAGACCCCTGTCGCATCCCTCATTGCTATGCACTTGAAACCAAGGGCGAAGAATCGCTCATGGTGCTCGAGGATCTAGACCGGGCAGGCTTCCCTCTTCGAAAATCAAACGTATCCCATATCGAAATCGAAACCTGCCTTTCATGGCTCGCGAACTTTCACGCGACATTCATGGGCGAAACGCCTACCGAACTCTGGGACCAAGGCACCTACTGGCACTTGAGTACCCGTCCAGATGAATTAGCCGCCCTGGATAATGGAGAACTCAAGCAGGCAGCCTCACAAATAGATAAGGCACTAAACGAAAGTCCATTCCAGACCTTTGTTCACGGCGATGCAAAACTGGCTAATTTTTGTTTCTCGCAAGATGGCGACCGCGTCGCAGCCGTCGATTTTCAATACGTCGGCGGCGGGTGCGGTATGAAAGACATAGCATACTTCATCGGCAGCTGTATCCACGAGAATGATTGCGAACAATTCGAGCACCGGCTTCTGAAGACCTATTTCCGACACTTGAAAGAAGCCATCGAACGGCTAGGGAAATCAATCGACTTCGAGGTACTCGAAGCAGATTGGCGAAAGCTCTACCCATTCGCTTGGGCCGACTTTCATCGCTTCCTAAAAGGCTGGAGCCCTGGACACTGGAAACTCAACAGTTACAGCGAACGTCTCGCACGCAAGGTCGTGGACGAGAGCAAACGCTCGATCGAACCTGACCTGAATGAATTAGCCGAGCTCGCAATCGATGCCGCCAAACAAGCGGGTCGACTCATCGCGGAACGCACCCAGAGCTCAATTTCAATTTTCAAAAAAACTGCCGGCGATAGCGAATCTTCTCAAGTCGTCACCGAAATCGACCACCTCTGCCAAGATCTCATCCTCAAAGCGCTTAGCCCGAGCCTCGAACAGTTCGCCCTCGGACTCCTGACAGAAGAAAGCGCCGACGATCTAAGTCGCCTCGACAGAGAGTACTTCTGGTGCGTCGACCCGCTCGACGGCACGCTCCCCTTCATCGAATCCAGCCCTGGTTACGCCGTATCCATTTCCTTGGTTTCGCTAAACGGAACGCCTCTTATCGGAGTTATCTACGATCCAGCCGAACACACCCTCTACCACGCGATCGAAGGCCAAGGTGCGTTTCGTAACCGCGAACCCTGGAATCCTAAACTCTCCCTCCCAACCGATCAGACGCCTTTGTCGGTCATTGGCGACCGAAGCCTTGCCTTACACCCTCGCTACGCTGAAATCGTATTCGAGATAGAAACTATAGCCAGCGAGCTAGGCTTCAATGGAACTCGATTCATACTGCAAGGAGGTGCCGCCATGAACGCCTGCTGGGTTCTCGAAAACACTCCTGCTTGCTATTTCAAATTTCCAAAACCGCAAGATGGAGGAGGTAGCCTCTGGGACTATGCAGCCTCCGCTTGTATATTCAAGGAAGCCAGAGCGATTGCCAGCGATATATACGGAATGCCCCTCGACCTCAACCGACCCGATTCGACCTTCATGAACCACCGCGGCATTCTCTACTCCACCGATTCCGACCTCGCCCAGTGCATAGTCGACTTTTACGCCAGGCCCTAACTCCACGTCCAAAAGGTATCGGCCGATCTCCAAGCGGCCACGCTCGACGGCATGATTATTCAACAACCATGGAGACTCGGATATTGGCCTAATTAAAACCATCTAATCAAAGTCCCCACCCCACGTACTCGACTCGAATAGAATGAAACACATTCCAGACCTAACCCACAATCGGTTGTTTACACGCGAGAGCTAGCGCCTAAATATTCCCTACGACCTATGGCCAATCCCAGAAATGAGATAGTATTCGTCTGCACCGCCAACACCTGCCGCAGTCCAATGGCAGAAGGGCTTTTCCGGCACGCTTTACTCGCCCAAGACGAGCCGATGAAATCGCTCATAGTCTCGTCCGCAGGTGTTTCCACCTATGATAAGCAGCCCCCTGCGAATAATGCCGTAACCGCGATGAGCAAAGTCGGCATCGATATCAAAAATCATAAAAGCCAGCCGATCACAGAAGAGTTGATCGACCGAGCTCTAGCCTTTTTCGCGATGACCGACACGCACTTGGCAATGTTATCCTTTCGCGTCGATCCGCCACCATCGAACGCTTTTCTGATGCGGCAATTTATCGAAGCCGATGCAAACGACGAAATCCCTGACCCTTTTGGGATGAGCCTGAATCACTACGAAGCCTGCCGCGATAGCATGGTCGAAGCAATTCCCTCCTTGCTGCAAGTGGTCAAAACGCTTTACGAAGCTCAGCTCGGCGGTCAATCGGTCGATCAGTAACCCAGCAAAACCGCTGCCTACTTCGATTTCCAATCCATTAATGAAACGATCGCTCTCGGATAATCTCAAACGTTCCCTGGGCGATCGCTCCCATTCGGATATTTCGCTCAATTTCATATTAGACAATGTCAAAGAGCAAGGCTTCGGGCTTCTGCTAATGACGCTTTCGCTCCCCAGCGCCCTACCCATTCCAGCGGCTGGCTATTCGACCCCCTTCGGCATTCTATTTATAATTCTTGGGATGCAGTTGCTAATCGGACGCCATCGCCCCTGGCTCCCGCAATGGGCTCTCAATCGCTCCATGAGCCGATCCTTCGCCGAGAAAACCCTCGGAACCTCCGCTAAATGGCTGGCGAAGATCGAACCCCTCGTACACCCGCGCTTCGAGTGGATCAGCAGTCCCTTTGGCTCGCGTTTCTTGAGCGTCGTCGTTATCGTGATGGCCGGGCTCATGATTCTCCCAATCCCTACGACAAACACCTTTCCCGCTGGAGTCATCTTTCTAATTGGCGTCGGCCTTTCGGAAAAAGACGGCCTTTTATGCCTTGGAGCCTGCGTCCTAGGCGTGGCAGCCATAGCTCTCTACGCATTCGTTATTTACCTGCTCATCACCCAAGGCATGGAAGGCCTCGAACAATTCAAAGAATGGATCAAGGGCCTAATCGGCATCTAATTTCTCGCCCCTCTTGCCCACGAGTAACGCTCATCGAATCCAAGCTGTTACAGCATGAATACTCTTATCAAGATCCTTGTTTCGCTAATTCTCATCTGCGTCATCGCTGCAGGCGGGATTTACTACTACCTCTTTCTATCCGGCGACAAAACACCCCTTGAGCAACTAGTACCCAGCGATGCCATCGCCTATGCCGACGTAAAAGAGACACGTAAATTAGCGATCGAAATCGCAACGAGCGGGCAGGCTGACGCAATTGCGGAAATCGGCAAAATCACGGGTGGGTTATTTGCCCTGCTTTTCACCCAAATCGAAAACGAGGACAGTACATCCAGCTTCTCCGAGATGCCGCAGATCGAATGGCAAGCACTTCTCGAAGCCGCCACCCATTTCAATCGGCAAGTCGCGATATTCGCCCTCGAATCAGATATCGAAACCCTTCCATTTCATGGATACGCTATCGCACACTTCCAAGGCAATTCGGAAAACTTCAACGGCTCCATCCAAACTTTTCTCGATTCCGTCAACAGGGAGCTTGCAGCAAACCAATCAGAGACCTCTCCCTATGTCATTCAAACGGAAGCGATCGACCAATACACGATTAACTACATTGGATTGCCTCAAGTAAAAGAAGGGATCTCAGTCGCCTGGGAAATCAATCCTAGCTGGACCGTTATTGATGGGCGATGCGTCTTTGGACTTAACCCCCGCAGCCTCGCCAAATATTTGGATACTCTCAATTCCATTACGCCGAAAACAAGCCTAGAGCAAAACGCCAATTTCGCTCTCGCCGCCGAGCGCCAACCCAAAATGGACGGCCAAGCATATATCAACGTTGAAACCTTTATCGAAGAAACCGCTATTATCCTCAACGAAACACTCGGAGCCCAAGCATCCGACGCAGGCATGTCTATCGACAACGGGATCGCCGCAATGGGTCTCTTAGAAATGGAGACAACCTTTTACACCTACGACTTCGATGCGATCTCTAGCACAATAACCCAAGGGGTCACCTATCGCGAACCCAAAGGTATTCTGTCGATGTATGACCATTCGAGCGAAATGAGTCCGCCATCGTTCATTCCTCTCAGCTCGTACTCAGCAAGCAGTACAGCCGTAGATTTGGGGGAAATGGTTCTAATGATCAAAGACATCATCCTTCAAACCGCTCCTAAAACGGCCTTGATGTATCCAAACTATAAACAAATAGCTGATCAGCAAATAGGCCAGGATATCGAAGTTTTCCTTCAAGATACATTCGCTAATGAATTCCATGCCTTTAGCTCGGTCAGTTTAAGTGGATCGGATAAATCGCCCTACTCTGATGTCTCCCAGTCTCAAGTCTACGTATTCGGCCTATCAGACGTGGAGAGCTTCACTCAATTTCTCGACGAGAAGATTTCACCATTTCGCGAGATAGGAATCATCCCGCTCATTGAAGAAAACGTAGCTGGGTTCTCCACCTTCGTATTCAACAACCCCGAAAACCCCCAGAGTCCTTCGTTCGGATACTCTATAGCCGCCGACAAACTGTTCATTAGCTACGGAACGGGCTATGCTGCACTCGATTCGATGCGAGAATCTCTAGCCCTCCTCGCCTCGAATGGGCCTGGAGCTATGCAAGCTCCAAAGATTTCCAAGTTCTTTGACGCCCACAGCGAAAAAAACGTCGCCATGTCAGTCATAGATGTGGGAACGCTCCTCGATGTCGCAATCGAATTCGCAGAGCGATTCAAAGCTTCAGCCGATCAAACCGAGGATGCGCAGATAGTCGAAATACTTAATCAGATAAACTGGGAAGCTCTTGAATCATTCGATATCAAAATGGCGACCATCAGCCTCAGCGAAGACCACTTGATATTCACGAAAGTTCGCACGCTCTTGGAGTGATGCGTCTCTAGGCTATTTAAACTTGGGTCTACCGCTTATCTGCAGAAGCCATTTTCACCGCGATTCCTCTTTTCTCTTTCTTCTAAACCTACGCTATCGCGGGGTAAACCCGCTCCTGCGAGGACTGACTTTGCAGGCCCGAAGAATCCCTGTAGAGATGCCGGAGTTAATAGTGAATATCGTCCAAGAGCAGCACGATTCAATCGGCGCCGTCCGCTTCTTTTAGCGCTTCGAAAAACTCGTCTGGCGACCAAGCACTCTTTTCGGAGCGTTTTACGATCGAGCCGTCCTCGGCTATCAATACCGTCGCCAAACTATGCATAACCGCATCCACATTATCGATAGCGGTTACGCCGTAGCTTTTTATCAAGTTTCTCACTGCGGGCCTGGGACCCGTTACGAAATGGAAGTTATCGCCATCAATCCCATAAACCTCAGCATACTGCCGAAGTACGCCAGGGGTATCGAATTCTGGATCCATCGTTATCGAGACGAATGACACGTCGAGACCTGCCTCGGCAACCATTGTCTGAAGGAGGGCCATCTTGGAAGTCGATAGCGGACACATGTGAGCATCCGTGCAGCGAGTGAAAATAAAATTCAGGTAAAGGGGTTTTCCTTTAAATCGTTCGCTGGTAATCGTTTTTCCGAATTGATCGAGCAAGGCGAAATCGGGTGCCGTATCTCCTTCGCCATAATAATACCCCATATCCAATGCATCGGTTTGCTTTTGGAGCTGTTCATTGAATTTCTTCAAATCCTTGGCCGCTTCTTCGTCCAATGGCCATATTCGGGTAAGTTTAAACCCCCCTTCTTCGGTCCGTATCAGTCGAGCTCGAATATTCTGTCCGGCGCGGGCATTATCGAAATCCCCAGGATCTACCTCGAAACGCATCGTCATCGCCGGCATGAAATCCGGGATATCCTCATGGGTTACTTCCAGAGTTCTCGTCTCCTCGTCCACCGAGATTATAACGCCAACAAGGGGATACCCTGGCGCATCCTCATCTTCTTGACTTTCGTTATTCTGGCTACATCCCACTAGCGCTGTCAACCACAGGACAAACAGGATTTGCTTTAGACGATCATTCGCCCGGCTAATACTTCTCGATTCGCTTCTCATTGTCTGGAAACCGTATAAACAATTGCTATTCCATCATTGCAATAATCTTTCCTATGTCATCCGAATCTCACGTTCTACAGAAAAGCCTATATAAGCCCGTCCTCTTTTGGGGCGGTTTCTTTACGCTTATCTGGATTACCTTTCTGCTCTATGCGGGCGGCTTTACTACAAGCATACGAGCCGGAATGGCATTCCTCGACTGGCCGCTGTCTAACGGGTCGATCAATCCAGATGGATGGCTTGAAAACGAAGACATGATGGCCGAGCACAGTCACCGCCTCCTCGGAATGGTGATGGGATTGCTTTCTATCGGACTTTGCGTCGCCGCATTCGCGACCAAAGCACGCCATCAGATACGCAAATTAGGAGTCGGCCTGGTTGTTCTCGTCATCATCCAAGGGTTGCTAGGCGGATTGCGGGTTAAACTCGATGCTTTAAACCTGGATATCGACCACAACTTGTACGCCCAATCTTTCGCAGTCGCCCACGGGACGCTAGCCCAACTCTTTCTCTGCTCCCTAGTGGCATTCGCCGTCATGAACAGCCGTTCCTGGATAGAACGCAACGCGGGTTTCGCCGCTAAACCGAAACCGTTGGTCGTCAAGATCGGCATCGTCACTTGCTTGGTCGTCATTCTGCAACTTCTTATAGGGGCCGTCATGCGCCACAGTTACGCGGGTCTGGCCATACCGACATTTCCGCTCACTCCCTATGGAACGCTCGTGCCCCCAGCCTTTAATTTTCAAGTCGCTATTCACTTTGCCCATCGCGTGGGAGCGGTTGTGGTTACGGTCGCGATCGTCACTTACGTGGTCGCTGCGCTGAGAGACTCGAATTCCCGACAGGCTCTCGGCTCCTTTGCCGGGGTTCTAGTAGCATTGCTCTTGATTCAAGGTTACCTCGGAGCGCTCGTCATCTGGACGGTCCGCAATCCTCACGTCGCCACGATCCATATGCTCAATGGAGCCTTCCTCCTCGCATTTTGCTGGATGATGACATTACGAAGCTTGAAATTTCGTCTCGATCCCTCCCTCCTACCTTCCGAGACGCAGGATCGAATCGAATCGACCCCTGCAGCCGAAGCTTAAGCCATCCATCTCCCAGCGAATTGACCGACCAAACAAGCAAAAAACCTATCGCCTGGGGTGGATTCTACGAACTCTCGAAACCCAGGCTGAGCCTACTATCGGTCATCACTGCCCTGATCGGTTACTTGGCCGCCTTGCCAAACCACAACTGGTCTTTGGTTTTTCACTTCGTAGTCGGAACCGCGCTTTGCGCCGCCGGAGCCGCAGCGCTAAACCAATGGTGGGAACGAGGCCCCGATTCCGTTATGGAGCGCACCCTCAACCGCCCGTTGCCCTCAGGGCAGGTAACCCCGTACAGCGCGTTGGTTTTCGGTTTAGCCCTTTCGGTGGTCGGCTCGGTCCAATTGTACTTCGGAGCGAATCCACTGGCTGGAATTCTCGGCACAGCGACCATTCTGAGCTACGTCCTCATCTACACGCCGATGAAGAAGGTCACCCGCTGGGCGACCGAGATCGGAGCAATCCCCGGAGCCATACCACCGCTAATCGGCTGGGCAGCAGCCGAAGGAACCATAACGACTCTAGGCTGGATCCTCTTTGCTATGCTAACGGTTTGGCAGATTCCTCATTTTATGGCTATTGCCTGGCTCTATAGAGATGATTATAAGCGTGGCGGTTTTCCGATGCTATCCGTTGTCGACAAAAACGGCAATCGCGTTGCTCGATGGTCGCTAATCAACACCTGTATTCTGCTTCCGATCAGTTTGCTGCCAATCATTCTAGGCTATTGCCAATGGATATACGGCGTTTTCGCCATCATCTTCGGGCTTTGGTTCCTCAAACACACGATCGCTTTCGTGAATCCGGAAGATCGAAATGCATCCGCCAAAAAGCTTTTCCTCAATTCGATCATCTATTTGCCAGCCGTTCTTTTCAGCCTCGTCATCGATCGCTGGATACTCGGCTAACCCAATCTAGCTTCGCTCGGCAGGCGCCGCAGAGCGATAGAACCTCTATCGCTAAAATCCAACCTTCACGACTGGCCTGGGCGTTTCACTCACTGGAGCCTTGGATTTCTTCTTAATTTATGTTTGGTTTGTTTCTACGATTAGCTCACACTTCGCTTCGAGCAGTCTCCTAATAAATGACTTGGGAAATCCTATTTGTATTCGCACTTCTAGTGCTTGCCTTAGGAAGTTTCGTTTGGGAAAAAGTACCCCCCGACGTAACGGCGCTTTCGCTATTCGCGATCCTGCTTATATCGGGGCTCCTCCCCTCCGAGAAAGCCTTCTCCGTATTCTCCAACCCTGCCCCGCTAACGGTCGGAGCGATGTTCATTATCAGCGCGGCCCTTGATAAATGCGGGGTCATCGACACCTTGGCTAGAAGCCTTCAAGGACTTTCAAAATTCAGCTACAGTCCCTTTCTCCTCTTCATAATGCTGATCGCCGGGACCATGTCGGCATTTGTCAACAATACCCCAGTTGTCGTCGTAATGCTGCCTATCGTTCTGACGCTATCCAAGAAAATAGGCATCGCCGGCTCAAAAGTTCTCATCCCCCTATCCTATGCGTCCATCCTCGGCGGCACTTGTACGCTGCTCGGGACAAGTACGAACATTATAGTAAGCGGCGTGGCTCAAACTGCAGGCGAGCCGCCGATGAGCATGTTCGAATTCGCCTTCGTTGGGTTTCCGCTTTTCGTATCCGGGATCATATATCTCGTAATATTCGGCAATAAGGTTCTGCCGACGCGCGAAACGCTCACGTCTATTCTCTCTGACGAGGAACGCCGCGAGTACATCACAGAAGCATTCGTCGACACGAACTCTTCGGTCATCGGCAAGAACCTAAAAGACTCCGGTATACAGAAAATGCCCGGGATCCGCGTAATAGATATCGTCCGATCAGGCATTCCCCTCCAGACCCGACTGAACGAAATCACTCTCGAGGCAGGCGATCGACTGGTTCTGTCCTGTCACGCTTCAGGTATCGTTGAAGCTCGCAGCTTCGAAGGCATCGATTTTGTTTCCCAAGCCGGACTCGGTCTCGAGCAAATCGCTGCCCATGAGGGAATGATGGTCGAAGGCATCCTCGGCCCCAATTCGGAAATCCTCGGCAAGACGATCGAAGAAGTGAACTTCCGCCAACGATTTCGCATGGTCGTTCTGGCAGTACACCGAAAAGGGAAAAACCTCAGAGAAAAAATTGGATCCCTACGTCTGGAATTCGGCGACACGCTACTGCTACTCGGATCCGATGGAGCCATTGAAAACCTGCGAGCCAATGAGGATATCATCCTCATGTCGCAGAGCACCATGCATTCGAAAAAACCCAAAGGCAAAGCAGGGATCGTCATCGCCTCTATCGTCGGCATCATCGTATGCGCGGCAACCGGTATCGCTCCCATCGCAGTCGGTGCGGTCGTTGCTTGCGTTGCGCTATTTCTCGCCAATTGCATTCGCCCGAAAGACGGCTATGGAGCGATCCAATGGAACCTCCTTTTCATCATTTACGGAATGCTCGGCATGGGCCTGGCAATGGAAGAAACCGGTGCCTCGCTTTGGCTGGCCGACAATATGACCAGTGGCATCACTGCGCTCGTGGCTCCACAATGGCAACCTTACGTCATGCTAGCCTGTATATACCTTCTCACTAATATCCTAACCGAAACGCTTTCCAATAACGCTGCCGCAGTCCTCATGGCCACCCTCGCAATCGGAATAGCCGAATCCCTCGGCGTTAGTATGCGTCCCTTCCTTTTCGCGGTCGCCGTCGCAGCCTCGGCCAGCTTTGCAACGCCGATTGGTTATCAAACCAACACCTACGTTTACGGAGCTGGAGGTTATCGATTCTCCGACTTCGCGAAAGCCGGTATCCCGCTCAATATTCTCTGCTTCATTATTTCGATCGTCATTATCCCGATGATCTGGGAATTCTAAAAACGAACGGTCCGGTACAGTCGATTTCATAGGTCGCCTCGTCTGAGATTCTGCGCGAAGTCGAAGGACTGAGGAGACAACCTACTCCTTCTCCGGAATGACAAATGCCATCACTGCGTCCCCCGAAGGGCATCGTTCCAAACCCTTGCTCAATCGTGATAATTACCGAGATCGCTGACGGATTCAGAGGATGCTTGTGCGAAAGAACCTTCACCCAGAATCGCAAGCGCCAAAATAGAAACGAGTGAGACACAGGGAATATTACGTGGCCTAGTCAGACAAAACCCCCGGAATTCAAGCGCTCGATATCAACGCCAACAAGCTCTTATTAAACATCGACTGCCCTAATGCAACCGAAGGCTAGCCGTATCGAGCGACCAAGGCCAGTCGCCCGAAGTCCATGCTACCCCTTTCCCATTGCAGGGAAAAAATCATCCAGATTCAAGCTATCTTCCATATCGAACTGTAAGGCCCTCAAGTACTGATAGAGGGCTTCGATACGCCCCCAGTGCTGAGGATTGCCCGAAAGATCATCAAGCTCCTGCGGATCCTCCGCCAAGTTATAGAGTCTGAGACGAGCAGCCTGAGGATAAGCAATCAGCTTATAGTCGCCTACACGAATCATGCGCTGCTTGTCCTTCAAATAACACCCATAAACCGCATCGTAGCTACTTTCCCTGGATGCATCTTCGATCAGTGGAAGCAAACTATTGAACTCTACGTATTTCGGTTTGGCCACATCTGCCAAATCCAAAGTAGTCGCCATCACGTCCTGCAAGTAAACCATAGCATCACGTTTCTCTCCCTTGGGGATATTCGGACCGATCACTATCAAAGGCGGCTTAACGCTGTGCTCGTACATGTTTTGCTTCCCAATCAAACCGTGATTGCCGCAAGCGAGTCCGTGGTCCGCAGTGAAAAAAATGTACGTATTGTCCTTCTTTCCGCTCTTTTCCAAAGCGTCGAGAATCCGACCGACTTGCTCATCCATATGAGAAATGATCGCGTAGTACTCTTGGCGATTCACCCGAACTGAATACTCGCTACGAGGAAACGGTGCTAATTTTTCATCTCTCAATTTACGACCAGCGCCAATCTCTTCACTGTAAGGATACTCAGGCGTATAGCTACTAGGAACCTGTATCGATTCCTGCGGATACATATCCACGAAATGCTTGGGGGCCTGACGCGGATCATGCGGCGCATTGAAAGCCAAATACATAAAAAACGGCTTATCGTCCTTGGAGGCGTTTTCCAGGAAACCTTCGGCATCGTCCGCCAACACCTCGCTCCAATGCTTGCCGCCTTTCCAAAAGCCTTCGAAAGACTGATCGTAAGGAGACCACACATCGAGTTCGCCTTCCGTTGGTCGATTATACCCTTTTTTCGTTTGATTCGGCATTCCAGGACGCGGATTCACCACGTGCTGAAATATATCCGCCGGATCGATCTTCACATGCCATTTGCCAGACATGTAAGTCGTGTAACCGCTTTTTTCCAAAAGCTGTGACCAGAACCCTTCCTTTTTGGCTAAGTCCGGAAGCGTGCTTTCCTGGGCATGCGCTCGCCAGACGAACCGCCCCGTATTGAGCATGTTACGAGACGCGACGCAAACCGCTCCGTTCCAAGCTCCCATATTGTAGGCATTCGTAAACGCAGTGCCCGAATTAGCGAGGCGATCCAAATTCGGCGTACTAACTTCCTCGTTCCCAAGCGTAGCGATCGTCTCGTAGCTTTGGTCATCCGCGAAGATGAAGAGGATATTCGGTTTCACGCCATTTCCAAAACAAGCAATGCTCACTCCAACAAAAAGACTCAAAACAAATAAAAACGAGGTAGTCTTAGGCAATCGATGATTCATATGTTTGACCAATTTCGGGCCCTCAGACAACGAGCTTTCATAAAAAACAGAACAAGACAAGGGGACGAAGAATAATCTTCCTATTCAGCGATTGTTCGAATTAAAGGCACATTGTTTCGGAGAAACTCCGAAAAAAAATACGGCCAATCAAAGCCAACCTGATCCACAACTTCCTTAACCATTTGATTTTTTCGCATCAACCATTCCCATGCGGGATTCATCTTCTAATGAACTTAAGCCTAAGCTCTAAGTAGAGAATCCCACTCCTTCGTTAAACAGTAATCCGCGTAACAACGGTATAGCTCTACCCAACCGAATCAACGGTTATTTCGCTGCGTTTTCGTACCAAACAACGTTGGCCGACCAGTGACCAGCGATGAGAAAATCCAAATCACCGTCTCCGTCCATGTCTTCCGCACGCATATCATAGGAACCCTGATTCACATCGATCACATGCTTGGTGAAACGCGCTTTCCCATCATTCTCGTACCAGGCGACCGTGCCTGTCTCGAATCGACCGCAAACCGCTCCATCCAGGTCACCATCGCCATCGAGATCTTCAAGGATCAGACTATGAGGACCGACAATTTTCTCATCGATCTCAATCGCCTCGAAATCCGGACCGCGAAACCAGAGCAAACCTACCCCATGCCCTCGCGATGCAAGGAAATCCGCTTGCCCATCTCCGTCCAAATCGCCCGGCAATATGTTCGACGCTCCTGGTTGCCGATCCGCCAATAACCGTTTCTCCCACGGACCACGGGCTTCCTTAGGTTGCTTCCAATAAGCAAACCACTGACCTCCCTCAAAGGCGATGCCGCCTTTCGCGCCTGCGGAAATCTCCGGACGGCCATCGCGATCAACATCGCCCATTCCCATGTAATGCGATCCTCCAGGAGCATCGCCCACAGCGAAGACATTCCGTGTCCACAAACTTGACTCATCTAAATCGCGTGGCGTCTCCAACCAAACTATCGATTGAGAAACCGTTGTCTTAGGTGAAGTCTGAAAAGAATTCGCAATCAGGTCCATTCGTCCATCGCCATTCACATCACCCGTAATTAAGCAATGGGTACCGAGTATCTCATCGTCAACGGTCCGGTACACCCAAGGCTCCCCGGAAAACGGATCATCCGGGCATTCCAACCAAAACACCGTATTGTTGGATCCAACGAAATCACGATCGCCATCCCCGTCCACATCCATAAGGCAGGAATGGATACACGCCGCCCTTGGCTGATTTCGAGACTGGCCACGCTTGAATTCATGAATCGATTGCGGCTCCCAATTGGGACCGCGCAACAATACGACTTTGCCTTCATATGAAGCAATCGCGTCGCGGTAACCATCCCCATCGAAATCATCCGAGACAACAGAGTTGATAAAACCCTTCACTGAATCGACAATCGTCCGCTTCTTCCAGTTTTCATTCGATGCCTTCAGAGGCAACGCTTCCCAAAGGCGGACATTATCGTAAGCCAACGAACCTTCCTTTCCCCGAGCTTTCAAATTCCCCCAAGCTTTAGGCACGTCCAAACGAGCGTTTTTCATGACAAGCGTTGGACCGTCTTTGATCTGAGCCACGACCTCATCGCCTTGCGTTTCAAGCATTACAGTGAACCACTCATCCCGTTTCGGTTTCCAATCGGAAAGGTCCAACATCTGATCCTTATCGCCTTTCAGCTGAGAATTTCGGTCCTTCTGCAAAGCAGTCCCGGATTCCGTCCCAACGATCATCCTAAAGATATGCCCTGTAGTCTCAGCAGTCGTACCTTCATTGAATCCGATATGCGCCGCGTTCAGTTTTCCAGATATCTTTATCGACATTTCCAGGATACATTCGCGAGCCGGTACAACCAACTTCATACTCGGGGTCGCTCCCGTGTGATTGTCGCGACTCGCTTGAAATTCCTTTGTCGAAGGAACTCCCTTATACACCCCACCCTCAACCTGCCACCGAGTACCATGCAATGCCTTCCACTCAGGTCTCGGCTCCGGGGTCTCAAAGCGATCTTCGAACAGCAAAGCGCCCTTTCGAGAAATTAATGGTTCCAATGCTAAAGAGCTTGGAATTAGCCACAAAACTAAAAGCCAGAATAATAGAATTTTCATACAACTTCTAACTACTTCCTAAAGATTTCGCTCGTCGCGACCAACTCAACTAAATCTCTCAAGCCGTAACCGCGATCAGCCAATTCTTCTGTCAAGGCGTTGACAGCAGGTCTATCGCCAAATCCGAGTTCGCGACCCAATGAATACGTGAGTATTTTTTCCACAAGGCACCGAGCGAACTGATCCTTTCTCTCGAGAAGCAAATCCTTCAAATCGTCGATACCCTCAAACGTTTCACCGCCAACCAATTTTCCCGATGTATCGATTTTTCGAAAGGCCTTCCCTGCATCATTCTTGTAATTTCGACGCAGATTTCCGATTGGGTCAAAACCCTCTAATGCAAAACCGATCGGATCAATCTTCCGATGACACTCAGCGCAGGTCTCAACCTTTCGATGCTTCGCCAATTGCTCTCGTATGGTCGTCGCGCCACGAACATCCGGTTCCAATGGTTCAACGTCAACTGGAGGTGGCGGAGGAGGCGTACCGAGAATATTCTCCAGCACCCAAATACCTCTTACGACCGGCGAAGTCTCAACCCCATTGGATGTCGTGGTCAAAATGCTAGCCTGCCCCAAAACGCCTCCACGAGGCGAATCCTTAGGCAAATCAACACGTCTAAACTCATCCGTACTCACACCTTCAATACCGTACAAGTCGGCCATATAACGATTGAGATAAGCGAAATCGGAATCGATAAACGAATCGATGCTTCGATTATTCTTCAAGATGTCCTCGAAGAAGAGCCTCGTTTCTTCCTTCATCAAAGATTTCAACTGACGATCATGGTACACTTTGAATTTCTTCGAATCCGGAGGCATAGAGCCTAGATCATTCAAATGCAGCCAACTATCCGTGAAGCGATCGACAAAAGCCCGCGCCTTCGGATCTTCAAGCATCCGCAAAGTCTGATCGCGCAATTCATTCTCCTGAGTTAGTAAGCCTCGCTCCGCCGCCTCGAACAGATGGTCGTCAGGCATAGAGCTCCACAAGAAGTAGGATAAACGTGACGCAATCGCGTATTGCTTTAATTTAGCCAACTCCACTTCGCTGCCGATAGCCGACTCGTCCAACGGCGCTTCGGCGTAAAGAAAATTGGGCGAGCTGAGAATAGCTTTTAACGTAGTCTTAATCGCCACTTCCGCACTCTCTCCCATTGCTAGGCGATTTTGATAAAAGCGGAAATAGCGTTCAACTTCAGTTCCCCGCGCAGGTCGACGAAAGGCCCTGGTCGCAAATCCCTCCACAAGAGAATTCACGTCGACTTGATCAGCCTTTTTCGATGCCTTCCCGATAATAGTCTGATGACTTAATACCGGCCAAGCTGCAGCTTCTGGTCCTTCAATCGAATAATCGTAAAGTCGAATACGGGGACCCGCATAAACATCCGAAAAATAGATTTCTTGATTTTCCGAAGGCTTCGCGGCAACGCCGTCTCGCCAATTGCTCGGCATTACGTCGAGGTGGTACTTCTGGGCAATTTTCGAAAGTACTCCCTTTATCGGCTGAGGGCCATTGGCGTATCGAATAATCGGCACGAACCCTTTATCCATCCAAGCACGAACCTCGTAGACTTCCACATCGTCATCCTCAAGCGGAATTGTCGCTACGATGCGATCCGATGCATTGTAGCGGCGCCCAGGGTATCCGACAGCTGGATCCGTAACCATTACTTCCATTTTGATGGGCTCTTCTGGGTCGACTCCTAGAAGATCAGTGTCGTACGGGTGCACTCGACCGACACCCGCTGCACGAATCCGAATCATATAAAACCCATCCGCGGGCACACCAGAAAATCGATCGGCATAGACACGATACGATTTCGTATCGCCATGTCCGACGTCGAGATACCTTCCATCTACATTGATCTCAAACCAAACCTGCGGCCTGAAGTGAAAAGTCCGATCGGTCAGGTCATCCGGCGTAAACAGTTCACGGATACCGCTTGGTTGAGCTCCGAAATCAATCGCCTTTTCAATCGTTGCCGAAGCCGCTTCAAGATAACGCTCCAGAAGATAGTCCGATAAAACCAATTCGCTGCCGATATTCTCGAAACCTTCAAAACGTTCATCCGGTGGAAAGCTTTGAGTGGGGTCAAAGGATTGAATATTCAATCCGCAAAGGTCGCGGATCGTGTTTAGGTATTCATGACGATTGAGTCGTCGCAGACCAGCGGATTCAGACGACCCATGCAGTTCATACGCCAATTCCAACTCGCCCGAAATCCAATCGACAATCTCAAGCGTATCCTCGACCGGCGGTCTTGGTTCATCCTCGGGAGGCATATCGCCCAGATTAATCATATCGAGAATTTCCTGCCAATCGTAAGCAGTGTTCTCATCTGAAAAATCGATACCTAAACCATCGAAACGCCTATCGCCTTTCTGCTTCTTCTCACCATGGCATTCAACGCAATGCTCCTTGATAAAAAGCTGCGAATCAACTGATACAGAAAAGTCCTTAGCAAAACCGAAACTGCCAAACACGAACACAGAGGTCCCTGCAGCCAGATATAATCGCAACAAACGTCGCTCCGCGCTTCCTCCCGCTATTAAATCACTCTCCATTTCAGACTAACCCTTCGAGCGTTCCTGTACTCGTTCCGAACTCATCAATTTCCAACCCAAAACGTTGCAACATGGATACATACAGGTTGCAGGCCGGCGTTTGCCGATTTCCTTTTTTAGGATAGTCCTTGTGCTCCCCGTGCCGAAATCCCCCGCCTGCCAAAATCAACGGCAGGTCTCGATTCGAATGCGAACTCGCATTTCCCATTCCACTGCCCGCCAGCACCATCGTGTTTTCCAATAGCGATGAACCATCCAATGACTGAGCGTTTTTCAAATTCTCGATAAAACGAGCGAATTCTCGCATGTGAAACGACTCGATAATCGAAAGCTGTTTCAATCGCTCTGCATCATGCCCGTGATGCGTCAAAAAGTGGTAACCCTGACTCACTCCCGGCAAACCCGAATCGCCATTCCAACCATCGATTCCACAACTAATTACGCGTGTCGAGTCAGTCTGCAACGCGAGCTTCATCAATTCGTAGAAAACCGGAACTTCCTCATAGAAATTGTCCGGCATCGACTGCGGAAGACGGTAATCGACTTTGGGCTTTGGTGTTCGCAGCCAAGATGCCGACTGAATCAATCGATCCTCTACCTCGCGAATCGAAGTGAAATACTCGTCGAGTTTATCCAGATCATTTCGGCTGATTCGTTTTTTCAATGCCGCCGCATCTTCATGCACGACATCCAGGATGCTCTTGTTCAGCTTATACGATTCCGACATGCGCCGACGCTTAGATTCCGAAGTCTCCAAAAATAAAGCGTCGAACAGCGTTTGCAAGCGCGTCACTGGAGGAATCGCCACCCCGTTACGCGTCCATGAAAGCCCACCTCCGCCGATTCCAATCTGCATCGATCCATAACGCGTCTCTACCCCCGAAAACTCCGCCGCTTTCTGGTCCATCGTAATATTGCGCTCAGGCATCGCCTTCGACCCATCCGCCATGATGCCAGACAGGAACGTATGGACTGCCTCATGCCCACCTTTGATGCCGGGATGATCGAGATGAGAAAACACAGTGATCTCATCCCGCATCCTGGATAACGGCTTCAGTAATTTCGGCAGCTCGTAATCCCTACCCGTTTCCTTCGGGAAGAAATCAACCGGATAAAGCCCGTAGTTCAATCCAATGCAAACCATCCGCATCGGCTCCTTCGCTTTGCCCACAGCAGCCAACAATTGCGAAGGTTTCGCGACTGATTCCAAAAAGGGCAAAGCGATCGACGCTCCGCAACCCCGCAAAAACGCACGACGATCAATGTATTCAAAATTTCGCTTCATTGATATAGATCTTCCTTTTTATTCGCGTCGCAGACACGAAGCAGCAGCACGGAGAGCTGCTATTCTTCACTTACTTAGGCAACCGATCAGATTTTTTACTCCATGAAATCGTCCGATCGTAGTAATCGCCATAAGGTTCATAATTATTGTAGTCTACTGCGTCATTCCGCCAAGAGCGAACTGCCTTATCGTATTCGCCCCTCAATTCCTTCAGCACTTCCGGGTGCTGATTCTTAACAGCTCTATTCACCAACTCCATTCGATCTTCCGCCAAATGGTACATTTCTTCCGTAGGCTTCATTCCATCACCTCCATAAGGCCAATAGATGTATTTCCAATCCTTGGTTACCACTGAGAGACTCTGAGCGGAAATCGGACCCCAAGCATTAATAAGCGTCAACGACTCGTGAATTTCGGAACGAGGATCGTCATAAAGAGGCACTAGGCTACGTCCATCCATCTCGCTTGGAATCGGCACTCCCGCTAGCTCCAACATTGTAGGCGCGAAGTCAACATTGCCAGTCAACGCAGCGCTTCGCAATTGGCGACCGCTGTTTTTGTGACGTGGATCGTACATAATAAGCGGAACACGAGAAGCTTCTTCGTAAGGAAGTACTTTCGAACCGTAACCATGAGCTCCGCAGAAAAAGCCGTTGTCCGAGGTATAGATCACAATCGTGTTGTCCGCCACGCCGGCCTTATCCAAGGCGTCGCGTATCATTCCCACGGCGACATCGATTCCATAAATCTGCTGATAGTAGATCGCCATTACTTCATCATACTCATCGCTGTAGTTCCACTCCTCGAAGCGTACATACTGTCGCCCTTGCTTGCTCTGCTCCGCGAAATGCTCTGAGAATTCACGCCCATAGTTGCCGGGTTTCGTAAAGGTCTTACCTTTGTAGACATCATCGAACTTCGGATCCGGAGTCGTCGGCCGATGCGCGGCCTTGAAACTGATCGATAAACAAAAAGGCTGATCGCCCTTAGCGGCATCCGTTATGAAATCGCGACTGAACGCACCGTACGATAAAGTCGAATGCGGGTACTCGTCCGCATACTTCGCCATAGACTTATTTTTCTTCGTTTCGTAAGAAGTCTGTCCCGGGCCACCTCCCCAGCGATCGAAATCATCTTCCGGTAAACGGCCTTTCACCTTCGGAGCCATAGACACTTCGAAACCAAATTTCCCCGCAAACGCAGTCGAGTAACCCGCTTCCCGAAGCAACATCGGATAGGTCTGCTCCCAAGTCGGCTGCATCATATTGCCATGCTCGAAATTGGTCCCGTTCTTGTATTCATACATTCCGGTCATCACATTCGCCCGACTGGCCATGCAAATCGCGGTCGTATCGTAATGATGATCGAAAACCATCCCTTCATTCGCCAACTGATCCAGATTTGGAGTTTGCACGTCGGGCGTTCCATAACACCCCATGGAATAAAGATTCTGATCGTCGGACATGAGAAAGACGATATTCGGGCGACTATCGACTGCATGCGCGGTACTAAAACAGCTAACGATTACTGCCAACAAAAGAGGGGTTCTTAAACCTAATTTCATAAATAGATAAGCATATTCCGATGAAGGATAACGCCAAAAGCTCTAACGCTAATTCCGAAATTCTCGGTCGAAATGGACTTTTCGCAATCCAATTGTCGCAATTGTACTTCCAAACGCCCCCCCTCTTCGCGAATCGAGCCCCGGAAAGAAGCCCTTAAACGAGGCGGGGACAGTGAATATCTTCGCCTATTGCGACGGCGTCCATTTCGGAATGGCCGGCGTGGTCTGAGCCCCAGCTCGGAATCGAATGATCTGACGATCCGACTTTAGAGTCAAAAACCGATCCAATTCGGCCGAAAGCGCGTCGACTACTTCAGGGTTCCTTCGTGAAACATCCAATTTCTCGAAGGGATCGTCATCTATTTCAAACAGCTCCAGTTTCGACTCCGATTTCTCAGAATCTGGCGCAGAACGAGTCGCCACCAATTTCCACTTGTCTCGATTCACGGCAACCCGCTCCATTCGGTCGTCATTTTGATCCATATAAGTGAACCATGATCGATCATCCAGCTTCGCGTTGCCCCGCATTGCATCCAAGACGTCAATTCCATCCAAAGTATTGAGTGGCGGCGCCTCCAGCCCGATCGCCTTTCTTATCGTTGGTAGCACATCAATGTATCCCATACGCTCGCTTATTTGCTTGCCGCCTAAAATCCCACCCGCCTTCCAATAAGCCGCGGCAGCGACCCGCACGCCTCCTTGGTACTGAGTCAGTTTGCTTCCTCGCATTTCGCCATTGCTGGCAACTTTCGCTACGCCTCCGTTGTCGCTAAAGAAAAGCACCAAGGTGTTTTCCCAATCGTCGCGAGCGTGGGCCGCTCCAAGAACCCTTCCAACCGCCTGATCCATCGAATCGACCATCGCCGCGTAAATCCGACGATTCCCTTTTCGATGCGGGTACTTTTCAAGATCCGACTCCTTAGCCTGAAACGGAGAATGCGGCGCATTGAAAGGAACGTAGAGAAAATACGGCTCATCGCTCGGAACGCCCTCAATAAAATCAACAGCCGCCTCACCGATCAAATCTGTCGAATATCCTTCCTCATCAAGAGGCTTAAGATTCCGGTGCCAATCTAACTCCCCATTACGCTCATGAGTAAAATAATCGATCGCTCCATTCAGACAGCCGACGAAGTAAGTAAACCCCTGTTCTGTCGGGAACCACTGAATACGCCGATGCCCCAAATGCCACTTGCCGACTACGCCCCGGTGATTGTATCCGCCTTGCTCGAAAACTTCAGCCAAAGTCTCTTCGCTTGGATCAAGCCCATAATCGCGCTGCGGAGGAATAACCGAGCGCATTAAGCCAAAACGCAGCGGATAACGCCCCGTCATCAAGCCCGCCCGCGTGGGCGTGCACATGGGGCAGGCATAAAACGACTCCAATTGAACCCCCTGATCGGCAATTCGATCAAGATTTGGAGTCGCGATGTCGCTCCCATTAAACCCTACATCGCCATAGCCGAGGTCATCCGCTAGAAGGATAATTACACTCGGCCGCGAGTCTGCTCCAAACGAAGAATTCAAACTGATAAGAACGAGGAATAAAAGAAAAACGAGATTTGTCATAATCAGTGCGGGGAGCTTCAGTGCGGGAAAACCCAATCAAACCAAACATATGCTTCCAAACGTCAAAAACAAAAACGGAGAGAGGACGAACATCAAACAGCTCTGACACTTTGCAAGCAGGATTTTCACGTGTAGAACTGACGCTTGCCCCACACAGGCAGAGAACAATCTCGCAGCGTAGGCCAACAGCTCCCGCATAAACGCAACTGAATCCCAATTAAAGAGGGACCAAGTAAAATATCCAAATTCAAGGCCTACGACTAGGCTTTTCGCTCTTTTTAAGATCGATTCCGAGTTGATCGCTTCATGTCAATTTCTCAACGGTTTCGTTCCAAGATATTGATAAATCATCAAACATGTTGAATTGCATTGCGAGCAACCTCTTCGATCGTAGCGTCGATTCCTTAATGCCCCCCGAAAACATTCACTTCAATCTACAAGAATGCCAGCTACATACCCCCACTCTCTAACCAATAGCCCCGAAGGCTTGCGTATCCAAAGCAACTGTACCTTTGCCGCGCAGAGAAAGTCCCAATCTTAAGGAGAAAATCATTCAAGCGGCGGGCTATTCTTCGAAGTCCCACCATCAAAGCTAAACGCATAAACCTTTCCTCTCCTTAAATGACTCCCTCAAACGTCCTCTTAATCATGTCGGACCAACACGCCCGACATATAACAGGTTGCTATGGCAACGAAGTCATACGAACTCCGAATATCGATTCGATCGCCAATCGCGGAGCCAGATTTGACTCCGCGTACACTCCGTCCCCAATTTGCGTGCCCGCGCGAGCTTGCTTCGCCACCGGAAAATACACTCATCGAAATGGATACTGGGACAACGCCCACCCTTACGACGGCGCCGTCCGCGGCTGGGGACACGAGCTTATCGACCGTGGCCATCACGTCGAATCGATCGGCAAGCTTCACTATCGGGACGACAAAGACTCGGACGGTTTCAGCGTCCATCACATCCCGCTCAACGTAGTCGACGGAAAAGGCGACCCTCAATCGAGCCTACGTTCCGACATTCCCGTTCGGACTGGAAACCACGACGCAATCGCTGCCGCCGGTCCCGGAGATTCAAGCTACCTAAACTACGATCAAGACATCGCAGACACCGCCTGCCAATGGCTAGACTCCGCATCGACCGCGAAAAACGACAAGCCATGGGTCCTTTTCGTTTCCTTCACCTGTCCCCATCCTCCCTATACTGCTCCCACCGACCATTTTGATTACTACCACTCCAAAGAAATCGAAGGTCCATACAGAGGAAAGGCCGACGAATGGTCCGACCATCCTGCCTTGAATGAATTGCGGCGCGTATTGGAAATCGACACACCCTTTTCCGAAGAAGAGACCCACCGTATCTCGGCTGCCTATTACGGTTCTGTCAATACGATGGACGATCGCGTGGGCGAAGTGCTCGAAGCTCTTGATCGAAATGGTTTTAGCGACAATACACGCGTCATCTACACCTCCGATCACGGAGAAAGCCTGGGCCAACGCGGACTCTATGGAAAGTTCACCATGCTAGAAGACTCAGCAGCCATTCCTCTCATCATTTCAGGACCCGAAATTCCCAGCAATCAGGTGATCAAGGCTCCCGTCTCCCTAGTCGATTTCCATCCAACTTTAATCGAAATGGTGACCGGCGAAAATAGCTCCCAGGAAAGCCGCGTCGACGGAAAATCCATTAATCCGCTTTTCACGAGCGAAGCGAGCGAGCGGTCGGTGATTAGCGAATACCATGCAGTCGCCTCCAATAACGCGTGGTACATGGTTCGAAAAGGCACCTACAAGCTGATCTATTACGTCGGAAATGATTCGCCAATCCAACTTTACGATATCGACAACGACCCAATGGAAGAGCGCGACCTCGCCAACGATCCAGCAAGCGCCAACACGCGAGCGATGATGGAAGCGGAACTCCGAAGCTATCTAGACCCCGAAGAAACGAACAAGCGAGCCAAGGCGGATCAGGCCAAATTGATAGCATCCTACGGAGGGCGCGAGGCAGTCCTTGGACAAGGGACTTTTATAAATTCTCCTGTCCCCGGCGAAAATGCCACCTTCGTAACCGAAGATTCATGACGCTAAAAAAGCTCTACAGACTCCTTATTTATCTAGGAATTCTATCGATTACGATTGGCATAATCGATCGCTTCACGGGAAACAACGCTCCCGAACAAATCTACCCAGGCAAATCGATAACCATTATCGTTCCCTTCAAACCAGGAGGTGGAAGCGACCGAATTGCTCGAGCCGTCAATGCGTTTACGGAAGAAGTCTTCGGTAGAGAATTTATTTTCCAGTACAAGACCGGCGGAGGGGGTCACTTAGGCGTCGGCTATCTCGCCCAGTCACGAGCAGACGGATACACGGTCGCGACCTACAACACCCCTGACCTTGCCCTAGGCCCATTAACCGGGGCCGCTCAATACGAACTAAACGACCTCAGGATCATCGGCCAAATCGCCTTCGATCCGAATGTCTTCGCAGCTCAAGCAGATACTCACTACGCCGACATGAAGGGATTTCTTGACGATGCTAGAAAACGTCCAGGTAAGCTACGACTCGGCATAGCCCAGCCCAAGGGCGGCACCCATCTCGCTACCCTTGCGATGCTCCACCAGGAATCCATCGATGTCAGCGTAGTACTCTTTGCTGGTGGATCCGAACTCGCAACTGCAGTGCTCGGCGAACAAGTCGATGTCGGTATCTCCGGACTAGCGCCCTTCCTCGGCTCCATAGATCGGGTTCGCTTCTTAGGGGTCGCTGGCAAATTAAAACATCCCAGAATTCCGAATACAAAGACCATGAATGAGCAAGGTATACCGATGAATTCAGGTACTGGCCGCGTGTTCCTCGCCCCAACAGGCATTAGCGAAACGAGACTCGAAATCCTAAGAAAAGGTCTCAGTGCAATTTGCGCGAACGAGTCCTTTATAACCGAAATGCAAACATCCGGCAACGACCCCATTTGGACCGATGGCAAACGTATCGAAGCAGAACTGGCGGCGTTCAGCGAACGAGCTAAATTGATGATCGAGAAATATGAAATGTAGAAAAATGAGCAAAAGCTCCAAGAAAACCTCGGTCGTAGCTCAGCGCTTTAGCCTGAGTTTCTAGCGACATTCGAACGCATGCAACAACTCCTATCAGGCTTTTCCGACATATTGAATTTCCAGACGATTCTGGTCATGTGTCTGGCCATAACCGGAGGTATCGTCGTCGGCACTCTCCCTGGGCTTTCATCGGTTATGGCAATATCGCTAATGCTTCCAATAGCCTATGGCTTCGGTCCCGTTATCGGGCTTAGCATGCTAGGAGCCATCTATACAGCAGCATTGTACGGTGGAGCCAATTCGGCGATCCTTCTCAATACACCCGGAACGCCTTCTTCCCTCCCGACTGCATTCGACGGTTTCCCGCTCACCAAAAAAGGGAAAGCCGACCGGGCGCTCTACGCAGCCCTCTTCGCTTCCGTTATTGGCGGGCTCTTCGGCACCTTCATACTCATAGCCGCTTTCGAACCGCTCGCAAATTTGTCGCTAAAATTCGGTCCACCGGAATTCTTCGGCCTCGCTTGCCTCGGACTCTGCGCGGTTGCCGCCATTTCGGAAGGCCAAGTATTACGCGGATTGCTCAGTGCCTTCATTGGCCTCCTGCTTTCCTTGGTCGGACAAGACCCCGTTTCGGGTGATGTTCGATTCACCTTCGGCATCTACCCGCTCATCTCGGGAATCGAAATCATACCAGCCCTGCTTGGATTATTTTCCCTTTCCCAAGCGATGAATATCCTTGAGCTAAAAAGCAGCCACATCGCTCACTACCGAGCAGAACCGGGGGTACTCGCTCTGATCGCTCGGAGAATAGGCGTCGCATGGTTCACTCTCCTGCGAAGTTCCATCATTGGCAGCATCGTTGGTATCCTCCCAGGAGCTGGAGGAGCAATCGCATCGATCATCTCCTACAACGAAGCGCGTCGCAGTTCCAAGGATCCTAGCCAGTTCGGCCATGGAGCGATCGAAGGGGTACTCGCCTCGGAAGCGGCAAACAACGCCCAAGTATCCAGTAGCCTAGTACCAATGATGGGCCTAGGTATTCCTGGAAACGTAAATGCCGCAGTCATCATGGGAGCGCTCATGTCCTTCGGCATTCAACCGGGCATGGGGCTGCTAACCAATAGCTCCGACATTGCATACGCATTTATGGCTTCGCTCATCGTAGCCAACATTCTGCTTCTCGGAATTGGTATCTACATGGTCAAACTGACCGCTCGAGTTCTGCTCATCCCCAACACCTACCTGGGACCTAGCGTAATCGCTCTTTGCATCGTCGGAGCCTATGCCGCGTCCTACGATATCTACGGCGTCTGGGTTATGTTTGGTATGGGTGTTCTCGGTTTCGCCATGCTCAAGCTAAAAATTCCAATCGGTCCCATGGCTTTAGGTTTGGTCCTCGGACCTATCGCCGAAAAAGGACTTGGCCAAAGCCTGCAAATGGCCGAAAGCGAAACGAGTCTAATCCACTTCGCGATGAGTCGACCAATCAGTCTAGGGTTATTCGCCCTATGCGTATTTACCTTATTCGGCGCTATTTACGTCGAACGCAAAACACGCCATGCTAAAGCTTTCGCCAAAGGAATCGACAATGACTAAAACCCAATTGCAGTTCCGTTTCTCGATCATCGATCTATTCCTCGTCGTGATTGCGGCCATTGCTCTCGTCTTCTTGCAAGAAGCAAACGGACTCGTAAAACCTTTCGATACGTATCCAAAACTCGTTTGCGCCTCCCTGTTCGGGCTAGCATTCGCTTGCCTCGTACAACGACGATTGAAACCAACGAGCTCCCAAGCGAGAGAATCCAAAACCAAATCTCAGATCCGGACCTGGACCATGATCGCCGGGATCGGACTATACATCATTTGCATCTCCAACATTGGCTACTTCGTTTCCTCCTTCTTTTATCTCGTAGCCATGCTACAAATCGGCCGATACGGAATCGACGAGGAATTTCTGGAAACCAAAACGCTACTTTCGGATTCGCTAATCGCCGCCGGAGTTACGACAGCGATCGCTATCGTCTTTAAGGTTTCGCTAAACCTAGTATTCCCGGGTGCTTGGCTTTTCTAAAAAAAGCCAGTCTCTATCCAATATCGATCAGGTCTCATCATCTCGCTACAGGTTAGTCTTGCAATACAACGCAATGGAGGCGATCAACGAGCCCTCCCCACCCGACAAAACGCTTCCATTCGACACGTTTAAAACCCGAATAACTATAGTCATTCTTTGAATACAGACACGCCCAACAAAGGAATTCGTCCAGCACCAACAAGCGCTAAAGGAATAGCCAAAGAACTCGGCCCTGGCCTAATTGTCGCTGGCGCAGTCGTAGGCTCCGGCGAATTGATAGCTACAACCGCCACTGGAGCCGAAGCAGGTTTCTGGCTGATGTGGCTGATCATTATCGGCTGCCTGATTAAAGTATTCGTTCAGGTCGAACTCGGGCGCTACGTAATCCTTACCGGCAAGACCACCTTGCGGGGAATTACCGTTCTACCGGGTTGGAAACCGGGCGGGACTCACTGGATCGCTTGGTTTTGGCTTTGCATGATCGTTACCAGTACCGGACAAATGGGCGGAATTATCGGCGGCGTTGGCCAAGCCCTCTCCATTGCCGCCCCCATAACCGAAGAAGGAAGAGCCTTTAACGATGCCGTCGGCCAAAACATTCAAGCTCAATTGGCGAAAGTCGACTTACTTGCAAACACAGAACCAATCGCCTCCGAAGAGATCCTCAACACAACCGCCCCTCAACCTAGCAAAGCGCTTCCGAGTCCAGGGATCGACCCCTACGCTTGGGCCCTTATCATATCGGTTGGTACAGCGATTATTCTCTATTTCGGTCGTTACGGAATGATCGAAACAGTCGTCACCGTTCTCGTCGCTGGCTTCACTCTGCTCACACTCGTAAATTTAATACTCCTCCAATTAAACCCAGTCTGGGCAGTAACCTGGCTGGACTTCAAACAAGGTTTGAGTTTTGGTCTACCGCCCAAGAGGGAAGGACTCGATCCGGTCGTTACGGCCCTAGCGACCTTCGGCATTATTGGAGTGGCAGCCGGCGAACTCGTATTCTACCCGTACTGGTGCTTAGAAAAAGGATACGCCTCCTTCATCGGTCCCCGAGAGGATAGCGAAGCCTGGAACCAAAGAGCCCGAGGATGGCTACGGGTTTTGCGTTGGGATGCCTGGTGCTCGATGGTCGTTTACACAACCTCAACCGTAATCTTCTATCTGCTCGGAGCAAGCGTGCTCGGACGATCTGGTCTGCACCCACAAGGGATGGACATGATCCGGACTCTAGCCGCCATGTACGAACCAGTCTTCAACGAAACTGCAGTTGGCCTCTTTCTCGTGGCTGCCGTCGTCATTCTCTACTCAACTTTCTTCGTCACCAACGCCAGCAAGGCCCGTGTATTCGCAGACGCGCTTGTCATATTCGGCTGGAGACGATCATCGCCAGAAGCCAATCGAAAATGGGTCAAAGGCCTTTGCCTGTTCTTCCCACTCATCAGCTTCGTCATTTTTTGTTTCATTCCGAAACCCAAGCAACTCATTCTTCTAGCAGGCACAATGCAGTCCTTCATGCTCCCAATGCTCGGGTTTGCCGCGATTTACTTTCGCTACAAGCACGCAATCCCAGCGCTCAAGCCCAGCCGAACTTGGGATATTTTCCTTTGGATATCCGCCCTTGGACTACTGATTGCCGGCGCTTGGCTAGCCATTTCAAAACTTGCTCCGCTCTTCTAAACAAGCTTTCGACAACAGACGAAGACTGATCGACTATTTAATCATGACCTCCCAATAACGGGTACGTTTCGATGAGCCCTTTTCATCGCTCACTTCCAAAGTAATTACCTTACGCACGCCTTTGTCGAATTGATGGATAGGGCTTGGCTCGCTCGAGCGCTTGCCGTCGCCAAAATCCCAATTCCAGGTTTTGATTTTTCCAATCGACTCGTCTTGAAACGCAACTATTCCTTCTTCCATGTTCAAGACTTTAAAGGTCCATTCCGCTAGTAAATTCGGCTGAAGCGAGCGTTCCAACGGTGCCAACTTAAATGGCAGCAAAAACGACGCATCTTTCACCATACGAACGTCGTGAGCGAGATTGTAATGTCCATCACGCTTGCCCCCATCGAAATCCAAGATCGACCAAGAAAAACCAATACGCTCATTTTCCTTCAACTGAGAAACCACCGCATCTTCCGGGCGATCGTATGGAGCGTAATCATAAGGCGTTATCCAACATTCCAATACTAAACTACCACTTTCACCGTGCTCAAAATCATACGAGTAAGCGTAATTCGAATGCGGAAACTCGGAAATCCAATGCTGATTGCCCCAAACCAGCACCCAGGCATTGTTCACCATTGGAGTATAGAAATGATAGTTTTGGGCATGAACTCCGCTGAAGCGAAAGTGATTTTCTAGAAATGCGGGATCGTTTCGATCTCGGTTATCTTCGGGAAGTAAAAGTGGGTTGAAAATGAACGGACCGCCCGACATGTCGCCGTCTACTACGATTTCAAATATGTCATTGAGATAACCATTGGAATTGAACCGTCCGAAATCCCAATAATCGTCATAGGCTTCATAGCGAATGTAAATCCGGTTCAAACCTTTCACCCACCCGAGCGTCACGTTCACGTCTATATCCTTTGAGTCGATATCCGTCCCATGCCCGTCCTCCGTATCATTCAATAGCGAAGACCCGTAAGTATAACGCTTCGGCACCATGTCCCAGTCGTCCAAATTGCCATCAATTCGAGGTATCGCATCCTTCGGAAACTGAAAAAGCTCGAACGCCACGTTTGAATGAGGCGATTCATACTTTACCAACCCGTCACCAGCTCCTACCAGAACTGCACACTCAAGAAAAATAAATACCGAGAATAGGCAAATGAGCTGAGCATTGAATACTTTCATACTGAGACAATTAGGGGTTGAAAACTACCGATGAG